>CAZDPA010000227.1:0-5258 GCA_964507195.1 uncultured Salinisphaerales bacterium | reverse complement strand
GTTCAACGGGTAGCCCGGTTCCGCGCAGCGGAGCCGGGATGCTACGGTTGCAGGGCGCGCTTCCCGGCTTCGCTTTCGCGAAACCGGGCTACTCCGGGGATCAGGGCTTGCGCCGGAACACGCTCAGATGATCCAGCGGCAAACTCTGGTCGACGAGCAAGCCCGTTTCCGTCACGACAATATCCGTAGTCTCGAACATCGGTGGCCGACCGAGGCGCACTGAAGACGGGAACGTGAACGTGCCCGGCGCCGTTGCCTGCAGCAGCTCGCCGTCGCGCGAGATCAGGCTGATGCGGCCGGTCAGGAAGTTCGCGAGCAGCACGCCGTCGGCCACCAGGCCGAGGTCGTCGTGGACATCGACTGCGAAGAAGATCGGCGTGACCGGACCGGCGCTGCCGTCCGCGAGCAGCTCGACGCTGTAGATGCTGCCGCCATCGGTGCCGTAGAAGACATTGCCGTCGCTCTGCAGGCCGTTCGGAAAGCGCAGCGTGTTGCCAATGCCGACCGACAGCAGACCTAGCGCGCCGCCTTGCACCCAGACCTCTTCGTTGATGATCTTGAGCGGATCAGACGGGTCGATCGTGAAGCGCTTGATCTTCGGATCGGGGATGCAGATGTTCAGTGGCTCGTCGACAACGTAGATGCGGCCGTCCGAACCCAAAGCCGTGCCGTTGGCGATGCACATGCCGGTCATGCTGTGGATCGGCGCGATCTGCGGCGTAGCGGTGATGGCCCCGGCCCAGAGGCGACCATCACCGCTGGAGGCGTAGAGATAGCCGTCGCGGATCGCGAGGCCGGTGAATCCTGCGGACTCGGTCGAAATCTGGTCGGCGCGGAACGTGGCGTCGTCGTTCTTGTGGATCTCGAACAGGCCCGAGCCGCCGCTGACGAACAGGCGGCCATCGGACGAGAAGATCAGATTTTCCGCGCCGGGCAGATCGAGCAGGATCGTGCGTTCGCCGCAGTCGCTGTTGACGCACAGCCCAGCGACGCCTGTTGTCGGTGGCGCATTGGAGTTGCCGCCGTCATCGTCGGAACACGCCGCCAGCAGGCAGGCTGCCAACAGAATTGCCAGTCGTTTGATCATCGCTTCCCCCGAAGCTGTACCCACTTTGCCGCGTCGTGCTGTCAGCAGTGCTGACGAATCACGCAGGTTCTGCTCATCAGCTGCGCATCAGCCGGTCGTACAACGCGACATATTCCTGCGTGACGCGGTGATTCTTCTCGAGGAACACCAGCGGCGTATGTTGTTCGTGCGACTCCTTCACGCGCACCGAACTGCTGACGACCTGATCAAGCACCGGGCGGCCTTCGGCCTTCAGTTCCTCGACCATGCGCGCAGGCAGGCGCGAGCGGGACTGGTACTGGTTGACGACGATGCCTTCGACCGTCAGGTTCTCGTTGTGGTCGGCGCGGACCTCGTCGATGTTGTCGAGCAGCGAGTACAGCGCCTGACGCGCGAACTCATCGCAATCGAACGGAATCAGCACGCGGTCCGCGGCGATCAGTGCCGAGCGCGAATAGAAGTTCAATGCCGGCGGCGTGTCGATGAAGATCGCATCGTAGCCGCGCAGCTTGCGCAGGCTGTCGCGGAACTTGTAGATCTTCTGCTTGGCTTCGAGCTTGACGGCCAGTTCGTCGAGACGACCATCCGCCGCAACGACATCCAGATTCTCGAACGCGGTGTTGCTCGTGAAGGTCACGAACGGTGCCGGGTTGATCGAGAAGCTCAGCATCGATTCAAAGAAATCACCGATGCTGCGATCCGGCTGGCTCGCCGAGCTGCCCGTGAGGTACTGCGTCGCGTTGCCCTGGGTGTCCAGATCGATGACCAGTGTGCGCAGGCCGCGGCTGGCGGCGATGGCGGCAAGGTTGCAGACGATGGTGGTCTTGCCCACACCGCCTTTCTGATTGAAAACGACGCGAGTAGTCATGCGGGAAGCCGAGTGCGAGTGCCGGGATGGGGAACCGGCGAAAGTGTACGGGAATTTCCTGCGCAATAGCCGCGCCACTGGCGTCCCCTGAACGCTGGCTGCACCCCGCCTGAACCAGCATTGATGACGCTGGCGTCAGCGTCTCTTGCGTGCGTTTGCCCAGGGGTCGACGCGGCCGTCAGGTGGCGGCACAGACGGTGCCGGTCTGGGCGCCGGTTTTGGTCTCGATCCGACGGCTTTCGGCTTCTGGCCCGGCATTGCGGTCTGGCTGGGGACGAGCGCCTTGTCCGGCAGCAGGCCGCGCAGCTCATCGGCATTGAGGTCGCGCCATTGGCCGATCGGCAGGCTGCCGAGGTGGACGTTCATGATGCGCACGCGCTGCAGGCGCCAGACCTTGTAGTCGAACACATCGCACATGCGGCGGATCTGCCGGTTCAGTCCCTGTGTCAGCGTGATGCGAAAGACATTGCGGCCTTCGGCCGAGACCACGCAGGGCTTGGTCAGCGTATCCAGAATCTCCACGCCCTCGGCCATGTGCTTGACGAACTCAGGCGTCAGCGGGCGATCGACGGTGACGATGTATTCCTTCTCGTGGTTGTGCTCGGCGCGCAGGATCTCGTTGACGATGTCGCCGTTGTTGGTCAGCAGGATCAGGCCTTCCGAAGGCTTGTCGAGGCGGCCGATCGGGAAGATGCGATCGCGGTGGCCGACGAAGTCGATGATGTTGTCGGCAATGTGGCGCTCGGTCGTGCAGGTGATCCCCACCGGCTTGTTCAGCGCGATGTAGACATTCTTCTTGCTCTGGCCGACCGGGCGACCGTCAACGCAGACTTCATCGCCGTCATTGACCTGCGTGCCCAGCACTGCAACCGCACCGTTGAGGGTGACGCGGCCCTGCTCGATCCAGCCATCCGCCTCGCGCCGCGAGCAGATCCCGGTTTCGCTGATGAACTTGTTGAGGCGCATGCGCTATTGAAGCACCGTACCGGGTGATAGCCAAGAACGACCGCAGCTCAAATCCCTCTCCCGGAAGGCGGGGCGAGGGAGAACTGACAGGAACAGAAAAGGCCGCTTGCGCGGCCTTTTCTTTCAGCTTGTGAGGCTTACTTCGCCATCTGGCGCAGCATGTAGTTCAGCACGCCGCCGTGTTCGTAGTATTCCCACTCCATCGGCGTGTTGATGCGCACCTTGGCCTTGAAGGAGATCGACTTGCCGTCGGCCTTCTTTGCGGTCACGGCGACTTCACCGGCGCCGTTCTTCAGGCCGTCGAAGTCGAACACTTCAGAGCCGTCGAGGCCGAGGCTGACCGCGGTCTGGCCGTCGACGAAGTTCAGCGGCAGTACGCCCATGCCGACGAGGTTGGCGCGGTGGATGCGCTCGAAGGATTCCGAGATCACGGCCTTGACGCCGAGCAGGATCGTGCCCTTGGCGGCCCAGTCACGCGACGAGCCGGTGCCGTATTCCTTGCCGGCGAGAACGACCAGCGGGGTGCCTTCCTTCTGGTACTTCATCGCGACGTCATAGATCGGCTCGACCGGACCGGCGGCGCCGTTGTAGTGACGCGACACGCCACCTTCGACGCCCGGGGTCATCGAGTTCTTGATGCGCGTGTTGGCAAACGTGCCGCGCATCATGATCTCGTGGTTGCCGCGGCGCGAGCCGAAGCTGTTGAAGTCGGCTTTCTTGACGCCGTGTTCTTCGAGGTACTTGCCTGCTGGGCCGTCTTTCTTGATGTCGCCGGCCGGCGAGATGTGGTCCGTCGTGATCGAGTCACCCAGCACTGCGAGTGCGCGTGCGCCCTTGATCGGCTGGATGCCGGGCGGTGTCATCGTCATACCCTTGAAGTACGGCGGATTGGCGATGTAGGTCGACTTGCTGTCCCACGGATAGGTTTCCGACTTGCTGATCTTGATCGACTGCCAGCGGGCGTCGCCCTTGAGCACATCGGCATAGCTTTTCTTGAAGCCTTCGGCGGTGACGGCCTTGGCAACGACTTCCTGGATTTCCGAATTGGTCGGCCAGATATCCTTGAGGAAGACGTCCTTGCCGTCCTTGCCTTTGCCGATCGGTTCGGTCGTGAGATCGATGTCGGTGCTGCCGGCGATCGCGTAGGCAACGACCAGCGGCGGCGAAGCGAGGTAGTTCATACGCACGTCCTGGTGGACGCGACCCTCGAAGTTGCGGTTGCCCGACAGCACGGCCGAAACGCTCAGCGTGTTGTCGCTGATCGCCTTGCCGAGCGGTTCATTGAGCGGACCGGAGTTGCCGATGCAGGTTGTGCAGCCGTAGGCGGTGACGTAGAAGCCGAGGTGTTCGAGGTCTTCGATCAGGCCGGCCTTGTTGAGGTACTCGGTGACCGCCAGCGATCCCGGTGCCAGCGAGGTCTTGACCCAGGGCTTGCTGGTGAGGCCAAGCGCGCGCGCCTTCTTGGCGAGCAGGCCGGCGCCGATCAGCACGCTCGGATTCGAAGTGTTGGTGCAGGAGGTGATCGCCGCGATCATCACCGCGCCGTCCTTCAGTTCGAAGGTCTTGCCATTGTCGGTGACGGTGGCGGCGCCCTTCGACGGACGTGCCTTCTGTTCGGCTTCAAAAGCCTTCTTGAAGTTGGCCTTGACGTCGGTGAGCAGCACGCGATCCTGCGGGCGCTTCGGACCGGCGAGCGACGGCTTGATGCTGCCGAGGTCGAGCGTCAGCACGTCGGTGTACTCGGCTTCCGGTGCATCCGGCGTCCACCACATGCCCTGCGCCTTGGCGTAAGCCTCGACGACGGCGATCTGCTGCTCGCTGCGGCCGGTCAGGCGCAGGTAGTTCAGGGTTTCGACGTCGATCGGGAAGATGCCGCAGGTGGCGCCGTATTCCGGGCCCATGTTGGCGATCGTGTTGCGATCCGAAGCCGAAAGATTGGCGAGCCCCGGGCCGAAGAACTCGACGAACTTCTCGACGACGCCGCGCTTGCGCAGCATCTCGGTCACGGTCAGCACGAGGTCGGTCGCGGTCGCGCCTTCGGCGAGCTTGCCGCTGACCTTCACGCCGATGACTTCCGGCATCAGCATCGAAGACGGCTGGCCGAGCATCGCAGCTTCCGCCTCGATGCCGCCGACGCCCCAGCCGAGCACCCCGATGCCGTTCACCATCGTGGTGTGCGAATCGGTGCCGAAGCAGCTGTCCGGGTACAGCAGGCCGTTGTCGTTCTCGAAGACGACGCGGGCGAGATATTCGATGTTGACTTGGTGAACGATGCCGGTATCGGGCGGCACGGCCTTGAAGTTCTTCAGGGCTTCCTGGCCCCAGCGCAGGAAGGTGTAGCGCTCTTCATTGCGCTGG
>CAZDPA010000226.1:0-5268 GCA_964507195.1 uncultured Salinisphaerales bacterium | reverse complement strand
AGCAGGCCGCCGGCGCCGAAGGCACCGCCACCGTTCTCGACCACCAGCGGCGGCGCGGCCGGCTCTGCGCGCGAGATCACGCTGAAGCTGGCGGACGTTCCGCCGACGATCAGCGTGGCGCTGCGGCTTTCGCCGAACGGGCCCGATGTCACGCGCAGTTCGATGGTGTCGCCGTTGTTGGCGCTGCCGGGTTCGCTGGTGTAGGCGCCGCCGTTGACGGCGTAGTCGCCGCCGCTGACCGACACCGGCGCGGCATCGTTGATGCCGGAGATCGCGACGGGATTCGACACGAACGCCGTTGCCGGCTCGACCCCGCTCTGCGTCGCAAAGCTGAACGCCTGCGGCGTGATCGCGCGTGCCAGCGTGATGCTGCGGAACACCGCGACGATGCCACCGACGTCGAGCGCGGTCAGCGCCTCGCTGGAGAACTGTGCCGCGCTGGTGTGACGCACGCGCACTGCCTGGCCGTTGACAACCGTGCCCGCAGCAGCGGTCCAGGCGCCGTCGCCGATCTGGTACTCGCCGCCTTCGACGCTGATCGGCGCCGCCTGGTTGATGCCGGTGATGGTGACGGCGTTGGACGCCACCGCGGTTTCGCGCGCCACGCTGCCGGCATCGATGAAGCTGTAGCCGTCCGGCACGGTGTCCGGCCCTGGGCCGGTATCGCCGGCGATGGCGGTGATCTCGGTGACCGTGTTGTTGCCGTCGTTGCTGTCGATGTGCGCATCGCCGACCGTGACGTGTGCGCGCACTTCGGTCGCCTCCGGCGCGCCCTGCACCGCCACGGTCAGCAGCGGCGCCATCTCCTGCTGCGCCAGCAGGCCGTCAAGCTTGCAGGCGATCGTCACGGTGCCGCTGCAGGTCCAGCCGGCGCCGGCGGCACTGATGAACGCGGCACCGTCGAAACGCAAGCTTGCGTGCACGTCGTGCGCAATGCCGCGAACGGCCTCGACCGTATCGTTCGCATCCGCCGCCGCCATGCGGTTGCTCAGGTAGAGGCTGTACTGCACCGGCGAGCCGGGCGCGACCGGATCGGGATCGTCGCTGAGACTGGCGCCGAGATCGACGTCGGCAGTGCCGTTGTAGCGGCGCAGGTAGATGTCGCGCAGGCTGCTGTACCAGCGGGCCGAGACGATATCGAAATCACCGCTGGCATCCATCGCGATCGCCGGAGACAGGCCGTCATTGCTCACCGGGATTTCGCCGGTGCGCGCTACGCCGGCGGCATCGTAGTAGCGCGCGAACAAGCTGAAGTCGGCATCGGCCCAGCCGATCGCGAAATCGCCGTCGGGTGCCACCGCCACCGCTGGATAGAACTCGCGGTTGGCGAAGGTTGCACGGCTGCCCGCGCTGCTGACCTCGAACTGCGCGCCCTGCGCCGTGCCGTCGGCGGCATAGCGCCGCGCGAGAATGCCGCTGGGCTGGTCGGTGCCCGCGTCCTGCGGGCCGCGCCAGGTGATGATGTAGCGGCCGGCCGGGTCCATCGCCACACGCGGCGTCAGGTCGAAGCCGTGGATGTCGCCGTTGACGCGGAACGACGCACCGCGCGGCGCGCCGCTGGCGTCGAAGCGCCGCGCGTAGATGTCCGGAATGAAATCGCTGGCGCTGTCGCGATCGTCCTGCCAGGTGACGACGAACTCGCCGCTGCCGTTGCCGGCGATCGTCGGCACCTCCTGGTCGCTGTTGCCGTCAACCGCATAGGCGGCGCCCTGCGCCACGCCTTCGGCGTTGTAGCGGCGCAGATAGATTTTCGAGGGGCCTTCCGGGTTCTGGTCTGCATCCAGAAATTCGCGCTGCCAGCTCACCACGAAGCCACCCTGGGCATCCATCGTCACGTCGGGATAGTGAGCTTGCGCCGAGCCGTTCTCGTTCCTGTCGATGGTGAACTGCGAGCTGAGCTGCTTGCCCGCCGCGTCGTAACGGCGGCCCTGGATATAGCTGACCAACGTGTTGCCGCTGCCGAACTCGACCTGCCAGACCACGATCGCCTGCCCACTGGCATTGACCGCCACCGCCGGATAGGAACCGGTGTTGGCACCGAGGCTGCTGATCAGGAACTCGCCGCCGAGCGCACGGCCGGCGGCGTCGTAGCGCTGGCCGTACACGCCGTATTGATCGGTAAAGCCGTTGCCGTCAGTGTCGTGCCCGGCCTGCCAGATGACGAAGCTGTTGCCGGCGAGATCGCGGCCGATGTCCGGATACCGCTGGGCGCCGCCCTGCGTGGTGTTGACGACGATCTCGTCGGCGATGACTTCGCCGATCTGCGCAGCCTGAGTGTTGCCCGTAGCCGCCAGCAACAGCGCGCCGCACAGCAGGCGGCGCATCGCAAATCCCTTACTCATGTCCTGGTCCTCGTTTGCCCTGCGGGGCGTGCTCGCCCGGGGCGGCAACACCTGTAAGCGGAGTGCCATCGCTGCGATGGAATCTCCGGTCTGCACAGGGAAACGAGGCCTTGCAGCAAATCCGGCCAAGGCGCGGCGAAATCAGGTCCGAATCGTGCGCGACTTCACACCAGCCGCTGTTTGGCACGGCGACACGGCCGGTTTCGCAGGCGGATGCAGTTATTCCTGAGTGGTGGAGAGAAAACCCGATCAGGAGCACCCATGAAGAATTTTCTGAACAAGCGTAACCACGGTTTGCAGCTGCTCTGCGCCGGCATGCTCATGAGCCTGGGCGCGCCGCTGGCGCAGGCACAGGACTCGCTGCTGCCGCTGCTCGACAGGCACGCACGCAAGCCCAGCGTCGCCGATGTCGGCGATGTCGACTCCTTCGGCCGCGCGCTGAAATGGTCCGGCGCCAAGAGCGGACGCTACATCCAGTTCAAGAGCGACTGCGGCACGCCGGCGGTTGCCGGCTGCTATCTGCTGCCCGCACTCAATGAGCAGATCACGATCGACGAGCAGGATGTGGTGAGCTTCAGGCTGCCGGCGCGCACCGCGCACAGCCTGGTTTGCCCGGTGGTCGATCAGCGGCGCTATCACTACCTGAGCAACACATACCCGGCACCAGGTGTGACGGTGGTGAACCTGGGGCTGTCGCCGGAGTTCGTGCTCGAATCGTCGGCGCTGGTCGGCGTCGTCAACACGCTCACCGGCGAAACCCTCGACGGCACGCTGGTGCTGGGACAGCAGCTCTACGACATCAACCGCGTCGTCAGCCAGACCGACCTGGTCAACGACACCACGTCGAGCTTCTGCAGCGACGGCAGCCTCAGCAAGGCGGGGCTGCGCAGCATGGGCATTCCCGAACGCGCGGCCGACCGCGTCTTCGCCGAGCCGATGACGCTGCGCATGAACGTCAAGGGCATCATGCGCAATGTCGCCGACGGCTTGTACGGCTACCGCGTGCGGCTGGTCACCGACTGAAAGGCGGTCAGCCCGAATGGAGAACCTGCCCTCTGCCGATTGCGGCGAGGGCAGGTTCGTATACGGATCAGGGCGCGAGCGTCAGCGCGCGGTCCTTCGGCAGCCGGATGCGGACCAGCTCGTTGTCGTCCGGCGCGCCGCTGCCCTTGTGGCGGCCGACCGAGAACGGGAAGTTGTTGTCGTCGATCACCAGCAACGTGCGCTCGTCGAGCACGACGATGTCCTCGATCGTGTTGAACGGCATCGCGAACACCGGCCCCAGACCGATGTCGCCATTGGCGGCGGTGCCGCTGATGCCGTCCGGATCGTCGATCTTCATCAGGTCCACCAGCTCGGTCTTGGTGACGGCGGTGCCCGGCGTGCCGAGCTTGATTCTGTAACGTCCAGCGATACCGGCGCTGTCATCCCGTGCCAGATCGAGCATGGGAAGCGAGGTGTCGTTGATTGCAGGCGCTGCTCGATCCATCTCTTGGCGGCGGCTACCTGCCAGACACATCGTCGCCGATTCAAAGTAGTTTCGGTTCCGACATTTTCTGAGACTCCCTTCAACCGACGTCGGTCCGTTCAGAAGCTGCGGCGGATAGCCAGGATAGCGCTCATGGAATGATCTGAGTCCAACAGCGGACTGTCACTAACATCGCTAGAGAACCTTACGTACGAGAGACGCGCAAGCAAGTTCCAACGCTCGGCAAAGCCGTAGTCGATAGATAAACCAATCTTCGGCGAGAGTGACGCTCCAGGCTTATATTCAGTCAGGCCGCGCGCAGCTTCTTCATCCAAGATTCCATAGTAGTAGTTGGCCATCTTGCTCGACTGCCATGAGGCACCCAAACTTGGCGTGAGCACAAAATTATTGCTCAAAGCAAACGGATACCCGTATCCCAACGTCACTTCGGTTCCTTTGCTGGCGCCCGTAATATCCGTCAGAAGACTCAGCGATACCTCCCCGAACCGCGCATTGAATTTTGCTGCAAGTCCGGCATCAATCCCGTCCTTTCGATCGGAAAGAAGACTTCGGTCAATCCCATTTCTTGCGAGCTCGTTTAAACCAAAGTCGTCAGCGTCGATACCATCGAGCCGCCCCTGTACGATCGCATCGAGCTTAAGCGATCCTTCATCAACCAGATGGACGCCGCCAGTGATCCCGAAGAAGAAAAGTCGATCACTTTCATAGGTAACCAGCGGAATCGGCGTCACTCTTTCACCTTTGCCGGCATATGGGCTCAAGCTGAAAGCACCCGCTGCACCCAGCCCCCATTGAGACGGCTCATCGGCACTTGCCACCTTCACATATAGCGAGGTGAATGTAAGCGCAACGTAAAATAGATACCTCTTCATTCTGATACTTCCTTCAGTTGACCAATCGATCTGTGTATGGACGGTTAGGGAACGAGATCTGCAGCGGGCCTATCTGAGCCAGCGAGAAACCTGCAGTCGCGCGACGACGGTGCATTGGACAAGATCAGCATCGGCATGCGCCGAGGCACAATAAAATTATCAGCACGATCACTCGCTCGATCCGATCCTTAGTTTCGATATGACGGATCCCTGCGATCCAGGCGGCGCAGCAGACCCGGCCAGACCAAGCCGCTACCCGCTCCGCGGGTGACCTGCCTGGCCTGCGCCATAGCGGTCTCGAGAATGCCTGAATGGATCGGTACGAGTTCCCCACCGCCGGCCTGCGCCCGCACCTGGATCATGCAACTGGCTTCGAACAAGTACATGAAGAGGAAAGCATCGGCAACGCTGCTGCCCACTGTCAGCAGTCCGTGATTGCGTAGCAAGAAGAAGTTTGCGCTGCCCAGATCCTTTACCAACCTCGCCTTTTCATCGTCACGAAGTGCAACGCCTTCGTAATCGTGCGTCGCATAAGAAGACAACGCGAAGATGCTCTGCTGCGACA
>CAZDPA010000225.1:0-5327 GCA_964507195.1 uncultured Salinisphaerales bacterium | reverse complement strand
GATGATGTGGGCGTTGGTGATCAGCATGCGCGCCTCCGGTTCGTTCTTTGTCGTTGATGGTACGCCGGTTGACTGCATCCGCGGTAGCGAAGACGGACATGGGAAAGCACGTGAACCCCGTCACGGCCGGCTCGGGTTTACAGTATGTTGGAGCGCTTACCCGGCACGATGAAATCGCAATGAACCCCAACGAATCAGCGGTCCCGTTTTCCCACGTCGGCGACGATTCCGGCCGGACTCTGTCGATGACCGTGCTGATGACGCCGGATATGGCGAACTTCTCCGGCAATGTTCACGGGGGCAGCCTGTTGAAGCTGGCCGACCAGGTTGCCTACGCCTGCGGCAGCCGTTATGCCGGCACCTATGTCGTGACCCTGTCGGTGGATCAGGTCATGTTCAAGCAGCCGATCCAGGTCGGCGATCTGGTGACGTTCTACGCCGCAGTCAACTATGTAGGCCGCACGTCGCTGGAAGTCGGCATCAAGGTCACGGCGGAAAACATCCGTGACCGCATCGCCCGCCACACCAACACCTGCTACTTCACGATGGTGGCGATGGACGAGCAGCGCAGGCCGGTGGAAGTTGCCCAGGTCGTGCCGCGAAATCGCGAAGAGCGTCGCTGGTTTCGCGGGGCGGAACTGCGCCGTGAGTTGCGTCGGGAAGTGCAGGCGCGACAGAAGCTGGTGCTGGACATGGTCCTGCAGGAGGAGCAGGAGATCGCGAAGAAGCAGTCGTCAGGAAGCTAGGACCTGTTAGCGCGCTGCGCCCTTGAGTAGCCGTGATCCGAGGCGGATCAGCTTCGGCCGCTCCGTCATCTCCGGCAGGCCGCGCAGCAGCAGCTGGGTCACGAAGGAGGCAGTGTCCTCGACCTTGCGTTCGGGTTGCTGCGCAACGAGGCGGGTCAGCTCGTAGCCGGCGCCAAAGGAGATTGCGGTCAGCGCTTCGACATCGAGTTCCGGTACCAGTCCGCGGACGATCGCGTCCTGCAGGTCGGCCTGCAGCGAATGCATCAGCAAGCCGAACAGGTTGTCGTTGTAGAACGAACGGACGACGGCTTCGTTGCGGAACATCAGCTCGAAGAAATCCGGATCGGCGCGCGCTTCAAGCAGTGCGCAGAGGTAGGACTGATAGAAGAACGAGCGGATGTCGGTGGCCTGGGCGCGCGCCAGATGCACACGCTCCTGCAAGGTGCCGAGGCGCGCTTCGACCAGCGCGCGAAACAGTGATTCCTTGTCCGGAAAGTAGTTGTAGAACGTGCCGGCGGCGAGGCCGGACAGGCGGATCACGTCACGGATCGTGACGTTGTCGTAACCCTGGTCCAGGAAACAGCGCCGCGCGGCTTCGAGGATCGCCGCGCGGTTGGCTTCCTTGTTTCGCTCCCGCTTGCCGGGTTCCTTGTTCATCCCTGTGCGGACCGGTACATCAGTTGAAGCGCGAGAAATCCGGCTTGCGCTTTTCCATGAACGCCGTCAGCGCTTCCTTGGCTTCCGGTTCGTGCAGCATCGGTCCGAAATGCTGGGCTTCCTTGACGATCACTTCGCGGAGGAAATCCTTGCGCCAGGTCTTCAGCAGCATCTTCGAGGTGCGCAGCGCCGCCGGCGGCTTCTGCGCGAGCTTGAGCGCCTGCTTGCGTGCATGGGCGAGCACTTCGCCATCCGGCAGCACGGCATTGATCAGGCGTGCGTTGAGCGCCTGTTCGGCGGTGAACGGCTCGCCGAGCAGCAACAGCTCAGCCGCCTGCACGTGGCCGATCATGCGCGGCAGCAGGTAGGTCGACGCGAACTCCGGGCAGATCCCGATGTTGACGAACGGGAACTGGAAGCGCGTCGAAGCGCCGGCGTAGACCAGGTCGGCGTGCATCAGCAGCGTCGAACCTACGCCGATCGCCGGGCCATTCATCGCGACGACGACCGGCTTGGAGCAATTGGCGAGGCCGAGCATGAAGCGGATCACCGGTGCGTCTTCGTCAGAGATCGGGGCGCTCAGGAAATCGCCGATGTCATTGCCGCTGCAGAAGCAGTCGTCCGTGCCCTTGAGCAGCACGCAGCGCACGCTGTTGTCGGTTTCAGCCTTGGCGATCGCGGCGGCGAGATCGACATACATCACCTGCGACAGCGCATTCTTCTTGTCCGGGCGGTTGAGACTGATCGTCATCACGCCGTCGGCAAATTCGGTCAATACCAGTTCGTTGCTCATCGCGCAGGAAATCCAGATGGAAGGCGGGGAAGGGCCATGCAGGCCAGAAATTTCGAGGATCGATTCTAGCGGTTCGCGCACAGGCTGCGTCGAGCCCGGCGGCCGTCGCGGACGAGCGGCAGATCGGTCCCGGGCGTTGCGGCCCGGGACCGGACGATCAGAAGGCCTGGGTTGCCGACGGGTCGATCTTGACCGGCTCGACGGCGCCACGCGACGCGATCCACTCGCCGGTGATCATCTGCTCGTAGGACATGCCGGGGCCGACCATCGGGTAGACCGAGGCCATCGGATCGATGATGACCTCAAGGAACGCCGGGCCCTTGAACTCGATGAATTCCTTGACGACCGCCGCCAGCTCTTCCTTCTTCGCGACGCGACGCGCGAAACGATAGCCGTCGGCTTCGGCGGCCTTGACGAAGTCCTTCTGGTGCAGGCTCTTGTCGGAGCCGGCATAACGCGAATCGAAGAACAGGCGCTGCCACTGCTTGACCATGCCGTCGCCGAAGTTGTTCAGCACAACGACCTTCACCGGCAGGTTGTAGGTCGTCACGGTTTCGAGCTCGCCGAGATTCATGCGGATGCTGGCATCGCCGTCGATGTCGATGACGATCTTGTCCTTGCGGGCAAACTGCGCGCCGATCGCGGCCGGCAGGCCGAAGCCCATCGTGCCCATCGAGCCCGAGGTCAGCCACAGACGCGGCTGCTTGAAGTCGAAATACTGCGCGGCCCACATCTGGTGCTGGCCGACGCCGGTCGAGACCACCGCTTCACCCTTCGTGAGCTTGTTGATTTCTTCGATCACCGCATGCGGCTGAATATACGTGCCGCCGCGCTCGTAGTTCATCGCATGGGTCTTCTTGAGATCCGCGATGTGCGAGTGCCATGCGCTGTAGTCGGGCGCGAATTTCTGCGCCTTGGCGTGAGCGTGCAGGGCCTTGATCGTCGGCACCAGTTCGCCGACGTGATGCCATTGCACCTGCTTGACCTTGCCGATCTCGGATGGATCGATGTCGAGATGGGCGATCCACTTCGCGCTGCGTGCGAATTTCGCAGGCAGGCCGGCAACGCGGTCGTCGAAGCGCGCGCCGACCGCGATCAGGAAGTCGCAATCATCGGTCGCGTAGTTCGCGAACGCGGTGCCGTGCATGCCGAGCATCTGCAGGCACAGGGGGTCGGTCGTATCGGCGGCGCCGATGCCCATCAGCGTCGTCGTCACCGGAATGCCGTAGGCCGCGGCAAACTCGCGCAGCGCCGCCGAGGCCTCGCCGTTGACGGCACCGCCGCCAGCGTAGATCAGCGGCCGCTTGGCCTGGCTGAGAATGGCTTGGAAGCGCGCGACGCTGTCGGCACTGATCCGGTTGTCGCGCAGGGCATTGATGCGCGCGCGGTAGCCGGGGATCGGCAGCACGCTGCTGCCGGAGAAAGTGCCGGTCCAGTTCTGCACGTCCTTGGGAATGTCGACGACCACCGGTCCGGGGCGGCCGGTCCGGGCGATTTCGAAGGCGGTGCGCACCGTTGCTTCGAGCTGGCTCGCGTCGGTGACCAGAAACACATGCTTGGCGGCGGCGCCCATGATCGAGCTGATCGGTGCTTCCTGGAACGCGTCGGAGCCGACCGCGGCGGTGGCGACCTGGCCGCAGATGACGACGATCGGGATCGAGTCGGCGAGACAGTCGCGCACCGGCGTGACGGTGTTCGTCGCGCCCGGGCCACTGGTCACCATGCAGACGCCGACCTTGCCGGAAGCGCGCGCATAACCAGCCGCCATGAAACCGGCCGACTGCTCGTTGGCCGGCACGATCAGCGGCATGCGCTCCTTGTTGGCGGCGTTGAAGCGGAAGATCGCGTCGTAGGTCGGCAGGATCGCGCCGCCCGAATAGCCAAATACGACGTCCGCGCCTTCGTCGGCCAGGATCTGGACGACCATTTCCGCGCCCGTCAGGGTCTTGCCGGAAAGGGGATGCGCGGAGGTTTTGGCGGCGGTCATGGGGAGCCGCAAAAAGCTTTAGGGGGCGCGATGTTAGCCCGATTTTGCAGTGCGGCAAAGCACGGCAAGGGCAGCTTGAGCGGCAGGCGGCTGCGGGCTCGTCATCCTGCCGTGCCAGACCCAATGGCACGGTGCCCCATGCAAAGGCCCGATTGCCGGTCGCGTGACCGGGTGCTGCAGACGGGAAAATCAGCCTCCGGGCCCGCCTTAATCATTGATTTTGCGGCGCAGCAAAGCTATGTTGCGCGCCCCTAGAGGCTATTCCGCTCGTCCGCACGCGTCCTATGCGTCACATCATCTCCATCCTGCTGCAGAACGAGGCCGGTGCGCTGGCGCGGGTTGCCGGCATGTTTTCGTCGCGCGGCTACAACATCGATTCGCTGTCGGTCGCCCCGACCCATGACGCTGCGGTTTCGCGACTGACCCTGGTGACGAGCGGGTCGGACGCGGTGATCGACCAGATCATCAAGCAGACCCGCAAGCTGATCGACATTGTCGAAATCGTCGATCTGTCGAGTACCGACCACCTTGAGTGCGAGCTGCTGATGATCAAGCTCGAAGTCGACGCCGAAGGGGCACGTCAGGTGATCGAGATCGCGCGCCATCATCGCGCGGCGATTCTCGACGAAACCGACAGCACGCGCATGATCCAGCTCGCCGGTACCGGGCCGGAAGTGGATGCATTCGTCGCCGACATCAGCAAGGTTGCCAAGGTGCTGGAGCTGGTTCGTTCCGGCGTGGCGGCCATGCAACGCGGTCATGCCGCGCTCGAAGTGCCCGAAGTGGCCTGAAGAATGTTTGTATCTGTTTGACCCCGTCGCTTGAGCGGCCCCGCTGACCTGGAGTTTCACGAAGTGAGTATCAACGTCTACTACGACAAGGACGCCGACCTTTCGATCATTCAGTCGAAGAAGGTTGCGATCGTCGGTTACGGTTCGCAGGGCCATGCCCATGCGCTGAACCTCAAGGACAGCGGCGTCGACGTCGTCGTGGCGCTGCGTCCGGGTTCCGCGACCGCCAAGAAGGTCGAGGCCGGTGGTCTCAAGGTCAAGAGCGTGGCGGATGCCTGCGCCTGGGCCGACCTCGTGATGATCCTGACGCCGGACGAGTTCCAGTCCGAGCTGTACAGGAACGAGATCGAGCC
>CAZDPA010000224.1:0-5374 GCA_964507195.1 uncultured Salinisphaerales bacterium | reverse complement strand
CACCACGTACTTCGGCTTGGCCTCCAGCTTGACCGCCCACTCGCGGATCGCCGGCGGTGCCTCCGTGTCGCCGCAGGCGACCGCTGGCCAGTAGCTCTCCATCATCTCGTAGGTGACGCGGCCCCAGAGCATCGCCCCGCCCTCGTCCATGAGGCGGGTGAAGAAGGCGTGCGTCTCGTCGTCGGCGATTCCTTCCTGGTGGTCGACGCAGCCGTCCAGGGTGACGTTGATGCTGAAGGTCAAGAGTCCCATGGTGTCCTCCGTTCGAGATAAGCGACGAGCCGCTCGCCGTCAGGCTCCAGGGGTACGAGCCCAATTCGCGAGGTACTCCCCAGCGTCGCCAACGCCGTGGGTGCCCGGCATCACGCGCGCGCGTTTTCGCACGTCGCGGGCATGGCCTTGCTAGGCATCTCGCAGACCTGCAGCCGATTTCGTGCGGATTGCTTACCTCGGCGCAATGCCCATTTCCTCCAGGCGCAGGAGAATTGAAGCGCGACGTGTTCTCTTGATCTGCTGCCAGTGAACATCCTCGATCGCTCCAATCAGTCCGTACAGGAAGTTCATGCTTGTGCCAGGTCCGTTCGTCTTGAGTTCTGCATAGACATCGAAGGGATCGCGTGCCCGGAGCTCCTCGATTGAACTGATTCCAATACTCCGCAGTGCCGCCGAACTCTTGGGCCCCAATCCCTTTAGGGAAGCAACATCCGAGGCTTCGGCAGTGGTCTTCATGTGGTTCTTGCAGCCCAACGCTCAAGCTCAGCCGCGTGCCGCGTGCCGCGAGCGCAGCGAGTGCCACGTCGGCTGGAGTGACTCGTTGGGCAGCATGCTGCTTACTGGCTGATGTTCGGGCATTGCGCCACGCAGTCAACGATCCTGCTTGACACGATGGATCGCACAGAGCTTGTTGCCGTCGGGATCACGGACATAGGCCAAATGCATCGACCCTAAAGTGTTGTTGCGCAGTCCCGGTGCGTCTTCGATCGATGTGCCGCCGTGCGCAACGGCTGTGTCGTGGAATTCACGGACCTGTTCAGGCGAGTTGCACTTGAAGGCGATGGTGCCGCCGTTGGCAAAGGTTGCTGCTTCACCGTTGATTGGCTCGCTGACGCTGAAAGTGCCGCCTTCGTGTCGGTAGAAAAGCCGGATGTGGCCAGTGTCCGCTCTGTTACGCAGCGGCTCGCCCGCCCCAAGCGTCCCGAGCACTGCGTCATAGAAGCGTTTTGAACGCTCAATGTCGTTTGAACCGACCATTATGTGATTGAACATACTTTTTCTCCTTTGCCCCGGCGTGACGCCGGACTCAACTACCCCCGACGCCCCAACTCAGCCGCGGATTTGCCGCAGCGAAGCGAGGGCAAATACGTCGCCTGCATGCGATGGCCGAGGCAGACTCGACCACTGGGAGAGCCGATATGCAACGACGAGCATGGAGCTATACGCTCATGAACTGGCGAACACTGGATCTGCTGACGAGGTGACTGACGACCGTGACCTCAATGTCTTTCTGCGTGGTCAAGTTCTTGTATGTGTGAGCCCCCATCTCAAGGTCGCTGTCCCAATCAATCTCGTCTCCAAGACCCAGATCATATTCGCACTTCAACTCGACGATGGTGAAACCGTACAGCTCCGTCTCAATCGCCATGAGTGCCTTGGCGCGATTGAGGCCGTAGATCTTGCCGTTCATCTTTAGGCGCAACGCCTGAACTGAGCCGCGCCGCAAAGCGGCGTCGGCTTGAATGAACTGTTATGCGGCGCGCACGACAGTACTGAGGCAATGGAGCGAAGTCCTACAAAGAGCAGGCCGAAGCCGCTGCTACCAGTAACGCTGGATCGTCGAGCGTGGGCGGCGATCTTGTCGCTGGAAACGCTGTGGCGATCGCCTTTGCAGCGCGGTCGGCATCCGGTTGGATGTACCACTCCGACGACGGCGACAGCTCGCCTCCACGCACATCATGTTCGAATCGGTACTGGCCCCAGTAGATGGCCAATGGCTCTTCCAGCGCGTTGAGCGGATTCCGCATGCCGGTAGCACTGGGGCATAGCCGCAAAAACTCCGCCCCTAGTTCCTGCTTGCGAGCCGCTGACTGACTTGCCGACAGATAGTGGCTGAGCTCGTGCAACAGGATAGGAACCCAGTCCATCGACAATGCAACACCGTCCACATCGTGCTGCGAATACAGCAGGATGGTGTGTCCACGTACCTTGGCTCGGGTGCTATCGGGGTCAGGCCACCATACGAAACTGGCCTCGAAGACGGAAGGTGGTGATGCGTGGAAGAAAGTACGGATTTCCGCTGCCAGCTGCGCGACTCTCGGATCGGCAAGCTTGGCTTCGATCGCTCGTTCTTGGGCCCCGAAACGCGACTGTACCGTGATTAGCCGGGTCGCACGTGGCACGAAGCGAGCGTAGTAGTCACGCAGCATGGCTTGATCATCCGCCGACTGTGCGGAGATCGCTGCTTTGGCGGCAGCTTCAAACGTTGAAACGCCGAGAAAGTAACCGGAGAAAGCGTCAGGATCGCGGGTTGCGTCCGGGGCAAAGAGTCGATCGACCGCGGCAATCTCGTTGGTGCTAGCCAACTCTGATGTGCGTTGGCGGAACTCGGCATAGTTGGTCAATGCGGCTCGGTCCGTGTCGTCGAATCCAATGTGTTGTTCCCAATACGTGCGGTACACCGGCTCGGTGTAGCCAGGCAGCCAGTTCGACAAATTATCAAGCAAGTTGAAGAGGTCAGTTGCTTCGCTATAGCTTATCGTGATCGGTGTTGGGGGGGCTCCTGGAGACGCCGCGTGCACGCCCGGACACAGGCTGCTCGCGATCAGCAATATCGAACACCAGCGCCTTACCGTGTTGTGCATGTCGATCCCTGATTCCGCGGATGCCGCGATTCGATCATGGCGAACCGAACTCTGCAATGTACCCATCGGCATGACATGGTCCGGTGCGGAGCGAACTTTCGCATCGCCATCTCTCGAGTCACTCGCCGACTCCGGATAACGCCTGAATTAAGCCGCGCCGCGAAGCGGCGTCGGCTTGCATGAATTGTTAGGCCCCGGCCCCGGATGATGGGAGTGAACAGACTTCCATAGCCTGTATCAAGCCATTATTGATGGTGAAACGATGACCAACGTGCTCGTCGGCAAGCACAGAACCAGCCAAGTTGCGCACGACTTGATGCACGTCAACTAGAACCTGCGAAGCATCTTGGGGGTAAAAGGCAATCGGCTCAACGTGCGGGTCGATCTCGCTCCACTGTTCGGTCCAATACGCGCGGATTTCTTCAGGTCCCTGGGCAAAACCGCCTTTAAACGCTTTCAGCCAAGTCACGTCCGCAGTCATGAGGGTAAGAGCAGCGCCAATGTCACGTGCGTTAAAAGCCGCATACGCTGCGCGTAGCAACTGAATTGTTGGGGCAGATTGATTTGTCATGAGCGGTAACCGAGAAGTGTGAGAAGGGGCCTAACGCCTAAGTTAAGCGGCGGGCGTAGCCCGTCCGCCTGGATGTCTTGTTAGCGCCTACTTCCATGACAGATTGAGAGTGCGATGTTCCGCTGCGCAGTCACGCAAATAAAGATTGATCAAACTCTGGTAAGGAATACCAACCTTTTCGGAGATTGATTTGAAGTAATCGATAGCATCGCTATCTAGTCGAATGGTGATTTGCCTCTTGAGTTGTGAGGCGTAGGGATTTTTCTTGGCCGTGGAGAAATCATATTCTTTGCGCATGTTGCACCTATCAGTACTGACGAGATTCCGGTTTGGTTGCTTTTCTGGCCGAGATAATGCGGATGGTGTTGTTCTTCTCTCGGTAGCAATGGCATACCACGAGTAATCTCAGGTTTAAGCTGAGCCCGAGCAGAATGAATCGATCCTCGTCTCCCGAGTGATCCGGATCAGTGATGATTTTTGCTTGTTCATCCGCAAAGGCTGATTTTGCCTCGGCAAAGTCGATGCCATGCTTCTTGAGGTTTGCGGCAGCTTTAGCCGGATCCCACTCAAAGTGAAGTTCGCTCATGCAGGAATAATAACTACAATGTAGTTTTATCGCAACGTACTGCTGCGGGCGCTAACGCCTGAATTAAGCCGAACCGCGAAGCGGTTTCGGCTTGAATGATTTGTTAGGCGTCACGGTTCAAAGCGCTTCTGCAGTTGTGCCAACGTGTAGGCGTTGCCTTGCTCGAAGAACTTCTTCATCCGCTGTGACTCATCGTCGCTGCCAAATCCCATCCCAACAATTCGAAGTGTTGTCTTACCGTCCGTCGTGGATTGGAAATACAAGACCGTCCACATGTCTCCAATCTTGTCCTTGAACGGGAATTTCTCGGGGGCTTTGGCTACTTTGATGGACAGCATGCGCTCTGGCTCATATGCCAACACTTTGTTCTCAATGGTGGCGGGGTCACTCAAACTGCCTTTTGGGTCATAGTTCGACCGCATCATTCCGTCAATGCGGAGATCTATATCAGCATGCGGAGCTAACCAAGACTTCAGGCCTGCCGTCGTGGCCCAAGCATTCCAAACGTCGGCCACAGGAGCGTTGACTACCCCCTCAGTCACAATGGATTCGGTTGCACTGGCTGGCCTGGCGATGGCCAACACGCAGATGACGAAAGTCAGAAATGTAAGTGATTTCATCGGTCGACTCCCAAAGTGTGCGAAGGAAGTGATGCTTGCGGGTGACGCCTAACGCCTGAATTAAGCCGACCCGCGAAGCGGGTTGGGCTTGAATGAATTGTTAGGTCTCACGCGATTACTTGCGAACCGCGTCATGACCTTCATGTTGTTCGTTCTCGAGGTAGCGCCAAGGCTTCCCCTTTGTGTGCACGCGAAAGACCAGAATCTTGGCGCCAGCCTTGCCTGCACCAGCGCGATGAAGTGTCTCGAAGGGAACATGCCCCACAGTGCCAAGTGCGGGGTGAGTGAGGCCTTTGCCTTCAATGGTGATCTTCGGATCACCCTCAAGGTAGTAGTGAAACTCCTCGCCAGGATGCCAATGCCGATCAAGCTGGCTGTTTGAGGGGATTTCAACTAGGTCCACAATCACCTCGCGCCCCGGGGTGAATTTTTCACTCAGAGAGTCTTGCAGCAGGTTTGTCACCGTCGACTTCGCTTGACTGGTCCCGTAGCTAGTGCCGGCGCAGAAGGCCATGACGATACAGAGAGCTGAAGTTCCGACGGCTAGAACGCGCATATGACCCCTCTTGGTGCATTCGGAAAATCTGTACTGCTGCCTATGAGACCTAACGTTTGAATCAAGGGGCGCCGTTAGGCGTCCCGCTTGAATGATGGGTTAGGCGCTTTGTTGCATGACGCGCCTTTCTAAGGCCGATGACTAAGGCTATGAAGGCAACGCATAGCCCCGCAGAAGTGGCCA
>CAZDPA010000223.1:0-5411 GCA_964507195.1 uncultured Salinisphaerales bacterium | reverse complement strand
TCCGTGAGGGCGGCCGCACCGTCGGTGCCGGCGTCGTTACGAAGATTCTCGCAGCATAAGTAACAAAGTTAAGCCTTAGGGCTTTACATTTATCCGGGGCGCGAATAGAATTCGCGCCCCTTTTGCTCCACGCTCTTTAATCCGGAAGACACAGCATGGCCGCGACAAGCCAATCTATTCGCATCCGGCTCAAGGCTTTCGATCACCGACTGATTGACAAGTCGGCTCGTGAGATCGTTGAAACCGCGAAGCGTACCGGCGCCGTCGTGCGCGGGCCCATCCCGCTGCCCACGCGCAAGGAACGCTTCACCATCCTGGTATCGCCGCACGTCGACAAGGACGCGCGTGACCAGTACGAAATCCGCACGCACAAGCGGCTCATGCAGATCGTCGATCCCACGGAAAAGACCGTGGACGCGCTCTCCAAACTCGACCTGCCTGCGGGCGTCGAAGTTCAGATCTCGCTGAGCTAAGGAGACTGCCATGACGATCGCAATTGTGGGCCGCAAGGTCGGTATGACCCGCATCTTCACCGATGCCGGGGCTGCCATTCCGGTGACCGTTATTGAGTGCACGCCTAACCGCGTGTCTCAGGTCAAGACTGTAGAGAACGATGGCTACCGCGCTGTACAGGTCGCCGTCGGTGAGAAGAAGGCCAGTCACGTCACCAAGGCGCAGGCAGGTCACTTCAAGAAGGCTGGCGTTGCCGCCGGTCGCAGTGTCTGGGAAATCCGCCTCGAAGATAACGAAGGCGCAGACCTGACGACGGGTTCGGAGATCAAGGTTGACAGCTTCGACGGCGTAAAGGCGGTCGACGTCAGCGGCGTCTCCAAGGGCAAGGGTACGGCGGGTGTGGTGAAGCGTTGGGGTTTCCGCGGTGGTCGCGCATCCCACGGTAACTCGCTCTCGCATCGTTCGCCTGGCTCTATCGGTCAGCGTCAGAGTCCGGGTCGCGTATTCAAGGGCAAGAAGATGGGCGGCCACATGGGTTCTGACCATGTCACCGCGCTGAACCTTGACCTGGTCAAGATTGATAACGAACGCAACCTCCTGTTGGTCAAGGGGGCTGTGCCGGGCGCTACGAATGGCGCCCCACGGTGAAGGCATAAGGCTCACTGGGGAAAAACGGCTATGGATATTCAACTACATAACAGCACCGCCAAACTCAGCGTTTCCGACGCGATCTTCGGGGTCGACTACAACGAACCCCTGATTCACCAGGTCGTTACCGCGTACCTGGCGGGCGGTCGCGCGGGCACCAAGGCGCAGAAGAGCAAGGCTATGGTTTCCGGCGGCGGCAAGCAGAAGGGCACCGGCCGCGCACGCGCCGGCTCGATCCGCTCGCCGCTGTGGCGTGGCGGCGGCAAGACCTTCGCTGCGGTTCCGCGCGATTTCTCGCAGAAGGTCAACCGCAAGATGTATCGCGGCGCCATCCGCTCGATCGTTGCCGAACTGACCCGTCAGGGTCACCTGATCGTCGCCGAGACCTTCACGGTCGAAGCTGCCAAGACCAAGAGCCTGAGCGCCCAGCTCGCCAAGCTCGAGGCCAACGACATCCTGATCGTCACCGGCGAACTGGACACCAACCTGTTCCTCTCCGCCCGCAACATCCCGCATGTTGCCGTATGCGACGTCGAGGCGATCAACCCGGTCACGCTGCTCAGCCACAAGAAAGTGCTGATGACGGCTGACGCGGTCAAGAAGCTGGAGGCCTGGCTGCAATGAGCAAGTACAAGTCAGCAGTTGATCGCCTGCATCAGGTGATCCTCGGACCGGTGATTTCCGAAAAGGGCACGCGCGCGGCTGAAAAGTCGAACACCGCCGTGTTCAAGGTACTCCGCGACGCCGAGAAGCCCGAAATCAAGCTTGCCGTCGAGAAGCTCTTCAGCGTCAAGGTTGAAGAAGTTCGCACGAGCAACGTGAAGGGCAAGACCAAGCGTTTCGGCCAGTCCATCGGCCGCCGCTCGGATTGGAAGAAGGCTTACGTCACGCTCGCCCAGGGTCAGGAAATCGACTTCCTGGCCGGCGGCGCGAACTAAGAGGACGAGACCATGCCATTGGTCAAACTGCGGCCGACATCTCCGGGTACCCGCCACGTTGTCAAAGTGGTCACCCCGGGTCTGTGGAAGGGCGAACCGCACGCCCCGCTGCTCGAGAAGCAGAAGCGTAACGGTGGCCGTAACAACAACGGTCACATCACTACCCGCCACAAGGGCGGTGGGCACAAGCAGCACTATCGCGTCGTCGATTTCAAGCGCACCAAGGACGGCATCCCGGCCAAGGTTGAGCGCATCGAATACGATCCGAACCGTTCTGCCCACATCGCGCTGCTGTGCTACGCCGACGGCGAGCGCGCCTACATCATTGCCTCGCGTGGCATGGCCGAAGGCGACACGGTGCAATCGGGTTCCGACGCGCCGATCAAGCCGGGCAATGTTCTGCCGATGCGCAACATCCCGCTGGGTTCGACCATTCACTGCGTCGAGATGCGTCCGGGCAAGGGCGCGCAGATTGCGCGCTCCGCCGGCGCCGCCGTGCAGCTGGTCGCCCGCGATGGCGAGTACGTCTCGCTGCGCCTTCGCTCTGGCGAAATGCGCAAGGTGCTGGCCGAGTGCCGCGCAGCCGTCGGTGAAGTCAGCAACAACGAGCACAACCTTCGCCAGTTCGGCAAGGCCGGTGCCAAGCGTTGGCTGGGCATTCGTCCGACCGTCCGTGGTGTCGTCATGAACCCGGTCGACCATCCGCATGGTGGTGGTGAAGGCCGTTCCGGTCAGGGCAACCCGCATCCGGTCAGCCCCTGGGGTCAGCAGGCCAAGGGCCTCAAGACCCGCAACAACAAGCGCACGCAGAAGTTCATCGTGCGTAGCCGCCATTCGAAGAAGTAAGCAGGACACTAGGCCATGCCACGTTCCGTTAAGAAGGGCCCGTTCGTCGACCACCATATCGCCAAGAAGGTGGAAGATATGCAGTCGCAGCGAGTCAAGCGTCCGATCAAGACCTGGTCGCGCCGTTCCATGATCACGCCTGATTTCGTCGGTCTGACGATCCAGGTGCACAACGGCAAGCAGCACATGCCGGTGTTCGTTACCGACAACATGGTTGGCCACAAGCTCGGCGAATTTGCGCCGACGCGGACCTTCAAGGGTCACGCGGCCGACAAGGCTTCCAAGTAAGGATCAGCCATGCAGACTCAAGCCGTTTTGAAGTTCGTTCGTCTGTCGCCCAAGAAGGGCCGCGTGATTGCTGATCTGGTCCGCGGCAAGAAGGTTGACGAAGCTCTGAACATTTTGAAGTTCTCGACGCGCAAGCCGGCCGGCCTGATCCGCAAGGTTCTGGAATCCGCGATTGCCAACGCCGAAAACAATCATGGCGCCGATGTCGATGAACTGAAGGTTGCTGAAATCTTCATCGACCAGGGCCCGGTCCTCAAGCGCATCATGCCGCGCGCGAAGGGCCGTGCTGACCGTATCGTCAAGCCGACCAGCCACATCACGATCAGGGTGTCTGACGGCCACTAAGCCGTCGACGTCAACTGCAAGAGAGAACCATGGGTCATAAAGTCAATCCGAACGGTTTTCGCCTCGGTATCAGCACGAAGTGGACTTCGAACTGGTACGCCGAGCGCAGCGCCTATGGCGAAACCTTGCTCAAGGACATGGCCGTGCGCCAGTACCTTGTGAAGAAGCTCGCCCAGGCATCGGTCTCGCGCATCCAGATCGATCGTCCTTCCAAGTCCGCCCGCGTGACGATTCACACGGCGCGCCCCGGCATTGTCATCGGCAAGAAAGGCGAAGACATCGAGAAGCTGAAGCAGGCAGTGGCCAAGATCATGGGCCTCAAAACTGATTCGGTGCACCTCTCGGTCGAAGAGATCCGCAAGCCGGAACTCGACGCCAAGCTGATCGCCGATGGCGTTGCTCAGCAGCTCGAGCGTCGCATCATGTTCCGTCGCGCCATGAAGCGCGCCGTGCAGAACGCGATGCGCATCGGTGCCGGCGGCATCAAAATTCAGGTCGGTGGCCGTCTGAACGGCGCCGAAATCGCTCGTACGGAGTGGTATCGCGAAGGCCGCGTGCCTCTGCATACCCTGCGCGCCCACATCGATTATTCGACCGGCGAAGCACGCACGCAGTACGGCATCATCGGCGTCAAGGTGTGGGTGTTCACGGGTGAGGTGTTCGAAGCTGAACGCCGCCAGGATCGTAATGAAACCGCCGAGGCCGTAACGGCCTAAGACGACGGAGAAGACTGCAATGCTGCAGCCCAAGCGCACAAAATTTCGCAAGCAACGTAAAGGCACCAACACTGGCATGGCGCTGACCGGCAACAAGGTCAGCTTCGGCGAGTGGGGCCTCAAGACCACCGAGCGTGGTCGCATCACCGCACGCCAGATTGAAGCGGCGCGCCGAGTCATCACGCGCTACATCAAGCGCGGTGGCAAGGTGTGGATCCGTATCTTCCCGGACGTGCCGGTCACCAAAAAGCCTCTCGAAGTCCGCATGGGCTCCGGCAAGGGCAACGTCGAGTACTGGGTTGCCAAGGTTCAGCCGGGCAAAGTGCTTTACGAAATGGAAGGTGTGGATGAAGTCACCGCGCGCGAGGCCTTCCGGCTCGCAGCAGCGAAGCTGCCGGTGAAAACCACGTTCGTCAACCGGACGATCATGTAATGAAAGCTCAGGAATATACAAAGTCCCTCCGCGCCAAAGACACGCAGGGTCTTGCAACTGAACTCGAAGCCTTGCGCAAGGAGCAGTTCAATCTGCGCATGCAGCAGGCCACGGGTCAGGGTGGTCAATCCCATCTGGTCCGCGACGTGCGCAAGAAGATTGCCCGTCTGAAGACCGTCATGGCTCAGCAGGCCAAGAACACGGTGTCCGCGTCATGAGCGAAGAACAAACCAAAGCCAAGCGCCGCATCGTCGGCCGCGTCGTCAGCAACAAGGCTGACAAGACCATCACGGTTCTGGTCGAGCGCAAGGAGCGTCACCCGGTCTACGGCAAGATGCTGCGCCGTTCGACCAAGCTGCACGCGCACGACGAAAACAATGTCTGCAACGAGGGTGACCTGGTTGCGATCGTCGAAACCCGCCCGCTGTCGGCCACCAAGCACTTCTGCCTCGTCGAAGTGCTGGAACAGGCCAGCGCACTGCAGCAGCAGGGAGCCTAAGTCATGCTTCAGCAAGAATCGTTTCTGATTGCGGCCGACAACAGCGGCGCGCGCCTGATGCAGGTGATTCAGGTCAAGGGTTCGACCTACCGTCGCTACGCTGGCGTGGGCGACTTGATCAAGGTCACGATCAAGGATGCAATTCCGCGCGGCAAGGTCAAGAAGGGCGAAGTGCACGATGCAGTTGTCGTCCGCACCAAGTTTCCGATCAAGCGCGCTGACGGTTCGGTGATTCGTTTTGATTC
>CAZDPA010000222.1:0-5418 GCA_964507195.1 uncultured Salinisphaerales bacterium | reverse complement strand
ACGCCGCAGCGCGCCCGCATCGGCGGGCAGGCGCCCAGCCGGTTTCAGCGATTCAGTGGACTAGCCCGCCGCGGTTAAGCCGACCCGCTTATACTGCCCTCCGCATTCATTTAACCCTTTCGATGGACGCCGAAAAACTCAAAGCGCTGGGGCGTCGCGCCCTTGAAATCGAACGCGACGCCATTTCGGCACTGACCGATCGCGTCGATGACAAGTTCGCCGAGGCCTGCCGCATCATGCTGGGCTGCAAGGGCCGCCTGGTCGTGATCGGCATGGGCAAGTCCGGCCATATCGGCAGCAAGCTCGCCGCGACGTTTGCGTCGACCGGCACACCGGCGTTCTTCGTTCACCCTGGCGAAGCCAGCCACGGCGACCTCGGCATGATCACGCGCCAGGACGTCGTCCTCGCGCTGTCGTATTCCGGCGAAACCCACGAGATGATCACGCTGCTGCCGCTGCTCAAGCGGATGGGCGTGCCGATGATCTCGATGACCGGCAAACCCGGCTCGACCCTGGCCCAGGCTGCCGAAGTCCATATTGATGTGTCGGTCGCACTGGAAGCCTGCCCCCTCAATCTCGCACCGACCTCCAGCACCACCGCGACGCTGGCGATGGGCGATGCCCTGGCCGTCGCCCTGCTCGAGGCGCGTGGCTTCACGCCGGAAGATTTCGCGATGTCGCATCCGGGCGGCTCCCTGGGCCGGCGCCTGCTGCTCAAGATCAGCGACGTAATGCACAGCGGCGAACGGCTGCCGACGGTGTCTGCAGACGCCACGCTCAGCCAGGCCCTGCTCGAAATGTCGCGCAAGGGTCTCGGCATGGCGGTCATCACGACGCCCACCAATGAAGTCACCGGCGTGTTCACCGACGGCGATCTGCGCCGCGTGCTCGACCAGGGCATCGACGTGCGCACCGCGAAGATCGCCGAGGTCATGACCCGCGGCGGCAAGTCGATCACGGCTGGCCAGCTCGCCGCCGAAGCGGTTGCGCTGATGGAGAAACACAAGATCACCGCCGTGCTGGTCAAGGACGAGCAGCAGCACCTGATCGGCGTCGTGCACATGCACGACCTGCTGCGCGCCGGAGTGGTCTGATGAGCACGCCGACACGGTGCTTGCGCGAAGCGCAACGGGTGCGGGAGGCGTGCGTCAGCTCATGGCTTGAACTCCGCGTGCCCACAGGACATCAGGTGCAGCCGTGAGCCTGCTCGCCAAGGAAGAAGTGCAGCGCCGTGCGCGCGACATCCGCTGCCTGTTCCTCGACATCGACGGCGTGCTCACCGACGGCAAGCTCTATATCGGCCCGAACGGCGAGGAAACCAAGACCAATTTCGTCCGCGACGGCTATGGCATCAAGCTCGCGCTCAAGCAGGGCCTGCAGCTCGCGGTCATCAGCGGACGGCCTTCGGAAGCGATGCGCACGCGCCTCGGCTGGCTCGGCATCCAGCACATCGCACTGGATACCGAAGACAAGGAGCCGGCCTATCTGCGCATGTGCAAGGAAATGGGCTTGAGCGACGCGCAATGCGCGCACATGGGCGACGACGTCCCTGACGTGCCTTTGCTGCGCCGCGTGGGCCTGGCGTTGACCGTGGCAGATGCCCACGACAGTGCGATGAAGATCGCGCATTGGGTCAGCCGTTACAACGGCGGTCACGGCGCGGTACGCGAAGCGGTGGACCTGCTGCTCGCCGCCCAGGACCGCTTGCCTGCATGAGCGGCATTGATCGCCAGGCGGTCGTGTTTCCGGCGCTCGCGGCGCTGGCTGCAGTCGCTGCATGGCTGACCATTGCCGGCTTTCGTGAGTCCGCGACCGAGACCACGGATCTCTCGGAGGAGCGGCCGCGCTATCACATCGAAGGCGCCCGCTGGCAGCGTTACGACGACCGCGGTGCACCGCTGTTCGAACTGACCGCACGCGATGTCGACTACTTCGACGATGCGTCGATGGAAATGACCGATATCGACCTCAGGACGCTCGGCGCCAACCAGTGGACGCTGACTGCCGCGCGCGGCAGCGTCGCCGCCGGGCAGGAGATCCTCAAGCTGCATCCGGACGTCGATCTGCAGGGTCAGTCGCGCGAACAGCGGCCGCTGGCGATGCAGACTTCGAGTCTGTTCGTGAACTGGAATGCCCGCACGCTCGACACCGACGCCAGCGTGGTCGCACGCAGTCTTGGCCAGACGCTCGACGCCGTCGGCATGCATGCCGACTGGGCAGCCGAACACGTCAGCTTCAAATCGCAGGTCAAGGTCCGCCATGAACCGCAGCGCTGAGTGGCGGATGACCGTGCTGGTGCTGGCGCTGGTTGCCGGCAGCCCCGTTCATGCACAGGACAACGCCGATGTCGAACTGCTCCGGCCGGACGGCCCGGTGACGCTGACTGCCGATCGCGCCGAATGGGTGCAGGGCGGCGCAATGGAATACGAAGGCAATGTCTCGCTGCAATCCGGCGCATTGACCCTGCGCGGAGATCGCATGACCGTCACCCAATCCGCCGACGGCCAGTTCGAGGCGCAGATCACCGGAGCGCCGGCGCACCTGAAACACCTGGGCGTTGCTGACTCGCAGAAGAGCATCATGGCGCAACCTGTCGACGCCGAAGCCAAACAGATGGACTACAGCTCGCGCGAAGGCGTCATCCGTCTGCGTGACAGTGCGCGTCTGCTGCGCAATGGCGATGAAGTCGCCGGCGGTTTGATCGAGTACGTCGTCGCCGAGCGCCGGATCAAGGCGGCAGGCGGCCAGAACGGTCAGGTGCGCATCGTCATCCAGCCGCCGCAGAAGAACGGCGCGAAAACGCCCACTCCTGCTGCAACACCCACTGCAACACAAACTGCTCCGGCGCCCGTAGCTGCACCGACGGAGCCGACGCGATGAGCACGGCGACGCTGCGCGCCGAGAACCTGCTCAAGCGCTACAACAAGCGCACGGTTGTACGAGATGTTTCGCTGAACCTGCAGGCCGGCGAGATTGTCGGCCTGCTCGGCCCCAACGGCGCCGGCAAGACCACGTCGTTCTACATGATCGTCGGCCTGGTCGCCGCGGATGGCGGCAAAATCGAGTTCAACGGCCAGAACATCACCGCGCTGCCGATGCACGCGCGCGCGCGCCTCGGCATCGGCTATCTGCCGCAGGAAGCCAGTGTGTTCCGCTCGCTGTCGGTCGCCGACAACGTCATGGCCATCCTCGAGCTGCGGCCCGATCTCAAACGCGGCGATCGCGTACGCGAGCTTGACCGCCTGCTCGGCGAACTGCACATCACACACATCCGCGAGGCCGAAGGCCAGGCGCTGTCCGGCGGCGAACGCCGCCGCGTCGAGATCGCTCGCGCACTGGCGGCAAATCCGCAGTTCATCCTGCTCGACGAGCCCTTCGCCGGCGTCGATCCGATTGCAGTCGGCGACATCCAGCACATCGTGCATCAGCTCAGCGAACGCGGCATCGGCGTGCTGATCACCGATCACAACGTGCGCGAGACGCTGGGCATCTGCTGCCGTGCGTACATCCTTGCCGAAGGCACGGTGATTGCCGAAGGTGCGCCGGACGAGCTGCTGAAGAACGAGACCGTCAGACGGGTGTATCTGGGCGAGTCGTTCAAGCTGTGAGGATGTTCTGATTTGGCTGAAATGACGAGCATTGCCATGTCGATCAAGCCGTACCTGGAAAAACTCAAGGACAGCGAGCACCTGATTGAACTTGCCGCGCCGTGGCTGATCAATGTTGCCGCCGCGCTCGCGATCTTCCTGGTCGGCAAATGGGCAGCGGCCCTGCTCGTGCGGCTGCTGCGCAAGGCAATGCAACGCGCGCGCATGGACGAAACCCTGTCCCGCTTCGTCGGCAACGTGCTGTACGGCCTGGCAATGGCGGTGGTCGTCATCACTGCGCTGGGCAAACTGGGCGTAGAGACGACATCCGCTGCCGCGATTCTTGGCGGCATGGCGCTGGCCATCGGCCTGTCGCTGCAAGGTCAGCTTTCCTCCCTCGCGGCAGGCGTGATCCTGATCGTGTTCCGCCCGTTCAAGCGCGGTGATCTGGTCAACGTCGGCGGCACGCTGGGGCTGGTCGATGAGATCAAGATCGTCCACACCGTGCTCAAGACACTGGACAATCAGGTCGTCTACGTACCGAACTCGAACATCACGACAAGTACCATCACCAACTTCAGCGCGCTGCCGACACGACGCGTAGACCTCACCGTCGGCATTGCCTACGGCTCGGACCTGCGCAAGGCCAAACAGCTGTTGTTGGCACTGTTGACCTCTGAGCCGCGCGGTCTGCCGACGCCAGCCGCAACAGTCGATGTGAAGGAACTTGCCGACAACGCAGTGAATTTTGCTGTGCGCCTGTGGGTCAAGACTGACGACTGGTGGGCGGTGCAGTGCGATCTCACAGAGCGCATCAAACTGATGTTTGATGAAAACGGCATCGACATCCCGTTTCCACAGCGCACCGTACATGTCGAGGGCCTGCAGGAACTGGCCAGGGCTTGGGAACCGGGAAACGAGAAACGGGAAACGTAAAAAGCCGGCCCAATGGCCGGCTTTTTCATACCGCAGCGACGCTTACTTGCGATCGCGCTTGGCGCCAATCCGCAGGCGCAGAGCGTTCAGGCGAATGAACCCTTCCGCATCCTTCTGGTTGTAGGCACCGCGGTCGTCTTCAAACGTTGCGATCTTGGCGTCGAACAGCGTGTCGGCTGAGCGGCGGCCGGCGTTGTAGACATTGCCCTTGTAGAGCTTGAGGCGCACTTCGCCGTTGACCTTGGTCTGGGTGTCGTCAATCAGCGCCTGTAGCGCGCGACGCTCCGGCGAGAACCAGTAGCCGTTGTAGATCAGCTTGGCGTAGCGCGGCATGATCTCGTCCTTCAGATGCGCCTGCTCGCGGTCGAGCGTGATGCTCTCGATCGCGCGATGCGCCTTCAGCAGGATCGTGCCGCCCGGCGTTTCATAGCAGCCGCGCGACTTCATGCCGACGTAGCGGTTCTCGACGATGTCGAGACGGCCGATGCCATGTTTGCCGCCCAACTCGTTGAGCAGCGCCAGCACCTTGTACGGCGACATCTTCTTGCCGTTCACGGCAACCACGTCGCCGTGCTTGAACTTGAGCGTGATGTACTCGGGCGTTGCCGGCGCCTGTTCCGGGTTCTTCGTCCAGCGCCAGATGCTGTCGTCCGGCACCCACCACGGATCTTCCAGACCGCCACCTTCATACGAGATGTGCAGGGCGTTGGCGTCCATCGAGTACGGCGAGCCGCCACCCTTCTTCTTGGTGATGGGAATCTTGTGCTTCGCCGCGTAGGCCAGCAGGGTTTCGCGGCTGGTCAGATCCCACTCACGCCATGGCGCGATGACCTTGATCGCCGGGTTGAAGTGATAGGCGCCGAGTTCGAAGCGCACCTGGTCGTTGCCCTTGCCG
>CAZDPA010000221.1:0-5434 GCA_964507195.1 uncultured Salinisphaerales bacterium | reverse complement strand
GTGCCGAAGACCTGAGACGGAGACCGTTTTGGCGCAGTGCAAGGAAGAAGGAGCGTGGTGTACTGGACGTACACGAGCGAGTTCTGACGCTGCAATGCGCCAAAACGGTCCCGCCCCTTCGGGGTGCCACGGGATTTGCGGCCATGCGGCGTTGCGCCCTCCTCCTGGAACCATCGAATTTGATCGGTCGCGCCTAACCTGGCCGCAAATCTCGTGGCATCTCAGCGATCGCCATAGTGTTAACAGGCCCTAATTTGGCCCGGCCGACATCGGCGCGGCAAAAACCCACATGAAAACCAGTGCCATTCAGGCTTGGCACCCGAATTGCTAGTCAATTCGCATCATGGCGTGCCAACGGCGGTCGCCGGAGTACATAAGGACCATTTGTGAAGGGATCACTCGTGACTTGGCTCAACGACGAACGCCAACCCGCCAGGATGACCTCGCGACTGGTCGCGGCGCTCACCCTGCTCTGCATCGGTGCCCCGGTTCACGCTGCCTCCGGGCCGCATTTGGTCAACTTCGACGCCATCAGTTCCGGCGACACCGCGTGGATGATGACGTCGACCGCGCTGGTGCTGCTGATGACCATCCCCGGTCTCGCCCTGTTCTACGCCGGCATGGTCCGCAAGAAGAATGTGCTTGCGACCGCGCTGCAGAGCTTTGCGATCTGCTGCCTGATCACCGTGCTCTGGGTCCTGCTCGGCTACAGCCTTGCATTCACGCCGGGCAATGCCTGGATCGGCGGCGTCGATCGCCTGCTGCTGGTGGGCATGGGCTACTTCAAGGACGCCGGCCAGGTCACGGTCAGCCACATCGCATCGACGATCCCCGAACCGGTGTTCGTGATGTTCCAGCTCACCTTCGCGATCATCACTCCGGCGCTGATCACCGGAGCCTTCGCCGAGCGCATGCGCTTCGGCTCGATGATGGCGTTCATGATGCTGTGGTCGATTCTGGTCTACGTGCCGGTCGCGCACTGGGTCTGGGAGCCGGGCGGCTGGCTCGCCAGCATGGGGGCACTGGACTTCGCCGGTGGCACCGTCGTCCACATCAACGCCGGCGCGGCAGGCCTGGTCTGTGCCTGGATGCTCGGCCCGCGTGACGGCTACGGTCGACAGGCGTTCCTGCCGCATAACCTCGTCTATACGCTGATCGGCGCTTCGTTGCTGTGGGTCGGCTGGTTTGGTTTCAACGCCGGCTCTGCGGTCGCCGCTGACGGTCGCGCCGGCATGGCGATGCTGGTCACCCAGATCGGCGCGGCGGTTGCCGCACTGGTCTGGCTGTTCATGGAATGGCTGACGCGTGAGCGCGTCACCCTGCTCGGCGCAGGCTCCGGCGCGGTCGCAGGTCTGGTTGCGATCACCCCCGCGTCCGGATTCGTCGGCGTACCCGGCGCACTGATCATCGGCGTTGCAGCCGGTGGCTGCTGCTTCTGGGGCGCCACGGGTCTCAAGCGCCTGTTGCGCGCGGATGACTCGCTCGACGTCTTCGGCATCCACGGCATCGGCGGTCTGGTCGGCGCCCTGCTGACCGGCGTGCTGGCCGACAAGGACATTGGCGGTGTGGAAGGCAATCTGACCGTGCAGGCAATCGGTGCGTTCGGCACCCTGCTCTACAGCGGCGTCGTCTCGTTCGTCATTCTCGCGGTCATCAACTTCATCATGGGCCTGAGAGTCGAGCACGAAGATGAACATATGGGCCTCGACCTCGCCCTCCACAGTGAGCAGATCAACTAAGGATATTTCACGGACAGATCCGAGAATTGAGTATGGGAGCACACGTCATGAACAATCCGGACAAGTTTGCGATTGCCACACAACTGTATCTGCGCCTCAAGCGCAATCCGGGCCGCGTCATCGACGTGGCCTGGATGATGCAGAACGTGGCCTACGAACGCGAAATCCTGCGCATCGCGCTGGCTGCCGACCCGGAATCCGCGGTGCTGGCCAATCGTTACGAAAGCTTCATGGACACCAAGCCGGCCAAGTTCGTACGGTCGGTCGGTTCGGTCACCGGCAACTACACTTCCGCAGCGATCGCCTCCGAAGGTGAAGCTGAACCGGCGGTCGAACAGCACTACATCGGCGGCTTGCGCTAGGCAGTAAACGAAAAAGCCCCCGCAGCGTTCTCACGCTGCGGGGGCTTTGCGCTTTCAGATCCGGCTCAAGCGACGCGGCGCTGCTCGCCAGCCTGCGCCAGGGCGCGATTGACGCCCGACAGTATCGCCTTGAGTGAAGCCGTGACGATGTTGGCATCGCGACCCACCCCATGCAGCGCACGCCCTTCACCGACCTTGAGCTCGATATACGTGGCAGCAGCGGCATCGGCACCGACGCTCATCGAATGCTCGTGATAGTCGACAAGCGAAATGGTCTGCCCGATCTGCTTCGATACGCCGGCGATGAACGCATCGATCGGCCCGTTGCCGGTACCCTTGATCTTCTGCGCACGGCCGTCGATCTCGATCTCGGTTGCCAGCTCCACACGCTGCTGGGTCGAATCCTCAACCAGATGATGCGAAACGTAGCGGTATGAGCCCGACGCTTCCAGATACTCGCGATTGAAGATCTGCCAGATGTCCTCGGCGGTCATTTCCTTGCCGGATTCGTCGAGTGCGCTCTGCACGACCTGGCTGAACTCGATCTGCAGTCGCCGCGGCAGCGCATAGCCGTATTCGGCTTCGAGCAGATAGGTGATGCCACCCTTGCCCGACTGCGAGTTGACGCGGATCACCGCCTCGTACGAGCGGCCCAGATCCTTCGGGTCGATCGGCAGGGAGGGCATGACCCAGATGTCGTCATCCTTGCGCGCCGAGAACGCCTTCTTGATCGCGTCCTGGTGCGAGCCGGAGAACGAAGTGAACACGAGGTCGCCGACGTAAGGATGGCGCGGATGCACCGGAATCTGGTTGCAGTACTCGACGGTGCGACGCACGGAATCGATGTCGGAAAAATCCAGGCCCGGATCGACGCCCTGCGTGTACAAATTCAAGGCCAGATTGACGACATCGAAGTTGCCGGTGCGCTCGCCGTTGCCGAACAAACAGCCTTCGATGCGATCACCGCCCGCCATCAGTGCGAACTCGCCGGCGGCGATGCCGGTACCGCGGTCGTTGTGCGGATGGATCGACAGGATGATCGCCTCGCGCTTGGCGACGTTGCGATGCATCCATTCGACCATGTCGGCAAAGATGTTCGGCGTCGAGTGCTCGACCGTCGACGGCAGGTTGATGATGATCGGGCGTTCCTTGGTCGCGCCGGACGCTTCGACGACCGCGTCGACAACGCGCTTGGAGAATTCCAGCTCGGTACCGGAAAACATTTCCGGCGAATATTCGAAGCGCCAGTCGGTCTCCGGCTGCCGCGCAGCCAGCTCACGCGCGAGACGGATGTGCGAGACGGCCATCTCGACGACTTCGTCCTGGCTCATGTTGAACACCACACTGCGCATGATCGGCGCAACCGCGTTGTAGATGTGGACGATCGCGCGCCTGGCACCTTTCAGCGCCTCGAAGCTGCGGCGGATCAGCGCTTCACGCGCCGGCGTCAGCACCTGGATCGTGACGTCGTCCGGGATATGGCCTTTCTCGATCAGCGCACGGTGGAAATCGAACTCGGTCTGCGAGGCGCTCGGGAAACCGACTTCGATTTCCTTGAAGCCGATGCGCACCAGCTCACGGAACATGCGCAGCTTGCGCTCGGCATTCATCGGCTCGATCAGCGCCTGGTTGCCGTCGCGCAGATCGGTCGAGAGCCAGATCGGCGCCTTGGTCAGCACGGCGTCCGGCCAGGTGCGGTCGCGCAGATGGATCGGCTTGAACTGGGCGTACTTCTTGGAGGGATCTTTCAACATCGTCATGGCGTTTTCCTCGCCTGATGCGCTACGCGGACGCGCTGGTCCTCGCGGAGCGGTGTACTTGGTCTGGGTTTGTCACGGTTTTGGCCCCGTGCCGGGCGCGGCTCATGGTCTGCCTTACGGCAGAAGGAGCAGGCTGAGAAGCAGCGGCAGGCCACGGCGAGGGGCCGTAGCTGCAAAATACCGATGGCTGCTGGAGGAGCACATGGCCGTCATTATGGCAACGCGCAGCGCCGCTGACAATGGTGTTGCGGGCCGAATTCAGACGCCGGTCAGGCCGGCTTGGCCGCCGGTCGGTAGCGCCGCCAGAGAAAAACCGCCGGACCTGACAACGCGTAGCCGAAAAAGCCGAGGAACATGATGCGCGGCGGATCGATCATCAACAGCGCAAAGATACCGACGACCATCGCAAACGACACGAAGCGCATGCGTCCGGTTAGATTGAGCTTCTTGAAGCTGTTGTAGCGGAAACTCGACACCATCGACAGCGCGGTCGCCAGCGTCAGCGGCGCCGCCAGCCACAGCACGTCGTCGCCGGAGAACGGAACGTGACCGGACACCCAGGAGAATATGGAGTGACTGTCGTCAATGCAGCTCCAGACGAAAAACGTGACAACTGCCGCCGCGCCGGGGCTTGGCACGCCATAGAAGTCCTTGTTGGAGCTGGCAATCGCCGCGAGCACATTGAACCGCGCGAGGCGCATCGATGCACAGGCCGCGTAGGTGAAAGCGATAATCCAGCCGAGCTTGCCACCCAGCCATTTGTAATCCGCCAGATGGTGCAGCGAGAACGCATAGACGAGGATCGCCGGCGCGACGCCGAAGGCAACCATGTCGCACAGCGAGTCGTATTCCTTGCCGAAATCGCTCTGCGTATTGGTCATGCGTGCGATACGGCCATCGAGACCATCGGCAATCATTGCGCCGAGAATGCCGAAGACCGCCAACTCGAAACGCCCGGCCATGGCCATGACAATGGAAAAGAAGCCGCCAAACAGGGTGCCGGTCGTGACCAGATTCGGCAGCAGGTAGATCCCCTTGCGGCGCGGCTGCGGCGGCGTGTTCTGATCCATCGTCCGTGTCTTGCTCGGTGAAGGGCGCATCTTACTGAGCGTACCCCAAAAACATAAGGGCGCCCGGAGGCGCCCTTATGACAATGAACGGCCGCTTAGTTCTTGGCCTTGTCGACGAGCTTATTCTTGGTGATCCACGGCATCATCGCGCGCAGCTGGGCACCGGTCTGCTCGATCTGGTGCGCAGCGTTCAGACGGCGCATCGCGGTCATTTCCGGGTAGCCGGCCTTGCCTTCGGACACGAAGGCCTTGGCGTACTTGCCGGTCTGGATATCGAGCAGGGCCTGCTTCATGGCCTTGCGCGATTCATCGTTGATGACCTTCGGACCGGTCACATATTCGCCGTACTCGGCGTTGTTCGAGATCGAGTAGTTCATCGTCGCGATGCCGCCTTCGTACATCAGGTCGACGATCAGCTTCAGTTCGTGAAGGCACTCAAGTAGGCCATTTCCGGCGCGTAGCCGGCGTCGACGAGGGTCTCGAAACCGGCCTTGACCAGTTCG
>CAZDPA010000220.1:0-5507 GCA_964507195.1 uncultured Salinisphaerales bacterium | reverse complement strand
CCTGCCGATCGTCGATACCTGGTGGCAGACCGAAACCGGCAGCATCATGATCGCGCCGATTCCGGGCGCGGTACCGACCAAGCCCGGCTCCTGCACGCGCCCGCTGCCGGGCATTGCGGTCGATGTCGTCGATGAAGCCGGTGAGCTGCTCACGGGCGAGCATCAAGGCGGTTATCTGGTCATCAAGAAGCCCTGGCCGTCGATGCTGCGCACGATCTGGAACGACAACCCGCGCTACATCAAGACGTACTGGGAACAGTTCGGCAATCGCTACTACGTCGCTGGCGATTCAACCCATCGCGACGAGGATGGTTACTACTGGATCATGGGCCGCGTCGACGACGTCCTCAATGTGTCTGGTCATCGCCTCGGCACGATGGAAGTCGAAAGTGCGCTGGTGTCACACCCGCGCATTGCTGAAGCCGCCGTTGTCGGCCGCCCGCACGAGATCAAGGGCGAGTCGGTGTTTGCGTTCGTGATCTGTCGCGGCGACCGCCCGACCGGCGCTGAAGCCGAAGCACTTGCGCGCGAACTGCGAGACTGGGTCGGCAAGGCTATCGGCGCGATCGCCAAGCCGGACGACATCCGCTTCGCCGAGAACCTGCCGAAGACACGCAGCGGCAAGATCATGCGCCGCCTGCTGCGCACGATCGCCAAGGGCGAGGAGATCAGCCAGGACATCTCGACACTGGAGAATCCGGGCATCGTCGCGCAACTCGCGGGCAACGCCTGAGACCGCGCATTGCCTGAATGCTTTCTGCCGCTCAGAATGACGCGATTCATCGCGTACATCCGAGCATGGCGAAGCTGAAGTTTCTGCGTAAGGGGGAAGTGACCGAGTGGGCCCTGGGCTCGTTCGTTCTGGCCATTGGCAAGGCGCCCAACAACAATATCGTCATCGACGAGAAAACTGTTGCCCCTGCGCATGCCGAAATCGGCTTTGTGCAAGGGCACTATGTCCTGACCGATCTGGGCAGCAAATCCGGCACGCGCGTGAACGGCGTCGTGGTCAATCAGGCTCCACTCCGGGACGGTGATCTGATTCAGATCGGTTCTCTCGCCCTGCGCTTCCAGGCTGACCCCGCAGGAGCCGGCGAGAGTGCCAAGCAGATGCCTGGCACTGCCCCGGTCACCCCGGAAACGGCGATGCTCGACGAGCTGGTGGGATCGATTCGCAAGCATCGAGCGCGTGACCTCAGCGAACGCGAACAGGCGATTGCGCAGATTCACAGCGAGTGGGAATCCTGCCTCAAGCTGGCCGATGAACTGCGGCTCAAGGTGTCCGGGGATCCGCGCATCAAGTATTTCGAGGTTGATCGTCGCGCGAATGACGTCATCATCCGCATTCAACGACAGCCGGGCGGGCCGCAGAGAATGATCACGGTGGCGCTGCGCCACCCTGACTACCCCGAACACACACTCAATGGCATCTGGCTCATTCGCAGCGACGAGCCCATTCGCTGCCTGCCGACCTCGCAGGAAATCGCGAACCACCTGGTCCGCGATCTCGCGTTTGCGCTGGCCTGAGCTCGTCCCTCAAGCCAGCGTCTTCGGCTCAGTTCTGCCGCCTGGCCATGAAGGCCACGCGTTCAAACAGATGAATCCCTCGATACACCCGCGCATGGCGCGGGTACTCGGGACAGGCGATGTAAATTAGCTGGAACGCCGCGCCATGAAGGCCACGCGTTCAAACAGATGAACATCGGCTTCGTTCTTCAGCAGCGCACCGTAGAGCGGCGGCAGTGATTTCTTGGTGCTGCTTTCGCGCAGCACCGCCGGGTCGATGTCTTCGGCGAGCAACAGCTTGAGCCAGTCCAGCAATTCCGAGGTCGACGGCTTCTTCTTCAGGCCCGGCAGATCGCGCAGGCCGAAGAAGGCCTCCATCGCTTCCTTGACCAGGTTCTTCTTCAGATCCGGGAAGTGGACATCGACGATCTTCTGCATCGTCTCCTTGTCAGGGAAACGGATGTAGTGGAAGAAGCAGCGGCGCAGGAAGGCGTCCGGCAATTCCTTCTCGTTGTTCGAGGTGATGATGATCACCGGGCGATGCCGCGCCCTGACCATTTCGCGCGTCTCGTAGACGTAGAACTCCATCTGGTCGAGTTCGCGCAGCAGGTCGTTCGGGAACTCGATGTCGGCCTTGTCGATTTCATCGATCAGCAGCACCGGCGGCACGTCGCAATCGAAGGCCTCCCACAGCTTGCCCTTGATGATGTAGTTGCGGATGTCCTTGACGCCTTCGTTGCCCAGCTGCGAATCGCGCAGGCGCGACACGGCGTCGTATTCGTAGAGGCCATGCTGCGCCTTGGTTGTCGACTTGATCGCCCAGTCGTAGAACGGCCGGCCGAGCGCCGTCGCGATCTCGCGCGCGAGTTGGGTCTTGCCGGTACCCGGCTCGCCCTTGACCAGCAAGGGGCGCTGCAGGGTCACGGCGGCGTTGACCGCCATCATCAGGTCGTCGGTGGCGACGTAGTTCTGGGTGCCTTCGAAGCGCACGGGAATTCCTTGGGGCAATCGGAAAGGGGCCGAAAGCATAGCATCGCTGCCGCAGCAGCCGACGGCGTTCGGGTCAGGTTCGCGGCAGCTTGGAGGCCGCCTCGGCTTCCTTGGCGACCTGCTTCAGGAACTCGCCGGTGCTGAGGTTGGCCGGCTTGACCTGCGCCCACAGGCTGCGCCCCCACACGATGGCCGCGCCGATCAGCACGAATGCCGCGATCGGCCCGAATACTGCAATCGCAATGAACGCGCCGACTGCGATCACCTGCAACTTGCGCTTGTTCAGGCCATCCAGCACCGGTCGCGAGCGCAACAGCTGGTCAATGGCAGGCGTCGAGATGCCCGCCTTGTGCAGCCGCTCGCGATCGCTGGCGAGCTTGGTACCCACGCCGGCAGCAGCGCCCTTCGGCGGTACTGAGCGGTTGTCGATCAAGCCGCCGGGCAACCGGCCCGGCGCCGGTGCGGATACAGATGCGGGGGCAGAAGTCTTGGCCTTCGGCGCCTCGGCAATAACAGCCTTGCGCGGCGCCTGCCCGGGCTTGGCCTGCTGCGCGGCCAGCCATTGCTGGTAGCTCTGCGACGGCCCCGTCGTATTGCCGCGCTCATCCTGCTCCTTGCGCGCTGCGCGCGTGAGCAACAGCCGCGCCAGCCGGAGCAGCGGAAGGAACAGGATGCCGAGCAGCATCACGCACAGCGCGAGTTCGGCGAATCCGCTGAGCTGCCATATCCACAGCCCCCCGAGCACACCGAAGACGCCGAGCAACACCATGGAGCTGTGAGTAACGCGCCAGGCGAACACACACAGGACCAGGCTCACGCCCAGCAGGATCAGGCGAGTAACGACCTGCTCTGGCACCGTTGGCTGCGAAAACACCGTGTCCAGCACCGTCGGCAGCGCCTGCGCCTCGCCGTGGGCCTGGGAGAGGAACGCGGCAGGATCATCAATAGCGGCGCGTAACGCAAAGCTCAGCCCTGTCGTCGTCTCGTTGATCCACTGCTGTGGATCGAGCTTGAACGCAGGGTCGTCGCTTGCTGCAGCCGTCGATGGATCGAATTCGTCATCCTCCACCATCAATTCCGGACTGCCATCTGGGCCGAAGTGCGCAACGACCGCAAAGGGGTCGCCGGTCGGCCCGCCCTCCTCGCTCATCAGACTCACCATCACCGACTGGGCCGCATTGAACAGAGCAGTCGTCAGATCGACTTGAGCCGCGGTCGGCACCAGCGTCTCAATCAGCGCGGCCTCAGCTTCGGCCCGACTCATACGGGGCAGAAGCTCACCCCCTGTCGCGAGCGCGACGACCCCGTCCGGGGCGAGCAGAAACAGCGAGCTTCGGGTTGCGCCATCGCCAGCCTTCCATTCGTACAGCGCGCGCAATGCATACTGACCGGCGGGCTCGCCCCGCAGGTCGGCGACCGAGAGAACCGCAATGCGAGCACCTCCACTATCGGCGACCTGCATGAACATCATCTCCATCGTCGGGATGAGTTCTGGGCCTAAAACACCAGCCGGATCGGAAACGTAAGTGTCGAACGGCGGGATGTCCTCCTGCGCATGGGCAGTGAGGGTCACTGCGGCCAGCAGGCACGCTGCGATGAAGCTCGGGCGCATGGGCAATCCCCCGCGAGAAAGGCCCAAGGATGATGTGCCGCTCCGGGGCGAACGGCAAGGGAACAGCCAAGCGCCCCTGCAGCCGGGCGCGCATTGCGTCACAGACTCAGCCCTGGGCGCGTGACTCCAGCATCGCGACTGCCGGCAAGATCTTGCCTTCGAGAAATTCAAGGAAAGCACCGCCGCCGGTCGAGATGTAGCCGAGCTTGTCGGCGACCTGGAACTTGTCGATGGCCGCGAGCGTGTCGCCGCCACCCGCCAGCGAGAACGCGCTGGAGTTGGCGATGGCTTCGGCAATCGCCTTCGTGCCGCCAGCGAAGCTGTCGTACTCGAACACGCCGACCGGGCCGTTCCAGACGATGGTGCCGCAGTTTTTCAACAGTGCCGCCAGCGTCTTGCGCGTCTTCGGACCGATGTCGAGGATCATTTCGTCAGATTCGACTTCATTCACCGGCCGCACTTCGGCATGCGCCTCTGCGGAGAACTCGCTGGCGACGACGACGTCTTCCGGCAGCGGGATGTCGCCGCCGCGCGCCTTGATCTTCGCGAGGATGGCGCGGGCCGTGTCGAGCATGTCTTTCTCGTACAGCGACTTGCCGACGTTGTAGCCCGCCGCGGCGAGAAAAGTGTTGGCGATGCCACCGCCGATGATCAGCTGGTCGGCCTTGTCGGCGAGCGAGTTCAGCAGCTCGAGCTTGGTCGAAACCTTGCTGCCCCCGACGATCACTGCGAGCGGACGCTGCGGCGTCGCCAACGCCTTGCCGAGCGCTTCCAGCTCCGCCGCAAGCAGCGGGCCTGCACAGGCAACCGGCGCGAAGCGCGCGACGCCATGCGTGCTCGCTTCGGCGCGATGCGCGGTGCCGAAGGCGTCCATCACGTAGATGTCGCACAGTGCCGCCATCTTCTTCGACAGCGCTTCGTCGTCGTCCTTCTCGCCTTTGAGGAAGCGGGTGTTCTCGCCGAGCACGATCTGGCCCGGCTGCAGGTCGATGCCGTCGATCCAGTTGCTCAGGATCGGCACGCTCTGGCCCAGATGCTCGGCGAACCAGGTCGCGACCGGCGTCAGCGAAGCATCCGGATCGAACTTGCCGGCCTTGGGGCGGCCGAGGTGCGAAACCACCAGCACCGAAGCGCCGCGCTCCAGCGCGAGCTTCAAGGTCGGCAGCGAAGCACGCAGGCGCGCATCCGAAGTGATCCTGCCGTTGGTCACCGGCACATTGAGGTCCTGGCGGATCAGCAGGCGCTTGCCGGCGAGATCCAGGTCGGTCATGCGAAGTACGGTCATTGAAAACTCCGTGAGGCGTGAGGAGTAAGGCGTGAGGCGCAAGAACTAAAAAGGGGTGAGGTTGGGCTTTCGCCTCACGCCTCACCCCTCTCGCCTCACGACGGGCCTTAGCCC
>CAZDPA010000219.1:0-5612 GCA_964507195.1 uncultured Salinisphaerales bacterium | reverse complement strand
TCCTGCACGGTGGGACCGCTACCGGCGCCGCTCAGACAGTTGGTCGGATTCTCGAAACACTTCAGCAGCGTCGCCATGTCGTTGTACGGACTGCTGCCTTGCGCCCACGGCTGGCCGCCGCTGTGCGGCAGTTCCTGGCCGGACGCCATCAGCAGGATCCGCGAGGTCGGGTTGTTGCTGCCCAGCACTTCCCATGACGCCTTGAGTGCAGCGAAGTCGCCGCTGCCGGTGGGCGTGAGCATGTACAGCCTGCCGTCCTCGACATCGGCGACACCGCCCGGCACATGGCAGGTCCGGCAGAACGCGATGCGCGGCTCGATGCGCTTGGCGTAGAAGTCCTCCACGCTGGAGTAGCTGCCGCCGCTGCTGCCTGGGCCACCACTGCCCGCACCGTCCGCGCTGCCGTCGTACTCACCCGAGCAGCCTGTCAGCAGCAAAGCAATGCCCACGAGCAACGCTGCACCGCGCGATCGCATTGCAGGGTGCTGCGCACCAGCATGATTCAGGGTATCGCTCATGTTGTTTCTCTCTCCACGCTGGGTAACCCGTTGAGGTTTCGGGTTCCTGGCTTCGCGCGCCAAATCGCCGCAGCCCTTTCCAAGCCGCAGTATTCACCTTAACCTGAATAAAAGCTCGGAAATACTCGGAAACCCGCCGCTCTTAGATGCGCATCCAAACTGCACTGCAAGGCCGTGAATTAAAGGCGAAAAAGCGCCCTCGCCAGGCGCGCGCGCAGGCGACCTTCGATGCCATGGTGCAGGCCGCGACTCAGATCCTGGCGCGCAATGGCTATGCCTCGGTGACAACCAATCGCGTCGCCGAGGAGGCCGGCGTCAGCATCGGCTCGCTCTACGAATACTTCCCGAACAAGCAATCGATCATCGCCGTCGCGCTTGGCGAAGTGATGCGCGAAATCACCGCGGAAGTGCTGCAGGGCATGCGCGTCGCGCTGTCTCTGGATGATCAGCCGCGCGCCGGCATCGACTACTGGGTACGTGCGATGACCGCAGCGCTCGAGCAACGCGGCGACCTGCTGCGCGTCGCCCTGCGCGAGGTGCCGTTCCTGTGGGAGATTGAGGAGGTTCGCGATCTGTCCGACACCCTGCAGCTCATCGCCCAGGAAGGTCGCCACAAGAGTCAACGCGTGGTTCATTTCGACGATCCCGAAGCCAGCACCTACCTGCTGATGAACATGGTGTGGTCAGCGGTGCTGCAGACTGTGCTTTACCGTCCGCAACATCTGTCTCGTGAACGCCTGATTCAGACACTGGTCGATACAGTGATCAAGCTGCTCTGAGCATTCCAGTTCGTGCATCGCCTGCACTATCCCGGCGACCAGACACTCCGTGCGATCCACAACAAAGCCCACGGCAGAAGCAGCAGCGTCGCGGCTTGGCAGCCGATCAGCGTCGGCGACGCCTGTTTGTGGGTCTGGGCGAATCCGCTCCTTTCCGGCATCGCCACGAGATAGGCAATCAGCGCGAAGACGAGCGGCCCCATTCCGCACAACAGGATCGTGGCAAACGCAGCCATCCATCCGGACTGACCAATCTGCGCGGCACGCGAAGCGGAGAATGCTGCGAGCAGCAGGACCCCGATCACGAATAGCACTGCCGACGGCCACAGCAGCGGCTTCACGCCCGAGCCGGTTGCCGCCTCCCCGAAGAAAGCGAACAGCATCGCCGCTGCGTTCAATGCGCAAATCGCGGAATAGATCAGATACTCAAACCGAGGTGAGATTTGCATGACGATCCCCGAGGAGCGCCGTTGATATCACAAAAACAGAAGGCGCCCCGATCAGACCGGGGCGCCTCGTGAGCGCGATGGCAGCAACATGTCCCTCTGCCCGCGGACTTCGCTCGACGCCTACTCCGCGTCGGCCCAGGCCTTGCCGTTCTTGTAGTGCAGCGTCAAGGTCGAGATCTCCATCAGATTGAGTCTCGTCCAGGTGATTGAATTGCCTTCTGAGTCAGCCACCTTCAGATCCCACAGTTCCGCGTCTTCGTTGCCGTCAAAGCTGATCTCGACGCTCTCGCCATCCGGCAAGGTGTCCGCACCCATCACATCTTCTTCCCATTCATTGGTGCTGGCCGGTGAAGTGAACACCTGGTAGATCTCAACGCCGGTTTCGTTGTTGATCGTGAAGTCCTGATCGCCAGCGATGGCGGCCGGAGCCAGCGCCATGGCTGCAAGCACGCCTGCAGCCGCAATGACGCGAATGATCGATGACACACGGTTCATGGTTAAGTCCTGAGTGCTGTAGTTACGGATGCGAGGTGGCCCGAACCTAGCACGCGGCAGATGTGGAAAATGGTTCGCGCGATCGACTAATGACCGGCACCAGAATCGGCCTTCCGCAGCAACGTCCCCGGAAAAGCCTCATGCCCACCGGCTGTTAAGCGGGATTTCTGCATTGAACCGAACGACGCGCACAGCATCGGGTACAGATGCCCCGATACGCATGGGCGCAAGGCGATATCCACCTGTTTAGGGGGTAGCAGTGCGCAAACACAGCTGTCGGACCACAGCGGGGTGCGATCAGAATTCGCGCACGCAGCGACCCTGCTTCTCGAACCAGTACACGGCATTGCCGACAATCACGATGCTGCCCGACACTACGACGCTGCTCGCAGCAACCGCACCCAGCGCAACCAGAAACTGCGCGCAGCTCTCGTCAAAGCAATCGACAAAGTCACCGATCAGGATCGGCTCGACGTACATCTGCCTGGACGAGACCTGGCAACCCTTGTCGTAGATTTCCACCGTGCGCGGAACAAAAACGCAGGCTTGCAGCAGCAGCGCTGCACACAACAGGGACGCTCTACGCAAACCGGACATGGCGCCCCCTAAAACAAATGGGGGCTCGACAGCACGGTCGAGCCCCCGTGGACATCAGCCCTTCTTCGCCGCTTTCTCGGCGCGCTTTTCCTTCAAGGTCTTCGTCGGTTTCTTCTTGGTTTCCTTCTTCTTGTCCAAACCCTTCGACATGTCGCTCTCCTGCGGTGGTGATGATGCGGTGTGTTGCTAGTTTGCGCTTTTTCCAACCCGGTTCAAGCCGGCGGCCTACGACATTGACGGCCACGCAACAGTTCGCGTATTTCGTCTGCGGGGAGACTCTCAATCACGATGGGGAAACTGATCATGAATGGATATCTGATCGTCACCGGCGCGTTGTTCGCGATCGTTGGCCTGCGCGCGCTGCTCAAGCCGGTCGAAGCGGTGGCGATGCTCTACGCGATCGAAGCCAACACCGTCGATGCCAGGAATTATCTGCGCTCCGGCGCGGGTGGCGTGGCCATCAGCAGCGGCGGAACGATGATCCTCGCAGTGTTCGTCCCGCAGCTCGCGTTCGCTGCACTGGTCGTCGCGGTCGTGATACTCGGCGGTCTGGTGTTCGGCCGCCTGACCAGCCTGCTCCTCGACGGCAATCCCAGCGTGGTGCCGTGGATTGCCGGCATGATCGAGTTGCTCGGCCTGGCCTCCGGCACGTACTGGCTGGCGAACTTCCCGCTCTGACGGGAGCATCGCCGATACGGTCAGTTCTTGATCTTGTAGCCGGTCTTGAAGATCCACCAGATCGCCAGGATGCACAAGCCCATGAACAGCGCGATCATGCCGAGGCTGATGCCGACGCTGACGTCGGACACTTCGAAGAACGCCCAGCGGAATCCGCTGATCAGGTAGACGACCGGATTGAGCAGCGCAATGTTCTGCCACAGCGGCGGCAGCATGCTGATCGAGTAGAAGCTGCCGCCGAGGAAGGTCAGCGGTGTCACCACCATCAGCGGAATCACCTGCAGGCGCTCAAAGCTGTCGGCCCAGACGCCGATGATGAAGCCGAACAGGCTGAACGTAATTGCTGTCAGCACGAGAAAGCCGAGCATCCAGAACGGATGCGCGATCTCATAGGGCACGAACAGACGTGCGGTGACGAGAATCAACAGGCCGAGCAGGATCGACTTGGTCGCTGCCGCACCGACGTAGCCGAGCACGATCTCGACGGCGGATACGGGCGCCGAAAGAATTTCGTAGATCGTTCCTGCCCACTTCGGGAAATAGATGCCGAAGGAGGCGTTGGAGATGCTTTCGCTGAGCAGCGACAGCATGATCAGGCCGGGAATGATGAACGCGCCGTAACTGATGCCGTCGATCGCACCCATGCGCGAACCGATCGCGGCACCGAAGACGACGAAATACAGCGAGGTCGACAGCACCGGCGAGGCGATGCTCTGCATCAGGGTGCGGAACCAGCGCGCCATCTCGAAGCGGTAGATGGCGCGAACTGCGTACAGATTCAGGCTCGAGTTCATGCGCGTTGGCTCACGAGATTGACAAAGATTTCTTCCAGCGAGCTTTCACTGGACTCCAGACCCTTGAAGTCGATGCCGTGCTCACCGAGACGGCGCAGCAGCGCGGCGATGCCGGTCTGCTCACTCTGCACGTCGAAGGTATAAATCAGATCGGCACCATTGGCCGACAGCTCCAGCCCTTGCCCGCTCAGGGCATCGGGAATGCGTTCCAGCGGCTGTTGCAGGTGCAGGGTCAACTGCTTCTTGCCGAGCTTCTGCATCAGCACATGCTTGTCCTCGACGAGAATCAGTTCGCCGCCGCGGATGACGCCAATGCGATCCGCCATCTCCTCGGCTTCTTCGATGTAGTGCGTGGTCAGGATGATCGTCACTCCGCTGTCGCGCAGCGCGCGCACCATCTCCCACATGTCGCGGCGCAGTTCGACGTCGACGCCAGCGGTCGGCTCGTCGAGAAACAGGATCTTGGGTTCGTGCGACAGAGCCTTGGCAATCATCACGCGGCGCTTCATGCCGCCCGACAGCGTCATGATCTTCGAATCGCGCTTGTCCCACAGCGAGAGATCACGCAGGACTTTCTCGATGTAGGCGGAGTTGCGCGGCTTGCCGAACAGGCCACGGCTGAAGTTGACCGTTGCCCACACCGTCTCGAACGCGTCGGTCGACAGCTCCTGCGGCACCAGTCCGATCTTGGTACGCGCCGCGCGAAACTCGCGGTTGATGTCGTGACCGTCAACCAGCACGGTGCCGGCGGTTGGCGTGACGATGCCGCAGATGATGCTGATCATCGTCGTCTTGCCGGCACCGTTCGGTCCGAGCAGGGCGAGGATTTCGCCGCGGCGAATTTCCAGATCGACGCTCTTGAGGGCCTGGAAGCCCGATGCATAGGTCTTGTTCAGACCTTTGACTGAGATGATCGACGCCACAGAATCTCCCACAAAAGCTCCGATGAAAACGCCAGATTCGCTGGCTGCGGATCGTACGCCAAATGTCTGCTCCTGATGGTCGATTCGCGTACCCGCAGATCGACCATCAGGACATAAAAAAGCCCGCCGGAACTCCGGCGGGCTTTTGTTACCGATCCAGCGATGGATCAATCAATGACGCCCAGCTCGACGCGGCGGTTGTTCTCGCGGCCGGCTTCGGTGTCATTCGTGTCCATCGGGCGGCTTTCACCGAATCCAACCGGATTCATGCGCGAGCCGTCGATGCCGCGACCGACCAGGTAAGTCTCGACCGAGTTGGCACGACGCTCGGACAGGCCAAGGTTGTAGGCATCGGAACCCACGCCGTCGGTGTGACCTT
>CAZDPA010000218.1:0-5634 GCA_964507195.1 uncultured Salinisphaerales bacterium | reverse complement strand
CAATCGACGAAGAACTGCGCCGGGTCCTTGGCCAGGCCGGGCAGGCTGCCGATCACCGGCCAGCCGGCGACATGCGGGGTTTCACGGGACGGCAGGGTTTCGGTCGCAGTCGACACACGCACTCTCCATGGAGCTTCCCGTAATTTTGAGAAGCAGATTCAATAATTGCTGGAGAGCGTTTTATCAGACCGCGCCAGCCGTCGGACTCCCCCCTTTGGATGAGGTCCGTCGATGTTGCTGATGCCGGCCTCGCTGCCTGCCCCGGCAGGGCGCCGAACTATGGGAGACTTGAGCACTCGAAAGTGTGTGTTTTCTAGCCAACGATCCGAATCAAAGCCATGAACCGTCATCCCTGGCTGGGTTTTCTGCTGGTCCTGCTGGTCCTGACCGGCGGTGCCGTCTGGTACTGGTACAAGGGCTTGCCGCAGCCGGAACCGCTGCTGCCAATCGCCGAAACACCGGCCGATACCGCTGCCCCCGAGTCGCTGGAACCGGCGATCGCGCATCCGATGACCACCGGCGACGCCGAGGCCGCCGAAGCCGGCGCGACCGAGCCGGCAGCCCCGCTGCCTGCACTGGATAAGAGCGATGCCGCCGTGCGCGATGCCCTGGCCCAGGCCTTCGGCACCCCGCCGATCGAGGCCTTCCTGATTCCGGACCGGCTCGTGCGGCGCATCGTCGTCACGATCGACAGCCTCGATAACGCCCCGCCGCCGCTCAAGCAGCGTCCGGTGCAGCCGGTCGTCGGTCGGCCGGTCATTGCGCGCGGCGAGAACGACACGATGATCCTCAGCGTCGAGAACGACGATCGCTACGACGCCTTCGTCTCGGCGTTCGATGCAGCCAACACCGGAGTGCTGGTCAGCGGCTATCGTCGTTATTACCCGCTGTTCCAGCGCGCGTACGAGGAACTGGGTTACCCGGACCGCTATTTCAATGATCGCGTCGTCCAGATCATCGATCACCTGCTCGGTGCGCCGTCGGTCGCGCCGCCGATCGTCCTGGTCCAGCCCAAGGCCCTGTACCAGTTTGCCGATCCGCGCCTCGAGAACCTGTCGTGGGGACGCAAGCTGCTGGTCCGCATCGGCCAGGTGCACGGCGAGACGGTCAAGCAGAAACTCAGCGAAATCCGCACGGCGATCACTGCCGGCGATCCGGGACCGCGATGAACATCCGCACGATCCTGCAGGGACTGCTGCTCACCGCGCTTGCGCTGAGCGTCGGCGCTTGTGCCACGCTGACGCCGTACCAGCCGGTGAACCGCGGCTACGGTTACTCGGAGCAGAAGCTCGAAGCCGATCGCTATCGCATCGTGTTTGCCGGCAGTGACGCGACGCCGAAACAGACGGTCGAGAACTACCTGCTGTTCCGCGCTGCCGAACTGACGGTGGCCAACGGCGGCGAGCACTTCGTTGTCACCGACTCATCGATGCAGAGTTCCGCCGGCAACAGCCCCAGCGTCGGTATCGGACTCGGCGGATTCCGTTTCGGTGGCAGCGGCGGTCTCGGCATCGGTGTCGGCACCAGGACCGGCGGTGATCGCGTCGCCTGGCGCGGGCAGACCGACATCATCGTGCGCAAGGGACCAAAGCCTGATGGCGCGAGCGATGCATTCAATGCGCGCGAGCTGATCCTGAATCTCGAACCGCTGATCCAGCGTCCGGCAGCGAAGTAGCGGCTGCGGTTCCGGCATCTCGATACACCGCGCCGCCGGCGCGGCACTCTATGCGAACGGTTTTTTGGGGGCCGACTCAACAACACCCCGTTCATCCCGAGTGCCTGCGAAGCAGGTGTATCGAGAGATCGCAGCAGAGCTTCAGCCTTTCGGCAGAGATATCCCGGTTTCGCCGCAGACGAAGCCGGGAAGCCAGAGCCTTGCATTCCCGGAGGTCCCGGCTCCGCTGCGCGGAACCGGGCTACGCAGGCTCGACACGAACGGGGTTCTGGAAGCCTCAAAAAACCCCTGTTCGTCTCGAGTGCCGCGCGTAGCGCGGTGTATCGAGGGTGTCGCGACGGCGACACCGCAACGAAGCTCAGGTTCCCGGCAGATTCACCTGCAGCATCTCGATCAGCCGACGCTTGGTCGGGATCACCCAGTTGCTGCGCAGCGCATCGGACAGCAGACCGACCGCATCCAGCTCGTCGCAGAGTTTCATCTGGTGCGCCAGATCGAACAGGTCGAGCTGCGCGGTGAACAGGCCTTCGTCGTTGACCGTGATGAACGACACGCCCGGCGTCTGGTAGTAACTGCCATCCGGCCGGGTGCCGGGGCCGCGGTTCCACCAGTGCGTGATGATCTGCTTGCCGTGCGTGGCGTAGCGCTCGATCGGAAAGCTCCAGCCCTCCCAGCCGACGCGCATGTCGCGGCCGTAATGGGTCGCGCGGATCTCGTCGCGGGTCGACGCGTGCACCAGCATGGTGCCGCCGTATTCGCAGATGTACTCGCAGCGCTCGGCATAGAACGCATCGGCAATCCATTCCCATTCGTTGCGGCGCGCCGCCTCGACGAACGCGGCCTGCATTTCCGCGGCGCGCGCGGCCACCTGTTCAGGGCTGATCGCCATGCTAGTTCTCCAGTTTCCGGCCGTTGCGCAGGCATGCTCGGGGATCGGCACGGTTCATGCCTCGTCCGGATGCGGGACTGGTACCTGTACCGATGGAGCATCGCGTTGTCGCGTGCTAGCGTTTGGATCTCGGATGGATTGACGGGGAGTTTGGATGAGACAGATCGTGATGGCTGTGGGGATGCTGCTGGTTTCGGCGCCGCTGTTCGCAGGCACTCCTTGCGAAGAGGTCGGCGCGGAGATCACGGCCAAGCTCGACGCCAAGGGCGTCAAGGGCTACAGGCTGGAAGTCGTCGCGACCGACAAGGTCGGTGCCGAACAGAAGGTCGTCGGCAGCTGCGACGGCGGCAAGAGCAAGCTGGTCTACAGCCGCGGCGGCACCGCGAGTGCGCAAGCTGCCAGCGCCCCGGCGGCGACGGCAACACCGGCCGCATCGCCGCCGCCGATGTAGGGCTACGCAGCCGCCTCAAGTTCCTCCAGCGCATCGCGGCTGTAGACCGCGATGCGCTGCAGATGCGGCAGCGTGTCGCGGCTGCCGATGAAACCGAAGTTCAGCGTGTCGATGTAGCTGACGACGGTGATGTTCAGGCCGTAGCCCTGGAACGGAATCGACAGCGGGTAGTACGCATCGAGCTTGAAGCCGCGGAAGTACAGCGCCTGCTTGGGCCCCGGCACGTTGGAGATCACGACGTTGAATGCCGGCCGCACCCGGCCCGCTGCACCGGGAATCTGCGAGAGCATCAACGGTGCCATCAGCAGCGCGCTGTACTGCATGATGCCGGCCTTGGTCATCCCTGAGAGCTGCGCCTTGGCGAGCTGCGTCGAGGCGATGATCGCGCGGATGCGCTCGGTGGGGTCTTCGACATCGGTCGCCAGCGTCGCGAGGATCGCACCGACCGCGTTGCCGCCGCCCGGATCGTCCTTGGGCCGGATGTTGACCGGCAGCATTGTCGTCAGCGGCTTGTCCGGCAGCTCGCCGAGTTCCGACAGCAGGCGCCGCAGCGCGCCCGCGCACAACGCGAGCACGACATCGTTGAGCGTGCCGCCGTAGGCCTTGGCGACTTTCTTCAGGCGTTCAACCGAAAACTGCTGCGTCGCGAAGCGGCGGTTGCGGCTGATCTTCTGGTTGAGGATCGACTTCGGCGCCTGCATCGGCGCGATCAGCGAACTGTCCTTGCGCCGCAGCGTCGTCGTCAGCGCCCTGGTGATGTTGCGCGTCGTGCCGATCTGCGCACGCGCCATGCCGAGCAGCGCTTCCATGGTCGGTGCCGGGCTCGCAGCCACCTTCTCGCGCGTCGGCGGCTTGCGTGTGAAGAACATCGGCGTATCGCGCTCGTCGGCGGTCTGCGACAGGCTGCGCGACAGCAGGGCGATGCCGGTGTAGCCATCGACCAGCGCGTGGTGCACCTTGAGGTACATCGCGAAGCAGCCGCCTTCGAGGCCTTCGATGATATGCACTTCCCACGGCGGACGATGGAAGTCGATGCTGTTGCTGTGCAGGCGCGACACCAGGATGCCGAGTTCGCGCTCGTCGCCCGGCGCCGGCAGCGCCGAGCGGCGCACGTGGTATTCGACATCGAATGCGGAATCCTCGACCCAGGCCTGCAGCGGACTGGCGACGAAGTTGGGATGCCTGAGCTTGAGATTCCACGGCGCGTAGGCCACGGCTTCGCTGCGCACTTCGTCCATCAGCTCGCGCAGCAGATCGGCGTCGGCATCCGGCGGCGGCTCAAACCGCATCAGCGCGCCGACATGCATCATCGATTCGCGCGTTTCTGCCGCAAGGAAGGTCCAGTCGAGTGGATTGAGTCGCTTCGCTGTGGCCATGGTTCTCCCCCGGCACGCGTTGATCTATTGGGACGACATCTGGAAAGCTTGTTATGCGGCCATCATAGGCCGAGCCGCATGCCCATTGCCAAGCGCAGCTCAGGCCGCGTCCGGTGCGGGTGAGCGCTGGAAGCCGAGGCGCGCCGGGGCATCCGCCAGGTCCAGCCGCGTCACTGCCAGCGTGTGCTCGCCGAGCGTCAGAATCAGTGCCGTGGGAGTGCCGGACGGCAGGGCTAGCGCATCAATGATGTCGTCTTCGCTGACGGCGCGACTGTCCACGGAAAGGCGCTGCAGCAGCCATTCGAGATCCTGATCATCGAGCGCAGCAGGGCCATACGCGGTGAGCAGCAACAGGCCACCGTTTTCATCGAGCCAGGCGGTGCTTGCTTCGGTTACCGGAAGATTCGTGTGCGTGAACAGCGCGCCGTCGGCATCCGCGCGCAGCACCAGCGGCGCGCTTGCCAGGCTGACATAGCCACGCTGCGGGCCGTTCTGGAAATACCAGCGGCCGGCATCGTCGGCGGCGTAGTTGCGGTTGATCGTGTCGATGATCTGCGGCCGCGTGATCAGCTCGCCCTTGATCGTCCAGCGCCCACGCCGGTCCAGGCCCAGCCAGCCGTACAGCGCCGGGACATTCGGCCAGCGTTCCAGTGCGCGGTGGACCCAGTCTTCCATGCGTGAGGTGTGAAGCGTGAGGCGTGAGGCGCAGGCTGACGATCCAGCCTGATTTCCGCAAGTGCGCGATCCGCTACGATCGCCTTTCACGCCTCACGCCTTCCGCCTCACGCCCCCATGACCATCTTCGACCACCTCATCGCCGGCCGTCTGCCGGCCAGCTTTGTCCACGAGGACGAGTTCTGCGTCGCCTTCATGGACATCAATCCGATCCGGCGCGGGCATGTGCTGGTGGTGCCGCGGGTGTCGAAACCGACGCTGGCCGAACTCGACCCCGGACTCAGCGATCACCTGTGGCGGATCGCCCAGCGCATCGCACTGGCGCAGCAGCGCGGACTCGGCAGCAAGGCGCAGCATTTCCTCGTCAACGATGGCAGGGCGGCGAGCCAGACCGTGCCGCATGTGCACCTGCATGTGATTCCGCGCTATGCCGGCGATACCCTGCGCACCCTCGGTCGTATGCTGTGGCATGTGACGACACTGACCGTGCGCCGGCGCGAGACCGCGGCACGGCGGCAGCGGCTTGATCAGGGCGCGAAACTGATCCGCGATCAACTGGATTGAATCC
>CAZDPA010000217.1:1589-5745 GCA_964507195.1 uncultured Salinisphaerales bacterium | reverse complement strand
TATTTCTTCACCGGCTCGGGCAAGGTCACTGCCAGCACATCGCAACCTGCGCGGGCCAGCACACCTTCGTCGGTGTGGCTGAACAGCGCGGCGAGGCCGCGATGCTCGCGATGACCGATGACGATCAGATCGACCTTGCGTTCGGTCGCAACGCGCACGATCTCGCGCGAGATCGAGCCGATCACCACTTCAAGACGTTCCTCCGGAATGCCCAGCGCCGCACACCAGGGCAGCAGGCGCTTGCGCGCAACGGCGCTGCGTTCGGCGGAGAAATCGATAGGCTGTGCCAGCATGCCTTCGGCCATATCGACCGGCAGATAATCGACCACATGCAGTATCGACAGGATCGCGCCGAAGCGTTCGGCCAGATCGTGGGCTTTGGTCAGTACACAACGGCCGTCGTCGTCGGCTGCTACCGCGGCAAGCAAATGCGCGTATTCCGGCATGACCTCACTCCCTGCAGGGTGGACCACGGCGGCATGATGCGCGCGGGAGCGGCTTGGTGCCAGTCCCCGGTTGAAAGCGTTATCTACGCCCTCACACGGCGCAGGCGCGCCGGTGGTGTACGACGCTGCGGATGCGCCGGTGTCGATTGCAGTTGCAAGCGACGCAGCGCGGGCTGGCGCAACCGCAGGCGCCATTCGGGACGCGGCGTCGCCGCAAGTTCCTGGGCGATTTCAGCGCTGTGCTGGCGCTTGAGACGGACCAGTACGTAAGCCATGGGTGCGAAAGCAAACGCCGTACCCAGCAGAAAACCAATTGCATTCATGCAGCAAGCTCCTCGTTGGCAGCGCAGGTACGAGACCTTATGCCAAGGGTGCGGACCTGCGCTGGGCAGCCCGTCTCAGATTGGGCTGAACCGCGAGGTTCCTTGTAGAAGGCGCGCAGTCTAGTGAAGGACAGCGGTCCGCGTCCACCCCGTTGAGATTTCGCGCGGGCTTGGGCGTCCATCATGCAGTCAATTTTTTGCGGCGCACAATTGCGAACTTCGGTGCATCAATGTGCGCGGTTCGCGTGCGTACCGCGACAAGATAATTTCAGCAGCGATCATCGTGCAGCCCGGCGCACGCGCCGGGCTGCCCCGCTGAACTCAGCTGCCGATCCAGCGCTGCAGCCAGCCTTGCACGGTGTCGTGCCACTGGATGCTGTTCTGCGGTTTCAGCACCCAGTGATTCTCGTCAGGAAAATAAAGGAACTGACTTTCGATGCCGCGCCGCTGCAGCGCGGTGAACGCACCGAGTCCCTGTTCCAGCGGAATGCGGAAATCCAGGCCACCCTGTACCACCAGCATCGGCGTAGACCACTGCGCGACGTGGTTGACCGGATTGTGCTTCTCGAACGCTTCGGGTTTCTCGAAGTAAGTGCCGCCATGTTCCCACTCGTCGAACCAGAGCTCTTCGGTTGCGTACGACATCATGCGGCTGTCGAACACACCGTCGTGATTGATCAGGCACTGAAAGGTATTCGGCCAGTTGCCGGCGATCCAGTTGATCATGTAGCCGCCGTAGCTGGCGCCGAGCGCACAGGCCTTGCCGCCGTCGAGATAATCGTACTTCGACAGCGCGTAGGCCCAGCCTTTTTTTAGATCCTCAAGCGGCTTGCCACCCCAGTCGCCGGAGATCGAATCGGTGAACTTCTGGCCGTAGCCGGTGGAGCCGTGGAAGTCGACGAACACCACCGCGTAGCCCATGCCGGCGAACACTTCAGGATTCCAGCGATAGTGGAAGTTGTTACCCATGCTGCCCTGCGGGCCGCCGTGGATGATGAAGGCGACCGGATATTTTTTTCCTTCCTCGTAGTTGGCCGGCTTCATCACATGGCCGTAGACGGTTTCGTCGTTCCAGCCCTTGTAGCTGAACTGCTGATACGGCGCCATCGCAATGCCCTTGAGCTTGTCGGCATTGTGCTGCGTCAGCGCGCGTTCGCCACGGCCGTTGAGGCCGATCTGGTAGAGCTGCGCCGGCGCTTCGAGTTTGTCGAAGCTGTAGACGATGCCGTCGTCGCCGACGGAAAATTCACCGACATGACCTTCGTCGGTCAGGCGGCTGACGGTGCCGTTGCGCACGCTGATCGCGAACAGCGGATGCTGGCCGAGATGATCGGCGGCAGTGTAGAGATAGCGGCCATCGTTGGAGAAAGCCAGGCCGCCGGCCGAGCGGTCCCAGTCGGATGCCAGCTGGCGCGTTGCGCCGCTGTCGAGATCGCGCAGCATGATCGCGAAACGATCGGCTTCGAAGCCGGCGCGCTTCATCGCGAGATAGGCGAGCGTGCGGCCATCCGGTGAAATCACCGGCGCGGTGTCCCACGCAGGATTTTCCGCGGTGAGGTTTTTCGGCGCCGCACTGCCGTCAGCTGCGGTTTCGTAGAGATCGAAGTTGGTGCTCCAGGGTTCGTTCCTGCCGGCGATGCGCGCGGAGAAGATCAAGGCCTTGCTGTCGGCGGTCCAGGTGATTTCCTCGGCGCCGCCGAAAGGCTTGGACGGCACGTCGCCGTCGATGCCCTTGCTCACCAGCACCGGCGTGTCGATCGCGCCGTTGTCGCCGATCTTCGCGCTGAACAGTTGCGAGCGCGTGCCGTTCTTCCAGGTGTCCCAATGGCGCACGAAGAGCTTGTCGTAGAGCTGGCCGCTGGCCTTGGGCTTTTCGGTGAGGCGCCTGGCGCTGCACTCCAGCGTGTCGCAGTCGGCGAACACTTCCAGCGCCAGCGCCAGCTGCTTGCCGTCCGGCGAGAGCAGATAGGCGCCGACATCCAGCGGCAATGCCGCCACACCTGCTGCGAGCCCGAGCGGCTGGAGAGAAAGTACAGATGCTTGCCGTCCGCCGACCAGCGCGCGGTATCGCTGTTGCCGCTGCCGCCGCTGATCTGGCGCGTGTTGCGGGTCTTGAGATCGAGCAGCCACAGGCTGCGCACGCCCTTGTTCGCTACCAGATCGGTGCTGCGCAGGGTGTAGGCGACGCTGCGTCCGTCCGGCGAAATTTGCGGGTCGGACACGCGGTCGAGGGAAACCAGGTCACGGACATTGAGCCCGCGGGTTTCGGCGGCCTGCGACAGGCCGGCGGCCGCTGCCAGCAGGGCGGCACAGAGTAGACGTTTCATGAGAGTCCCGATGTTGACCAATGGTGCATGGTAAGTGCAGTACGGCACCCCGGCTATACTGCGGTGAATTCTTCAGACCGTGCCTCATGCTTCCAGTTCAGCCCGCGCATCATGGCGAAAGCGCTCGCATGCATGCCGGGCTGATCAGCGTCGTCGTGCCGGCTTATAACCGCGCGGCGACTATCGCGATGACCATCGACAGCGTGCTCGCGCAGACGCATGCCGATTTCGAATCGCCTCCCTGGTATCTCCGGCTCTGCCATGCGCGTTGCGTTCCTTGATGGCTTTCTTGCTGCGATGCTCGCGGCGATTGCGCTGGCGTTACTTGCGCCGCAACTCGGCGCCAGTGGCGGCGTGTTGCAGCTGGACAGGATCACCACGGTCGGTGTGTCGCTGGTGTTCCTGCTCAGCGGCGCCGGCCTGTCGTCGGCCAATCTCAGGGCTGGCGCGGCGAACTGGAGACTGCACTTGTTCGTGCAGGGCAGCACTTTCCTGCTGTTTCCGCTGATCGGGCTGCTGGTCGCCTATGTGGCGAAAGATCATCTGCCGCAGGAACTGCTGATCGGCTTCTTCTACCTGTGCGTGCTGCCATCGACGGTGTCGTCGTCGATCGCGCTGACTTCGCTGGCGCGCGGCAACGTCGCCGGCGCGGTGTTCAACGCGACGCTGTCGAGCCTGCTCGGCATGGTCGCAACGCCGCTGCTGATCGGCCTGTGGCTGCACACGGCCAGCGGCGGGTTGCCGCTGCAGGAGCAGTTGCTCAAGATCGCGCAGCAACTGCTGCTGCCGTTTGCGCTGGGCCAGCTGCTGCGGCCCTGGATCGGCGGCTGGATTGCGCGGCACAAGGCGCGTCTGGCCTACGTGGACCGCACGGTGATCGTGCTGATCGTATTCAACTCGTTCTGCGATTCGACCTTGGCCGGCGCCTGGAGCCGTCATGGTGTCGCGCCGCTGTTGCAGACCGCGGCGATGACGGCCGCGCTGCTCGCCGTGGTGCTCGGCTTCACCATCTGGCTTGCGCGGCGGCTGCGGTTTGCCAAGCCGGACGAAATCGCCGCGG
>CAZDPA010000217.1:0-1579 GCA_964507195.1 uncultured Salinisphaerales bacterium | reverse complement strand
TTCTGCGGCTCGAAGAAAAGCCTGGCGATGGGCGCGCCGATGGCGGCGCTGATCTTCGGCAGCGGCGCCGATCTGGGACTGATCGTGCTGCCGATCATGCTGTATCACCAGATGCAGCTGATCGTCTGCTCGGTGCTGGCGCGGCGCTATGCCGTGCGCACTGCGGCGTAGATCGGTTCAAGCGCAGCGGAGCCGACACTCCGACTTGCGCAGCAGCGCGGGAATCACATGGCTGGTGGCGAGATTGTGGTTGCCGCCGGGGCCGTAGAGATTGGGTCGGCATCGCCGCGTGCGCCATCCTGGCCGGTGATCAGCGCGGTTTTGCGGTTCGACAAGTTCTGCTCCTCGGGGACGATGGTGGCGGCGTGGTCAGTCGTGCGGCAGCGAAAAGCGCTTGAGAAAGGCCCAGGCTTCGCGTGCGCCTTCGATGTCGCGGTTCTGCGGTTTCAGCGATGCCGGCGTCAGCAATCCATACGGATGATCGACGCTGGGTTCCAGGTGGCCGCCACCGCTGACGGTATAGAACATCACCTCGCGCCCGTTCGCCGCCCAGCGCTGGCTCGACACCGTGCTCGGGCCGTCGTTGGCGAAGACGTCGGTGTAGTTGACCGTCACCGGGGTGACGCTGGCCAGGCCATTCGTGGTGGTCCAGACCGTGCGGGTTGCCGTGCCGGATTTGAGACAGCCTACGTCCGGGCAGGGTGCATTGCTGCCGGCCCAGGGGATCACCTGGTCGGCGGTGCCGTTGGCGATGAACACCGGCATCGACTGCGTCGGCGCGCCGCAGCTGTTGGTGTTGTCGGAAGGCTCGGCGGCGATGAAGGCGGCGATGCCGGCGATGCGGTCGTTGAGCTCGCGCGCCAGCCGGTAGCTCATCATGCCGCCGTTGGAGGAGCCGACGACATAGATGCGGTCGGGGTCGATGTTGTATTCGCTGGCTTCGACCCAGTCGATCAGCGCGGCAATGAAGCCGACATCATCGACATCCTCCGCGCCGGGGCCGAAATTGGTGTCGCTGCGGCAATCGTTCCAGTGCTGGTTGCTGCCGGTGGTGTTGAACTGCGGCAGGTTGTCGGCATCCCAGATCGTATCTGCGGTGATCTGTGCGCCGTTAGGCACCAGGATCAGCACGCGGCCGGGTTCGGTATCGGCGATCTGGCGCCATTCGTAGGCGGCATTCACCGAGGACAGCGGCGTGTCGTAGCTGAGCGTGCCGCCGTGCAGCAGAATCACAACCGGCATGGCCGTCGCATCCTGCCAGCCGGTGGGCTGGTAGACCTTGAACGAACGGGCGACGTTGCCCCAGGGCGCGTCGCTCACGGTCAGCGATTTGGCGAATGTCAGATTGCCGGCGGCGGCCGGCAGGGTATATGCGAGTGCAAGCGCCGCGAGCAGGCCGCGCGAGTAGGACTTGAGCATGGTTCCCTCCATGAAATTCTGATGTCGTCCGGTTTCGTGATGGTCCGGCCGCAAGGCCGAGATTATCAGCCCCTACTGCCGCAGTCCGCTGGACCTGCCAAGCTGCAAGCTTGAAAATACCTATCCGCGCACCCATACAGACGTTGGGTGCCGCCCCGCC
>CAZDPA010000216.1:0-5776 GCA_964507195.1 uncultured Salinisphaerales bacterium | reverse complement strand
CCCGGTGTGCCCGCCGGTGACGCCGGCGAGGTAGTCGTACTGTGCGAGCTGCTGCTGCGCGCCGTAGTTGGCGCCGCCCATGCTGGTGTCGTAGCCGAACTGCTGCACTCGGCCCATCGTGCCAGGCGCGTTGACGAGCTGATCCTGCAAGGCAGCCTGCTGCTCGATCTGCAAGCGCTGCTTGCCCGCGGCCTCGCCGCCCTGGTTGAAATCGCCCTGCCAGCCTTGGCCCATCGACGTGAAGGCGTAGCTGCTGGCAAGCTTGAAGAGGCCGCCCGTCAGCACGGTCGCCAGAACCATCGCCATCGTGCGCGCTTTGCCGAACACACCCAAGGCCGCGACGGCGCCTTCCGGCGCGTTCATGATGGCCTCGTATCCGAGAAAATGGCGCTTGACCTCGACGAAGGCGTCGAAGGCCGCGTCCTGCTGCATCTGGACGGCGATCACATCGCAGATGCCCCACAGCGCGAGCCAGATAAAGAGACCCGCGACCACTGACAGCGCGCGCATCACCAGCGGCGTCGCCACGAACAGCAAGCAGATCGGTGTCACGCCCACCGCGACCGCGATCATGATGCCGCGCAGACGAGGTATCCACTGATTCATTGCAGCCGAAGCGCCAAAGGCTTCGGACATCATCTGCCGGTTGACCAGCGTGTTGATGCCCACGTTGAAGTCGGGATCGTTGAGCGCGAGCGTGATCGACTTGCCCATCGCGATCGCGCGCAGTAGCACTTCTGACGTGGCGGTCGGAGAATCGAACTTCGCCGCGGCGTCATGCAGGATCGCATCACAGGCCGCTACCTGTGCGCCATCCGACCAATTGAAGCCGGCCGACTCGCAGGCGGCACGCTTCATAGGGTTCATGATCGTGGTTATCTCGCCGTTGAGCTTTGATTCGAGATAGACCCAGCTGTCGGCGCAGCTACCCGTCGCGCCAGCATCGTTGCTTTCCGGGAACCAGACCGTTCCCCACGCCGGGTGACTCCACTTCGAGAACGCCGCGTAAAGGTCGGACCCGGACGCTCCCTTGATGACCTCCTGCATGCTCGCACCGTTGTAGCCCGATCCGATCGCCGTCATGCCGCAATCCTTGAAGTATTGCGCCATGCTCCGGTCCAGGTTGTAGAGCGGCGTCGACGCTTTCACCGCTCCGAAGATCAGCGAATACGAAATCCCGCCGACATCGTCCTTGTAGGGATTCGCGCTGGCGGTATCGACCATCGTCGTCATGCCCTTCTCGACGGTCGAAAGGCCGCCGGCCAGCAGCACAATGAGCGCCGGAATGTCCGGCACTGCCTCGGTCTTGTTGCGCACGGGATCGTAGATTTGCAGCGTTCCCTTGGGGATCACTGCGCCCCAAAAAAGGATAGTCCCCATCAGGAACGGCACGATCAGTGAGGCGGGGTGCTGTGCGCCCGATCCACTGCGACCGAGCGCTTGCGCGCCGAACATCAGCGTAGCGCCGACGCAAGACACCGCCACGAAACAGCCGGCCAGAACGACAAATCCCGGATCGGAGACGATCAAACCGAAGCGCCTGAACGCCGCCACGGTCTCGTCGAAGGCGTTGTAGGTCAGATACTCCATCGTCAGCGCATGCGCCGACACCGGGAGAAACAGCAGCAAGACCGGAACGAACCGCAGCACTGTGCGCATGGCCGTTACCTCGACGCGCTGGTCTTGACCTGCAAGTCGCGCTGACGCTGATCGAGCATTTGCCGCGCCAGCTGGATGTTGGTATTGAGGTCGGCGATCTGTGCCGCATAGTTGGCCTTCGCCATTTCGCGGTACTTGAGCGATTGCTGCTCCATGCTCCGAACCTGCCACAGCGCAGGCTCGATGAAGCTCACGTTGCACTTGCTGGGATCGCCGGTCGAATGCCGTTGCAGCTGCGCGACTTCGCTGGCCTTGGACAGCACCAAGCGCGTCATCTTGTGCAGGTCATCGAACATGCGCGCGGCGTATGCCGTGGAGAGTGGATAGATCAGCGCTTCGACGGTCTCATTGACGTTCTGCCTCGCGGTCGCGTCGCGCAACAGGTTGTGCAGCGGGATTGGTGCGCGGCCCAGGAACTCCTTGTCGTCGGATGAGAGCAGCTGCGCGCCACCGACCGACATCTTCGCTGCGATCCCCGTCAGCTTGTCGGCGATCGAGTTGGCGATCGGCGAGGCACTGGCCGCCGTGCAGGCTCCTGCCGTGCCGCCCGCCACGGGCGCACGCTTCTCCATCTGCCCGACTACCAGGTCGAAGCCGTCGATCTGATCGTTACCAGCACAGGGCTCGACCGGCATCACGATCCACTGTCGGGTGGCATCGTCGTAGGTCACATTCACGTCGCCGATCAACCCGCGCGCGAGATCGGCGTAGGCGTCGAGGTCCAACAGCCCGGCCGCGTTGCCGACGACCGATCCGTTCGTGAACACGGTTTTGAACACGGCTGGACACTCGGCCATCGCGTCCGCCTGGCTGACCGGCGATGCGCCGCCCGACGATCGGGTTTGATCGGCGAAGTCCTGCGTGTTCTTCGTCACGCCTTCCCAGATCGCTTTCCCCTGCGCGGCCTTCTCGCGCATGCCATCGAACACCGACGTATCGCCTTCGACCGCGAGCGCAGCAACCTGCTTTGCCATGCGGCAGTCGTTGACCTGAATTGAGTTCAGGTAGTCGGTGATCTGCTCCATCGTTTGCATCGCACTGGAGCAAGGCTTGCAGTATTCCTGCATGGCTAGCTCGAACGCGAAGGCCGGCGCGGCTTGGATAATCCGCTGGAACTTCTCAACCAGGTACTCAGAGTCGAGGTAGGAGAACGCGCCGCCGAACAGATCAATGCCGCCGCAGCCCGCCTGGATGCGCGGCGGCTGCACCGTCAGCAGGTAGTCGTTCGTCATGCGCCAGCGGCCGCTGAATGAACCGGCGTTGTAGTAGCCGCGTTCCTGCGTGTTCAGCGACGACGGGCCGCCGCTCGTGGACTGATCGAACCAATCCTCGACCCAATCGCCGGCTGCTCTTGCCGGCGAACTTGCTAGCGTGCAGATCAGCAAGCAGATGGCTTAAAGGGTGCGAATGCTGGTCATGAGAACCTCCTGCGGGGAGGTTCCCCGCGTTGCTGAGCGGGGAATGAGCCGTTTCGCATGCGAAACGGTCGCCGTGTGTGGGTCGCTGCTTGGTGTGCACACGGCCTGCCCGGTTACTGCTTTTGATTTGTTAAAGGAGTTAAAGACGCGCGCGCGTGTTACGGCGACTTTTAGGGCCGAAAAGTCCCGTAGGAACAGATGGATATAGAAGGTAGGTGTTCCTAGAGGCCCGATGCTCACGTTCCTCAAGGCCCGTGGCTCCGTTCCTGAAAGCCCGTGACCGGGCGTTCCTGAAGGCCCGTGTTTGCCAACAGCATTTCCACAGCAGCAGGGCACGGGCTTTGAGGAACGCTTTTCTGAGGGTGCGCGCGTCACAGTTGCAGCTCCGTGGCGCCGCCAGTCACGGGCATTGAGGAACGGATCGCTCTCAATGCATCTGCGGCCCGCAGGGCTCGACCTGCATCAGTGTTCGCGTAGCCAACGAGCAGTTTCCCGTGGATCGACAAGAGCCACACTGCGAAAGGGCTATCCGCGCCCCCCGCACGCCTCCTGGTTGCGCGATCAAGGATCTTCCGCAACTCGAACCGGAAGCGCCTGAGCGGCGACTGCGAACCGCACTTCTGGCGCAATCTTCCCAGGTCGATCTTCCATGCGGGTTGATCGCTCAGGTGCTTGCGGAGAATTTCGTAGAGTCGCTTCTCCAGCCCTTCGAGCTGGAAGTAGCTGTCATCGACCGTAAGGACTTCGCCGGCGAGGATGGCCCGGAAGAGCCAATCCCCGAGTCGGATCTGTAAGCGCGGCGCATGAATCGACGGTTGTTCGAGCAACTGCCAAGCGTCGATCAGACCGAAGCCGTTTTCCTGTCGCAGTCCGCCGGTCTTGATGCGGGTCTCGATCGTCGTTCCACGCAGGCGCGTAAGCGCGGAGGTGAGGCGTCGATAATCGCGTCCTCCGACCTGCCGCCCGATTGTGCGAAGCAGATCGTAGCCGTGGATTTGTACTACCGGCGATACTCGCAGGCCGGCGTTCAGCGCCGCCCGGATCTGGCTGGTGACGTAGACAAGAATGTCCTTGTCTTCGAGGGTCGGCGCACCGGACGCACTCGGAATAATAGTGATCTCGCAGTCCCGACCCAGCGCGTAGTGTCTGACTGTCTTGACTGGCTTCCTTGAGAGCGAGAACAGCGGGTGCTCCAGCGACGCCAGATCCACCTTGACACTCGCATGGGAGAACACTGCCTCGAACAGTTCAAGCTGCTGCTGATCGGGGGGCGTCGTTTCGCATGCGAAACGCTGTGCGGCACCGTCCACCGGTCAGCTCCCCGTGCGCAGTACGCGGGATCGCACCGGCCGAGCCCGCTCCTGCGCACGTCGTGACGCTTCTGCCTCGCGCTGCGCGATCCACCGGATGACGGTCTCGCGGCGCCAGCGGGCGGGTCGATCAATGAAGCTCGGCGGTAGGTCGTGAGGCGCTCTCGTGCGCTTCGTTGTGATGGTTGAGGGTGCTATGCCGAGCAGGCGCGCAAGTCCCGAGATTCCCAGGACTTGTGCGTCCGGGTCGTCAAGCGAGTGCTCTTGTGCGGCTTTGTTTTCCATTGCGGAGCCACGTTACGTGGCCCCGCGCCCCCCGCACAGATTCGCATTTCCCCCCGTTTTGCCACCTACCACCACCGCCCGGGCTAGTGTGTCTTGCCGCTTGGCGGATGTCCGTCTATCAAACCAAGCGCCATCGCGCGCCCTATCGCTCCGTACATATTCCGCGCGCCCAATTTGGCTATGACTTCGCTCGCAAGCTTGTCAACGCGGCGAGGTGAACCCTCGAGAAGACTAGCAATCCTCTTTCCTTCATAACCGGCCGCACGCAAAGAAAGTACCTGCCATTGCCGACGAGAGAGCTTGGGAATTTTGGGAGGTGATTTCCCAGCATCTGCTATCGCGGCTCCGCCCTCACACACACGAGAAATCATCCCCACGCACTTGTTCGCAATGAACTCGCGCTCAGGACCAGGACTGGGCGCTGGCATACCTGCAAGAATCAGATAGCCGTGCTCATTGTTCCAGTTGTGCGTGTGAACGTAGAATCCGAAATGAACGCCAAACCGCTCGGATTCCGCGCCAAGCTGCGGAGGCATCAGCTTTTCAAACGACACATCTTCAAGCGCGACGACCGAAAAACGCCGCCTAAACGCTTTCTGTATCGGGTCTATCCCATACTGGCAGCTTCGCGCATAGGCGTCGAGCCAGTCCTTTGGATAGTTGGTAATTCGGATTGAGACATCCTCTCGTGGAGACTTTTGCCGTTCGACCCATATCCGGCAGAAGTAGTACGGGAACCCGCAATCTTCCGCCAAAGCTTGGAAGTCGGCTTCGACGTCGGCTTGCGCTTTTCGTGATCTAGGCGCTTCGCTCACATGCGCCAGCGCTTCCGCCATGGGCTCGATCTGCTCATCGTCCAGCTTGCTCATTTACGCTTCCTCGTCGCTATGAGCGCTGCCGAGATGGCAGCGACCGATTTGCTTGGGAATAGTGGTGCCCCGGGTAGGAATCGAACCTACGACCCTCTTCTTAGGAGGAAGATGCTCTATCCACTGAGCTACCGAGGCGCAAATCATTGCATCTGGCGGAGTAGCCGCAGTTCCTTGAGCACTGCGGCGAGCTGGACTTCTAAGGGCGCGCTGTCGGCCGCCTGAAGTGCTAGCC
>CAZDPA010000215.1:0-5846 GCA_964507195.1 uncultured Salinisphaerales bacterium | reverse complement strand
CGGCTCGATGCGCGACAGCGAAGTGATCGCCGCCGCCGATGACGCCGGCATGGCGATGGTGTTCACCGGCATCCGCCACTTCCGTCACTGACGCCCGCGGCAACCCGCCCCTGCTCAACTGCGGCGCGTAGGCGCCGTCCGACAGCCGTGCGCGGCGCTGGCCGATAGGCCGACCCGCCCCCCACCGATAGAGTTCTCCAGGGGGCACTTCGCATCACTCGGTGTTGCGCGTTGCCAGGCACGCTCAACACGGGGACTCGACACTGATGCGGCATATACCGGAACTGGACGGCCTGCGTGGTCTGGGTGCGGCCATGGTCGTCGCATTCCACTGGGCACCGGAATACATCTTCTGGGCCTGGGGCTTCCTCAACATGTTCTTCGTGCTGTCCGGCTACCTGATCGGACGCATCATCCTGGAAGCCGTGCTCGATCAGCGCTTCTCGCTGCGCGACTTCTACATGCGGCGCATCCTGCGCATCTGGCCGGTCTACTACCTGGCACTGCTTGCCATCCTCGCCTATCTGGTCCTGACCCAGGGCAGCGGCTTCTTCCAGAGCTCGTACTTCGGCGACTGGCTGCAATCGCTGGCCTACCTGCAGTTCACCCAGTACTACGGCCAGCAGGGCATCGAACCGACGGCGATCTTCAACTTCCTGCCCGGCATGCTGCCGATCTGGAGCCTGGCCGTCGAAGAGCAGTTCTACCTGATCCTGCCCTTGCTGCTGCTGTGGCTGGTGCCGCGCGTCGGCCTGGGCTGGCTGATCGTGCTGTGCCTGCTGACCGCCCTGCTCGGTCCCGCCGCACGCATGTCGGGTTTCGTACCGACAATGCTGCTGACCCAGATCGACGGCCTGATGCTCGGTGTGATCCTGGCCGCGATCACGACGCGCAATTTCCGCATGCACGGTACCGATGGCGGGCCACGTACGGCGTTGCTGTTCGGTGCCGCGCTGGTGATCTCCGCCGGTGCGCTGGCGCCGTACATGCAGGACGGCTACGTCAACGCCGCGCCCGGCCCGATCGAACTGCTCGCCGGCCACCTGCTGTGGACCTGGGCCGATCTGCTGTTCTTCGGCATCATCGGGCTGATTGTCCTCTACCCGAAGAATCCGTACTCGGCCTTTCTGCGCTCGCGGGTGCTGAGCTATCTGGGATCGATCAGCTATGCGATGTACATCTCGCACATGCCGCTGCTGTATTTCATCAAGCCGCGCGTGATGGCCGCGCTCGGCCCGGACCTGCACTGGCTGGGCATCATCGTGATGATCGGCATCCTGGTTGGCCTGCCGCATCTGTCGAAGGTCCTGGTCGAGCGGCCGATCCTCAAGCTCAAGGACCGCTTTCCGAATCAGCGGCCCCTGAAAAACACGGCGGAGGTCGAATCCGCGGCCCCCGCGATTCAGATCGACGAACCGCTGGCAGGCACCGCGCGCAGCTAGCGCATTCTTGACCTATCTGGAAATACAAAACCCGTTCGTCTCTCGATACACCGCGCTCATGCGCGGCACCCGAGGCGAACGGCGTTCGGGCTGTCGTCCAAATGTGGAAAGGGCGGGAGCCGAAGCTCCCGCCCTTTTTCTTTTGTACCGCTGAAAGTACTTACTTCGACAGCACGATATCGCCGCTGAAAGTGCTCAGCTCGATCACGCCACGGCCGCTGCCGATGGTCGCTTCGATCTTGCGCCGTTCTTCGCTGCCCTTGGGCGCGAGGTCTGAGCTGAGCATGCCGCTGAAGGTTTTCATCGACAGCTTGGCATCCGGCGTTTTCTGCAGGCGCACTGCAATCTCACCGGACAGCGTCTCGGCGCGCAGCGCCGCACCGCTGACCAGACCGACATCGAGCTGCATATCCCCTGACACGGATTGCGCTAAAACTTCCTTGAAATTGTCACCGCCGAGCTGAAGATTGCCGGAGACGGTCTCGGCCTTGACCGTGCCGCTGAGACCACGCGCATTGATGTCGCCGCTGACCGATTGCAGTTCAGCCTGGGTCGACGGCGCCCCCAGTGAGATATCGCCGCTGACCGAATTGAGCTTGACGTTGGTCGACGCGACGCGCGCCTCGACATCGCCGCTGACGCTGCTGGCGCTGAGCGCGCCGCGCGTGCCGCTGACCTTGATGTCGGAGCTGACGCCTTCGAGCGTGAGCGCGGCACCGGTCGGCACCTGCAGACGCAGCAGGGTTTCCTCGATGTCGCCGCGCGATTTGCGCGGATAGCGCACGTGGACCGTCAGCTTGCGCGCGTCGCCGGTGATCTCCAGCGCCTCGACGTCTTCGCCGAGCTCGCCGCTGATCGCGACTTCCTTGCGATCCCAGGCAACGACTTCGATATTGCCGGCGAGGTTGTTGACCGAGATCTGGCCATCGGCATCCAGCGGACGCGATTCATTGATCGGCGTGCTCGCCCAGGCGCTGCTCGCCAGACCCGAGGCCAGCGCGGCGCATCCGACGAGATTTGAAAGTTTCAACATGGTGCGTCCCTCACTTCAACTGCTTCAATTTTCACTTAGGTGTTCTGCGCATGCGCATCGCGGGCCAGCTGGGCCTTGAGATCACCGCGCTGATTCTTCATCGCCAGCAGCAGGCGCCGCAGCGCTGCCGAATCCGGGTCCTGCTCCAGCGCCTGCTGCAGCTGGCCTTCGGCATCCTTGACGATGGACAGATTGGCCTTGAGCAGCGCTTCGCCCTGCGGCATCACGCGGCCGGCGACACGCTGCGTCGATGCCGTCGGCTGCGCAACATGCGCCACTTCGGTCTGCGCCGGCAGCGGCGCATCCGGCGGCGTCTGGCGCAGCACGCCAAGCGTGACTGCGCCGACCAGGCTCGCCGCCAGCGCATAGCTCATCCAGGGTCTCAGCACGCCGCGCGGCTTGTGGCTGAGGCGCGTCTCGATGCCGGGCCACAGATCGCGCTCGGGCGTCTGCTCCAGCTTCAGGCCGCGCAGGCCGGGGATCTCGTCCCCTTCGCCTTCCGGTTTCCGGTCATTTTCTTCGCTCATGACAACATGTCCTTCATCAACCTGCGCGCGCGATGCAGCTGCGCCTTGGAGGTGCCGACCGCGATGCCGGTCAGCTTCGCAATCTCTTCGTGCTGATAACCCTCGACGTCGTGCAATACCAGCACCGCGCGTGCGCCCTTCGGCAGTCTGGCGATCGCGCGGTCAAGGTCCATGCGGTCACCGAGCTGCTGCTGCGGATGTGCGCCCGGCTGGTCCGCCATGCCGGGGCCGTCCTCGTCGGCTTCGACGCCCGGCTGCAGATCGTCGAAACTGACCCAGCGCTTGAGCAAACGATGCTCGCCGAGCACCAGGTTCACGGTCAGGCGGTGCATCCAGGTCGAGAACTGGCTGTCGCCGCGAAAGCTGGCTAGCTTTTCCCAGGCGCGGACAAAGGCGTCCTGGGTGTATTGCTCGGCCTTGCTGCGATCGCCATCGACCAGACGCACGCAGAGCCCGTACACCCGGCTGACATGGGCCCGATACAGGCGCTCGAACGCCCGCGCGTCGCCGGCAGCAGCCAGCCGCACCAGCGTCGCGTCGTCGTGGGCCGGCGCGGCTTCAGGGGTCCCGATCTGCACGCTGGCTGCTCTGTCCACTGTCCATGTCATCGCCATCATGATCGTTTGGATGCGCCAAACCCAGCCAGGGTTTGAATGGCACAAGAGGCCAGCTTGCGCATAATGGCGCCCAGACTTGTCCCTATCAGAATCGCCTCATGGCCCACGCCCTCAACGTCGCCAGCTCAGTCCTGACCAGCACCCTCGCGCTGTGGCGCGGTTCCAGCAGCTTCAAACCGGCCGGAACCCGGCCCGAACAGTTGCTGACCCTGTACGAATTCGAAGGCTGTCCGTACTGCCGGATCCTGCGCAGCGCACTCAGCGAGATGGATCTCGATGTGCTGATCCAGCCGTGCCCGAAGAACGGCAAGCGCTTCCGTCCGGTTGCGAAGACGCTGGGTGGCAAGGCGCAGTTTCCGTTCCTGCACGACACGAATACCGGCGCGCGTCTGTACGAGTCCAGGGACATTGCCGACTACCTGGCGAAGACCTATGACGGCCATGCAGTCGCGAACAGCGGACTGAGCCGCAGCATCAGCCTCGGTGCGAGCATGCTCGCCAGCGCGAGCCGCCCGGCCCGCGGCATGCGTGCACGGCCGTCGAAAGCCTCGGACCAGCCGCTGGAGCTGTACAGCTTCGAGTCCAGCCCGTACTCGCGCCTGGTGCGCGAGGTGCTGTGCGAACTGGAGCTGCCGTACATCCTGCGCAACACCGCCAAGGCACGCTGGACCGACATGGGCCCGCCGTCGTTTCGCGATCAGCTGTTCAAGGCGCCCAAGGACACCAGCCGCAATCGCCTCGCCCTGCTCGAACGGACCGGCAAAGTGCAGGTGCCGTATCTGATCGACCCGAACACGGGCATCGAGATGTACGAATCCGCCGCGATCATCGATTATCTCGAAACGACCTATGCCGCCTGAGGACACTCCAAGTCAGTCGTCATTCCCGCGAAAGCGGGAATCCAGGGAATGCACTGCTGCGCTCTCCGCTCGTCGTTCCTTGGCGGAACAACCCCGCTTTCGCGGGAATGACGGAAAGACCATTCAGGGCTCCTCCGACCATGGCTGAACCCGCCCTGCACCCGGTCGCGGTGACGACCTGGTATCTGGACCTGCGCGATCCCGCGCAGCTGCGCGCATCGCCAGTGCCGCAGCCCGCACCGCTGATGCTGCGCGCCGAGCAGCCGCTGCCGATGCTCAACCGCTTTCTGTACACCGCGGTCGGCGGCCACTGGTACTGGCGTGATCGTCTGGTCTGGTCGTATTCGCGCTGGATGCGTTGGCTCGATCGCCCGCAGCTGCACACCTGGGTGATGTACGTCGACGGCACGCCGGCCGGCTACATCGAGCTGGAGCAGCAGGACGGCGGCGATGTCGAAATCGCGTACTTCGGCCTGATGCGCGAGTTCAGCGGTCGCGGGCTTGGCGGCCATCTGCTCAGCGACGGCATCGCGCGCGCCTGGCAGCTGCCGGGCACCAAGCGCGTCTGGGTGCATACCTGCTCGCTCGATGGTCCTGCCGCCCTGACCAACTACCGGGCACGCGGCATGGTTCAGTACCACCAGGAAACCTGCACGGTGAATCTGCCGGACCAGCCTGAAGGCCCGTGGCCCGGCTGGGACAGCGAACCCGAGTCAACCGATGGGCGCTGATGCTGCCTGGGCGCTGTTCGGCGCAGTGGCCGCAGCCCATGCACTCGGCGTCATGTCGCCTGGCCCCGACTTCGCGGTGGTCATCCGCGCCGCACTCGCGCAGGGCCGCAGCGCCGGCGTCTGGACCGCGGCCGGCATCGGCAGCGGCATCCTGTTCCACGTCGCCTACGGCCTGTTCGGTCTGCGCTGGCTGACCCGGCAGTTTCCTTGGAGCCTCGATGCGATTGCGCTCGCCGGTGCCGCGTTCCTGATCTGGATGGGCAGCGCCGCGCTGCGCGCGCAACCGATGCGCGCTACCGAACTCACCGCGACCGCGACGACGCGCAGCGACTGGTACCGGAACTTCGGCGTAGGCCTCGCCACCAACGTGCTCAACCCGAAAGCGACGCTGTTTTTCGTCGCGCTGTTCACGACTGTCGTGTCCGGCCCGGTATCGGCCCCGATAATGATCGTGCTCGCGATCTGGCTGCCGCTGTCGACCTTCGGCTGGTTCGCGACCGTCGCGGTGATGCTGTCGCATCCGGGTCTGCGTCGCGGTCTGCAGAAGCACGCTCACCGGATTGATCGGGCGATGGGTGTGATCCTGATTCTGCTGGGTGGCGCGGTGATTGTGAGTACGCTGAGCCGATAGCGGCT
>CAZDPA010000214.1:0-5915 GCA_964507195.1 uncultured Salinisphaerales bacterium | reverse complement strand
CTGGCCGTAAATCTCGTGGCATCTCAGCGATCGACATAGCGTTAACAGGCCCTAGTCGAATCGCGTGACGGGAATTCGACAGCAGGCGATCTTTCAGGCTTTGAGCGTGCGAACCGGCCGCACTTCAATGCTGCCGACGCGCGCCGGCGGAATGGTCGCCGCCAATTTCAGGGCCTCATCCAGATTCGCCGCATCGATCAGATAGAACCCGGCGAGCTGTTCCTTGGTTTCTGCGAACGGACCGTCGGTGATCGTGACCTTGCCTTCACGCACCCGCAGCGTTGTCGCGGTATGCACCGGCTGCAGCGCCTCGGCGGAGACCAGATGGCCGCTGGCCTGCATCGCAGTCCCGCAGGCCATGCACTCGCGGTCGTCCCAGCCTTCGAGGCGTGCTTCGTCGCTGTACACCAGACACAGATATTTCATGGCTCACCTCTGCTTGAGATTCGTTCGTCTGCCGGATCACGCCAGCATCACTGGCCGTTTGCAAGTCGTCGAACGGCCGGCTCGAATTTCGACAGGCGGGGCAGAAATCATTGGGGCAACAAAAAACCCCGCGCGAATCCGCACGGGGCTGGTTGAAACAAGCTGTCGAGGCTTTACTCGGTCTTGGCTTCGCCATCGACCGTGGCGTCGGCGCCAGCCTTGGCGTCAACCGATGCATCAGCCTTGACCTCGACAGCGGCCTCGGAGCCGGTCACGGCACCGACGGTCCCAGAAACCAGGCCGCCGACCGCGTTCAGGCCACCCTTGGTCTTGTCGGCCACCTTGGTACCGCCCTTCACGGCGGCGTTCTTGGTTGCCACCGCGGCCTTGACCGTTGCGTCCTTGGCCTTGCCACCGAGCTCAACCGTCTTGTCCTTGGCCTTGCCACCCAAATCGACGGCCTTGTCCTTGGCGGCAATCGCGGCATCCACGGTGACATCCTTGGCCTTCACCGCACCCGCGACCGTGGCGTCCTTGGCCTTGCCGGCCATGTCGGCACCGGCTTCAAGCGCTGCACCGGTCTTCGACGTCGCCTGCGTGCCGGCGGCCTTGCCGGCGTCTACGGCGCCCGTGGCTGCGCCCGCGGCGGCGCTGCCGTCGACTTCGACGGCCACCTTGGCGTCAACCGCGGCATCGGCTGCCAGCGCGTTGTACGAGGTCAGGCCGGCAACGGTCGCGGCGAGCAAAACTAGAGTCGTGTTCTTCATGGTTCCTTTCCCTGCAATCAATCGAGTTGATGAATTCCCTGACTCTGGCGGGCCAAACTCCCGATCAGCGCCCAAGGGGCAACAGCACTACCGCACTGAAGACTACGGCAGTAATCTGAATTGAGGGTGAATCGCTCAGACGTGCAGGGTTCCACCTTGTTCCGGCAGCGGCGACAGGCCCAGCTCTTCCATGACGAACAGCGGACCGATCAGCAGGAACACGAGGTCATCGATGAAACTGGGCTTCGCACCTTCGATGTTGTGGCCGACGAGTTGCACCAGCCACGCCGCGATCCACACCGCCGCAGCGACCAGCCACAGCGGCGCGGGCGAGGCTTCGACGCCAAGAATCAGCGCAACGGAGATCGCGAACCAGGCGGTCATCAGCGCCGATGCCCGCCAGCCCATGCGTGAGTAGAAGAACAGCAGGATCAGCGCACCGCCGACGGTCGCGGCATTGATCCAGCGTGCCCACGGCGCGTCGACGCCGAGCAGATTCAGGCTCAGCAACCAGCCGAGTGCAAGCGTGCTGACGAAGATCGCCGGTACGCAGATGAAATGGATGATCTGATTCGTCGGGTTGCGATGCGTCTTGCCGTATTCGATCAGGTACTGCTTGAGGGTCAGCATGGGAGTCTCCTTTCCGGTCACCAGCATGGACGCCATCGTGCCTGTGGTCGATGCCCGGACGCTTGCACGTAGCGACGGGGTCACTTGTACCTAGCGACTGATCTATCGCTGCTGACCTCAATGCTACATTGCAGGGATGGCAGAAAATTCGACCGCCCCCGCACCGTCGCCGGCCCACCCGGCACCGCAGGGCATGACAATCTACACCTGGCCCAGCGGCCTTTTGATGCTCGCGCCCACGCTGGTCGTGGACCGACCCTCAAGCCCGCTGGGTGCAACGTTGCGGATCGCCTGCGCCGCACCCTACACGATCGAAACCGACGAAGGGGCGCTGCACACGCGCGCTTCGCTGCTGGGCCCCAAGTCCGGGCGACGGCGCGTGGTCGCAGTCGACAGCGACATCGCCGTGTTCTATCTGCCGGTCGAAGCACCGGAACATGCCGGGCTCACCCAGGCACTCGGCGATGCCGCTTTGATTGATCTCGACTTCGCACGCTTTGAATCCCTGTTGCCGGAACTGCGCGAGGCGCTGACCGGGGCCCTTGACGGTGGTCGCATCCAGGCTCTGGTGCGACGCGCCGTTCATGCCGTGACCGGACGCGAGCCGCCGGCACGCCAGCTCGATCCGCGCATCGAAAAGATCATTGGACTGCTGCAGGATCTGCCGCTGTGCGATTTCAGCCTCGAGCGGCTTGGCACACAGGTGCACCTGTCGCCGTCACGTCTGCGTGAGCTGTTCCGCGTGCAGACCGGCAATTCGATCAGCCAGTACGCACGCTGGCAGGCGGTATGGCATGCGGTGCGTCTGTGGAAGGAAGGCCGACTCCTGACTGACATTGCCCAGGAGGCCGGATTTCACGACATGGCGCACCTGAATCGCGCCTTCGTCGAGATGTTCGGGATCAATCCGGTGGCGGCGATCGATCCGCGCTATGTGCGCTTGATTCGTTGTGGGTGACGTTGCGGTCTCTCGATACACGGCGTGCTACGCGCGCGGCACTCGAGACGGACGGAAGAGTAGATGAGACTCTGAAAAACGCCGCTCGCATCGAGTGCCGGCGAAGCCGGTGTATCGAGATGCCGCCACGAACCGCCGGCTCAGCGCGCCGCCTTCTTCTTGCCGGCACCCTTCAACACCGCCTCCGTATCCGCCCCCAGCGCCGGTGCCGCATGCAGCGGCGACCGGTGATGGTCAAAGCGGATCGGCAGCGCGAACGCCGGCTTGCCGTTGTCGTCCTCGACCATGCCGCGCGCGCGGACGTGTTCGTTCTCCAGCGTCTCGGCGAGCGTCAGGATCGGCGTCACGCAGGCGTCGCGATGCGCAAGCAGCGCAGCCCACTGATCGCGGGTACGGGTCAGGAACACACCGGCGAGGGCAATGCGCGCGATGGCCATGATGCGCCTGGCGCGGCGCGGGTTGCCGAACAGCTTTTCAAGTTCGCCGAACTGATCCTTGTCGGCCGACTTGGTCTTGCCGCCGCTGTCGCTGCCGCCGGCCTTTTTCGGCGCCTTGCGTGCAATCAGGGCGCGCAGCGGCTTCGGCAGTTCGTCGCCGAGCGCCGACAGCAGACGCATGAAGAACTTGGGTTCCAGCGCGCCGACGGCGATGTACTTGCCGTCGCGACAGCGATAAACGCTGTAGTTCGGCAGCGCACCGGTCAGCATCGCGGTACCGCGTGCTGGTACATCCTTGCCTTCGCGCACGCTCGACAGCGCAATCGGCATCATCGCCATCGCACCGTCCATCATCGACACATCGACCATCGTACCGACGCCGGACTTCTGCGCACCATGCACGGCGGCAACGATGCCCAGCGCACAGGTCAGTGCGCCGCCGGCAAGATCGGCAATCTGCAGGTTCGACTGTGCCGGCGCGCTGCCGGCAATGCCGATCTGGTCCAGCACCCCGGCAAGCGCGAGATAGTTCATGTCATGGCCGGCCCACTGGCTGTACGGCCCGGTCTGACCGTAGCCGGTCAGTGCAGCAAACACGATGCGCGGATTGCGCGCGCGCAGCGCGTCGTAACCGCAGCCGAGCTTGTCCATGACACCCGGACGGAAGGACTCGATGACGACATCTGCGGTTTCTACCAGCGCGAAGAACTGCTCGCGATCGGCATCCAGGCGCAGGTCGAGCGTGATCGACTTCTTGCCGCGGTTCACCTGGGAGAACATCTCCGGCATGCCGCGCGCGTAGTCGCCGCCGTTCGGCTCCTCGATCTTGATGACCTCGGCCCCGAGCTGGGCCAGATACAGTGTGCAGAACGGCCCCGGCAGCAGGCGCGAGAGATCGAGGACGCGAACGCCCGACAGCAAGGTGTTGCGATTGGCGGTCATCTCACTTCCCCTGGAAATTGGCCTTGCGCTTCTGCAGGAAGGCCTGGACACCCTCCATGAAATCCTGTGCACGTCCGGCCTCGCGCTGCAGTTCACGCTCGAGGGCAAGCTGCGCCGTCAGGTCGTTCTGTGCGGCGGCATGGATGCTCTGCTTGATGCGCGCGATCGCCAGCGTCGGCCCGTCGGCGAGGCGCACCGCCAGGGTCATCGCCGCGTCCATCAGTTGCTCGTCATCGACAACATCCCAGATCAGGCCCCACTGCAGCGCCTTCTCCGCCGGCAGGCGCTCGCCGAGCAGCGACATGCCCATCGCCCGCTGCGGTCCCGCCAGACGCGGCAGGATCCAGGTGCCGCCCGCATCCGGGATCAGCGCGATGTTGACGAAGGCCTGCAGGAAATACGCCGAGCGCCCCGCGATCGTCAGGTCGGCCAGCAATGCAACATTCGCCGCAGCGCCGGCTGCCAGGCCGTTGACGGCGGCAACGATGGGCTTGGGCAGCGCACGCATCTTGGTGATGATCGGGTTGTAGCTTGTCTCCAGCGCCAGGCCGAGATCGAGCTTGCCGTCGTCGCCGAGCGGCGGCTTGGTCATGTTGGCAACCAGGTCGGCGCCCGACGAAAACGCGCGCCCTTCGCCGGTCAGCAGGATGGCGCGGACACCATCATCGGCCGCGGCGCGGTCGAGCGCGGCCGCCAGCGCATCGAGCAGTTCGGGCACGAAGGCATTGAGTGCCTTGGGGCGGTTGAGGCGAATGACGGCGACGCGGCGGTCGACGCTGTACAGCACGGTGGAGTCGGTCATGGTTCTGTTCAGTCAAGAATGGAGCGCGCGATGATTTCCTTCATGATCTCGGAAGTGCCGGCGAGGATGCGGTGGATGCGCTCGTCCTCGTACATGCGGCAGATCTCGTACTCGTCCATGTAACCCGCGCCGCCGTGCAACTGCACACCCGCATCGACCATGCGACCGGCGACTTCGCTGGTGTAGAGCTTGGCACGCGCGGCATCTTCGGCACTGAGCTTGCGCTCGTTGTGCACTTCGACGCAGCGGTCGACAAAGCACTGCGCCATCTCGATCTCGGTATCCAGCGCCGCCAGTACGAAGCGGGTGTTCTGCATCTTCGACAGCGGCTTGCCGAACACCTTTCGATTTCGCACGAATTCCCTGGTCACATCCAGCGCCGCACGCGCGCCGGCGATGTTGCCGCAGGCACCGATCAGGCGTTCTTCGGCAAGGCCCTTCATCAGGTGTATGAATCCGCCATGCACTTGGCCAAGCACATTGGCCTTCGGCACCTTCACATCGCGGAAGAACAGCTCCGACGTGTCCTGCGACTTCATGCCCATCTTCTTGAGCAGCTTGCCGCGCTCGAAACCTTCCATGCCGCGCTCGACAAGGAACAGCGTCACGCCATGCGGATTGTCCGGATGGGTCTTCGCCGCGACGATGACGACATCGGCGTTGATGCCGTTGGAGATGTAGGTCTTGGCGCCATTGAGCAGCCAGTGATCGCCCTTGTCTTCGGCGCGCGCCTTCATGCCGGCGAGATCGGAGCCGGCATCCGGTTCCGTCATCGCGATCGCGAGAATCTTCTCGCCGCTGATGAAGTGCGGGATCAGGCGTGCCTTCTGCTCGTCCGTACCGAAGTGCTGGATGTAGGGAGCAACCAGGCGGCTGTGCAAGGTGATGAAGTAGCCGCTGTCACCGTGGAAGGCATTTTCCTCGATGAGGATCTGCTCGTAGCGGAAGTCCTT
>CAZDPA010000213.1:0-5915 GCA_964507195.1 uncultured Salinisphaerales bacterium | reverse complement strand
GATCGCGGCTTCCTCAAAAACACCCCGCGGATCGGCATCGACGAGGCGGACATTGGTGACCTTGCCGGTCGGCAGGACCGTGAAAACCACTTCTACCCAGCCGCGGATGCCCTGCTTGCAGGCCCATTCCGGCATCTGCGGTCGTGCTGTCGACAACGGGATCAGCGGCTTGCCGACAAAGCCCTTGCCGGAACCGACGCCCCCGCCACCAGAACCCGAACCACCACCCCCTCCGGCGAAACCGCCAAAGGATCCGCTGCTGCCCAGATTCAGGCCGCCACTGCCAACCGACAGCGGCATGGAAATCGCGCCGATCTCGAACGGCGTCACCGACGCAGTCGGCGAGTTGAAGGTCGGCAGGTCGGAACGCGCCATCGACGGTGGCGCGTCGGGCGGCGGCGGCGGTGCCATGTCCAGGCTCTGCAGCGGATCGGACTCCTGCTCGGCGTCCGGTTGCACCACCTCGATACCTTCGAGCACGCGCTGCGGTTCGATGTGATCGCCCTGCGACGGCGCGACCAACCAGTACATGACCAGGAACATGCCCAGTACCAGCAGCAGCGCAACCACCGGAATCACGAACCAGCGCGCATTCTCCGTCACCGGATCGCGACTCCCATGCATTAGATCAGCAGATGCGCGGGCGTATGCCACATCATTTCGGCGTGGCGGCGATTGCAACGTCAGTGACCCCCGCCAGCCGCACCTGATCCATGGTCTCGACCATCAAGCCGGCACGCGCAGCCTGATCGGCCTGGATCACGACGCTGGCCTGCGGATGCTGCTGCTTGAGCTTCTCGATGGCCTGACGCACGGTGCGGATGTCAACGCGCGACTTGTCGATCCAGATTTCGTTATTGGCCGAGATCGCGACGAAGATGTTGGCACGTTCTTCCTTCTGTGCGGTTTCCGCCGCCGGGCGATCGACACGGATGCCGGACTCACTGACGAAGGCCGCGGTGATGATGAAGAAGATCAGCAGATTCATGATGAAATCGAGCATCGGCGCAAGGTCGATACCGGTTTCTTCATGCTGCGGCGTATGCCTTTGCATTCTCATGTCAGATGATCACTCCCCGATCCGTCATTTCCGGAATCACTCGTAGACCAACACATCATTGAGTTGCTCGGCTTCACGCCGGGCGCGCGCCTCGAACTGCTGGATCGGATACATGCCGGAAAGGCTCACCGCCAGACCAGCCATCGTTGCGATCATCGCCTGCGAAACACCGGAAGCCATCGTCTGCGCATCCGCGCGTCCCTTGAGCGCCATGACGTCGAAGACTTCGAGCATGCCGACCACGGTGCCCATCAATCCCAGCAACGGGCACAGCGGAATGATTGCGCGCATGATCGGCAGCGTCGTGCTCATCGCCAGGCGTGCTTCGGAGATCATCTGCGTGCGGATACGCCGCGCATACCAGGAGCGTCGCTCGGAGCGTGCCGCCCAGGCCGCACGCAATTCCTCCTGCTGGCGCGGAAACATCCGCTTGAAGTACCAGTAGCGCTCGAGAATCAGCGTCCACATCACGAGCGCGGTGATGAAGATCACGACCAGCACCGGCCCGCCCGCATGGAAAAAATCCGTCAGCGAGGCAAACGGCGCGAGCAGCTCGTGCCGCCATTGGTCGAAGCTAGCCAGCACGCGCACCCTCCAGACGACGTGCCAGCAACCCGGCGCTCTGCTCGTCGAGGATCTGGATCAGGGCACGCGAGCGTGTCGCGAGCAGCGAGTTGATGAAGAGCAGCGGAATTGCGATGCCGAGGCCGAGCACTGTGGCAACCATTGCGTGCGAGATACCCCCTGCCATCACGCGCGGATCGCCGGTGCCGGCTTCAAGGATCGCCTGGAACGTGATGATCATGCCGATCACGGTGCCGAGCAGACCGAGCAGCGGGCCGGCGGCGACGATCATGCGGATCAGGTTCTGGAAGCGCTCGATGGCTGGCGTTTCGCGCAGCACTGCTTCGGACAGATGCAGTTCCAGCACCTCAGGATCCGCTGAAGTCTCATCCTTGAGCACCGCGAGCACGCGACCGAGCGGGTTGTCGCGGCTCGGTGCACGGGTGTTCTGCAATTGTGCGCGTACCTTGCGGCTGACGCGTGTCAGGAACACCAGCTGGTAAATCGCCAGCGTCGCACCGATCACGCCGATGAGCAGGATCACGTAGCCCAGTGCGCCGCCCTGGTTCAGACGCTCCAGCAACGAAGGCTTGAGCGTGTACAGACGCAGCAGCTCGCCACGCGTCGGATCGACCAGCACCGGCGCGTAGCCCTGCGTGGTCTCGGCGAAATCGCTCAGCAGACCTTCATGTCCGGGTTGACGATCGAGAATCGTGAGATGACCGCTGACGCCGTCGAGCGTCAGCAATTGCTCGTCGGCAAACGCGGTAAACAGACCGACGCGGACGACGTCCGCCTCTTCGCGCACGCCGTCATCGTTGACGATCTCGGTCCTGAAGCGGGCAACCCGCCCCCCCTCGGCGATTTCCTCAGCGAGCGTCACCCAGAGCTGTTCGAGATCGGTCAGAGCGGGCAGTTCCGTCGCTTGCGCGAGCCTGTCGAGCAGTTCCAGGCGCTCCGGCGCCTGTGCCGTCACCAGGGAATCGCCGGCGCGCACACGGAAATCGCCCGCGGTCTGTTTGACGCCGGCGTACATCGCGCTGGCATCGCCGATGCGCGACACCAGGGTCTGCCTCATCGCCGTGATCTCGAGCTGTCCCGCGTCGAACTGTGCACGGACCCGCGCCGCCTTGGCCTCTGCCGCCGCAAGATCGGCTTGCGCCTTCTGCAGCAGCGCCTGCTGCTGGTTGCGCTCCTTGAGAAACCGCGATTCGCGCTCCTGGTTGAGTCGCGTGGTCTGCTGCGCAGATTCGCGAATCTGCTTCAGCAGCTCGTCCATGCCGCCCTTGGCCGCCGCCTGCGCCTGCGCCAGTGCGAGACCCGGCAACATGGTCAGCAAAAGGGCGAGAATTCCGATGGGGCTTCTCATGGGGATGCTCCGGCAGCCGGCATCGGCAGAACCAGCAAGTCCGCAGCCATGGTTTCACGTGCCATGCGAATCCCGCTCTTGACCGCCGCCTGATACCTGCGATCCAGTTCCAGCCACTGACTGGACGCGACGTCCCAGTAGAAGGTTTCCTTGCCATCGAGGCTCATCGCATACAGAGCCGTGCGGCCGACGCGCAATACGTCGACCGTGCGCTCGCCGATCTGGGTGCGTTCTGCTCCAAGGCTGCGGCCATAGTCCGCTTCGATCTGATAGGCCTCAAGCACGCGCCGATACTTCTCGGCGACGCCGGTCTCGGGATTGGCCATCAAGCGCTTCAGGTTCTCGAGACGCTCCTTGCGCTCGGTCTGCAGGAACGGCAGGTCGGTCGCAATCAGCTTTTCGAGGCCGTCGAACATGCGCAGCATCAGCGGCAGGACCTCGCGCTCGGTGCGTTCCATTTCGACCAGTTGGCGCTGCAGGGACTGACGCTCGGCATCCTGCCCGGCCGTCAGCTGCGCCAGCTGATCCGCGTAGACGTTGAGCTGCTGGCCCTGCCATGTCGCAGCGCGATACTTCTCCAGCAGCTGCTTGGTCTGATCATCGAGCTGATCGATGCGACCCTGCGACTGAACCGACGCGCGCTGCGTCTGCTCGGCAGTCGTAACGGCGCGCTCCAACCCGTCGTTCTGTGCCAACGCCACAGATGTGCTGAATGCTGCAACGGTCAGTACAACCGCACCCGCAAGCACACTCCTGGTCTCATGCCCCACGGTTGGCAGCCTCGTGGCGCTTCTCAATCGGCCGCAGCCAGCTGCAGATCAAATGCATCATCTCTTCTGTCTCCTCATCATCGATGACCCAGTGCCCGCGGTCAGCGTAGTAGCGCTGGGTTGCCTGCGGATAGCGTGCGGCCACCTTGCGCACGACCGGTCCGGGCACCAATTTGTCTTGCCCACAGCCAACCACATAGACCGGACATTTGACTTCGTCCGAACGGACCGCGGCAGTGCGGGAAAAATCCGCCCACCAGAATGCGATCTCGAACGCCGCGCGCCCGGACTCATGCACCAGGCCTTCATAGATCTGCCGATGCCGGCTTTCCGGAACACCGTTATACGCCGACAGCGCCGCACGCTCAGCGCTGGGCTTGTGAGCATTGCGCCACAGCGCGCCGCTGAACAGCCACCGCGAAAAGGCGATGATCGTCGACGGCCTCAGCGCATTGATGCCCCACTGCGGGGCCGGCGTCAGCAATATCAGAGCCAGGGGCATGATGCGCACCGCGATCTGCTGCGCAAGCAGGCCCCCCATCGAATGGCCGATGATGATCGGCGGCTTGTCGAAATTCTGCGCGTTGACCCAGTCCACCAGATAGTCGGCGTATTCACGCAGGCTCTTGCTGCGCACCTGCAGCGGCTGATCCGGCACTGCGCCATGAGCCGGCAGCGTCGGTGCATGGCAACGATAGCCCCGCGGCTCCAGCAGCTCGGTCACGCGGGCCCAGTTGGCCCCCGTGCACCACATTCCATGAATCAGCACAACCGGATACGACATGCCGGACGACCTCTGTTAATACCCTGACAGGCGAGCAACGACCGCACGATTGAGCCAGCTGGGTCCGAGCTTGTCGGCCAACGCGGTCAGACGCGTGCGCCAACCCGGATACCAGTGCACGCGACGATAGCCGCGCCATTGCGCTGCCGTCCATACCGTTTCGGCAATATCTTCAGCGCTCAGGTGCACGCCCAGCCTGGCGATGCTCAGCGGTTGCTCGATATCCGTCACCATCGCGGTATTCACGAACAGCGGCAGCACATCCATCACACGGATGCCGTGGCGCTGCCATTCGATATCGAGCGCTTCGCTCAATCCCTTCACCGCAAACTTGCTCGCGCTGTAGCTCGCGTAGTCCGGCGAGCCGTAGATCGCCGACGCCGAACTCATGTTGATCAGGCGGCTGTCCGAAACCTTCGACAGATACGGCAAGCCGGCGAGGCTGCCGTTGATCACGCCCTTGATGTTGACGTCGATGATCGTGTGATGGCGCGCAACCGCGATCGACTCGAACGCACCAACCGACAGGATGCCAGCATTGTTGAACAGCACGTCCAGGCGCCCTTCAACCGGTGCGCAGAACGCGTCGACCGCAGCAGCGAATGCTGCAGCATCAGTGACATTCAGTGTTCCGCAGACGGCAGCACCACCCAGTTCATCGCGCAGCTGCCGCACACCCTCATCATCGACGTCATACAACCCGACGCGCCAGCCTTGTGCGGCAAAGCGCTTTGCGGTCGCACGGCCGATACCCGCTGCCGCGCCGGTGATGAAGATTGAAGGTGAATACATGACAACAGACGATAAAGGGATGAACCTCGTAATCTATCAGCCTTGCGACTTCAGGAGACCTGTTTATGGCAGATCATTCACCCGCTTTTCTTGCTCTGGTCAATGAGGTCCGCAGCAATGTTCGCGAATTGCCGGCCGATCAGTTCCCTGCCGCACTGGCAACCCAGCCTGGGTTGCAGTTGATTGATGTGCGCGAGCACAGCGAGTACCTCGCAGGTCACGTCCGGGGGGCGCAATGGATAGGCAAAGGCATCATCGAGCGCGACATCGAGCAGCTGCACCCGGACAAGCAGGTCCCGCTGTATCTGTACTGCGGCGGCGGGTATCGCTCGGCACTGGCGGCCGACAACCTGCAGAAGATGGGGTACCGGAATGTCTGGTCGATCGACGGTGGCTGGCGCGCGCTGAAGGAGCTGCTGCCGACTACGTCGGCCTGAGTCGCAGGCACGAAAAAGAGCGCTCCATGAGCGCTCCACGAACATAAAAAAAAGAGCGCTCATTGAGCGCTCTTCGGACGAATCGTGGCGGAGCGGACGGGACTCGAACCCGCGACCCCCGGCGTGACAGGCCGGTATT
>CAZDPA010000212.1:0-6057 GCA_964507195.1 uncultured Salinisphaerales bacterium | reverse complement strand
GGCGAACCCAGGCGCAGGCCCGAGGTCACGAACGGGCTCTTCGGATCATTCGGTACCGAGTTCTTGTTGGTCGTGATGTGAGCCTTGCCCAGTGCCGCCTCCGCATCCTTGCCGGTGACGTTCTTCGCGACCAGATCCAGCAGGAACAGGTGGTTGTCGGTGCCGTTGCTGACAACCTTGTAGCCGCGGTCAAGAAAGACCTGGGCCATTGCCCGTGCATTGGCGACGACCTGCTTCTGGTAGACCTTGAAGCTCGGATCCAGCGCTTCCTTGAAGGCGACGGCCTTGGCGGCGATGACGTGCATCAGCGGACCGCCCTGGATGCCGGGGAACACCGCGGACTGGAACTTCTTGTTGAAGTCTTCCGGCTGGCCCTGGGTCAGGATGATGCCGCCGCGCGGACCGCGCAGGGTCTTGTGGGTGGTGCTGGTGACGACATGCGCATGCGGCAGCGGGCTCGGGTATTCGCCGGCGGCGACCAGACCGGCGATATGCGCCATGTCGACCCAGAACCAGGCGCCGACCTGGTCGGCGATCTGGCGCATGCGTGCCCAGTCCTTGACCCGGGAATAGGCCGAGAAACCGCCGATGATCATCTTCGGTTTGGTTTCGAGGGCAATCCGCTCCATTTCGTCGTAGTTGATCAGGCCGGTGTCGGTGTCCAGGCCGTACGGCACGATCTTGTACTGCTTGCCGGAGAAGTTGGCCGGGTTGCCGTGGGTCAGGTGGCCGCCCTGGGCGAGGTTCATGCCCATGACGGTGTCGCCGGGCGACACCAGCGCGAGGAAGATCGCGGCATTGGCCTGGGCGCCGGAGTGCGGCTGGACGTTGGCGTAGTCGCAGTCGAAGACCTGCTTGATGCGGTCGATCGCCAGTTGTTCGGCAATATCAACGAACTCGCAGCCGCCGTAGTAGCGCTTGCCCGGATAGCCTTCGGCGTACTTGTTGGTCAGCTGCGAACCCTGCGCTTCCATCACCGCCGGGCTGCAGTAGTTCTCCGACGCGATCAGTTCGATGTGCGCTTCCTGACGGCCGCATTCGGAACGAATCGCAGCGTTGAGTTCAGGATCAAACTGGGACAGCGTTGGGGCGTTGGTCCACATGGGTAAAGACTCGTGAGGCGTGAGGAGTGAGGGGTGAGGCGTTGAAAAGCGGGCTGGGCTGTTACGCCTCACGCCTCACCCCTCACGCCTCACGGCGTTAATCGACAACTTCCAGCATCAGGTCCAGCGCGGCGCGTGCCGGATCGGCAATTTCCTTCGGCACACGGATCTGGTTGACGACCTTGCCGGCAACGAGATTGTCGAGCGTCCACGCGAGGTGCTGCGGATCGGTGCGGAACATCGTCGAGCACATGCACACGGTCGGCGACATGAACTCGACCTTCACGCCGTGCGGCTTCATCTCGTCCGCAAGGCGATTGACCAGATTCAGTTCGGTACCCACCAGCCAGTGTTCGCCGGGCTGCGAAGCGCGGACGGTGCGCAGGATGTATTCGGTGCTGCCGACGTAGTCCGACTTGCTGCAGACTTCCATCGCGTTTTCCGGATGGCTGATGACCTTGCCGCCCGGCACGCGTGAACGGAAATTGTCGATGTGCGCCGGCTGGAACATCTGGTGCACGGAGCAGAAACCCTTCCACAGGATCATCTTCGCGCCACGGATCTGCTCGGCAGTCAGGCCGCCCATGTCCTTGCTGAAGTCCCAGACGACCATCTGGTCGAGGCTGATGCCCATCTTGACCGCGGTGTTGCGGCCCAGGTGCTGGTCCGGGAAGAACAGCACCTTCTCGCGTCGCGCGAACGACCATTCCAGCACCGCACGCGCATTGCTCGAGGTGCAGACGATGCCGCCGTGGCTGCCGCAGAACGCCTTCAGGTCTGCAGCGGAATTGATGTAGGTGACCGGTGTGACGGTCTGGTCCGGATCAAGCACGGTCGACAACTCGTCCCAGCACTTGCGCACCTTGGCGAGATTGGCCATATCGGCCATCGAGCAGCCGGCGGCGAGGTCCGGCAGGATCACCGCGCGCTTGCCGAAGGTCAGGATGTCGGCGACTTCGGCCATGAAGTGCACACCGCAGAACACGATGAAATCGGCCCTGGAATTGGCCGCCATCTGCGACAGCTTCAGCGAGTCACCGGAGAAATGGGCGTGACGGAACACCTCGTCACGTTGGTAGTGGTGACCAAGGATGCACAGGCGATCACCGAGAATCGCCTTGGCCGCGATGATGCGCGCGTCGCACTCACCATCGTCCAGCAGGTTGAATTCATCCAGCTTGAGAACGGCTGCCATGGGGGAGGCCTCCGGAAACCATGTCGGGCAAAGGCGGCGGCGCGGCATTCGCGCCTGCCGCAGAAACGACTAATTGTATCTGCTGGCCGCGCCAACCACTACCGGTAGTGGGCCAGCAGACAGACTTGACCCTACTCGTCGTCGGGATTGTCGGGGCAGATACCCGCAGATTCATCGACTTCGGTGTCTTCATCGTCGATCGGGCGCACGCAGACGCCGGTCGTTCCGATGATGTCGGCGTCGCCGTTCTCGAACCTTGCGTTGACCTTGTAATTGCCGGACGCCGCCCCGGTGGTCAGCACATTGGCCGCGAACAGGATCTTGCTGCGGTCGGCGGCCGTATCGTCCGGATTGGTCACGGTCCAGCTGACATCGCGGGTCAGCATCTGGGTCCGCGGTTCGCCGCCCAGCACGAAATTGCCTTTCGCCAGATACGCGGTCGTCGTCGCGGCATTGACGGTCCTGTCGACCGGCGTGACCTCGATGGACTGCGGTACGCCCGCCACGACGTTGATCGTCAGCGGTTCGCTGATCACCTCCGGCGGATCCGGAATTTCTTCCTCGTCGTTTTCGTCGTCGCCGCCGTAGGTGGCCTTCAGCACGGCCGTGCCCGCAGCAGCCGCGGTAATGAATTGCCGGCTCAGCGCTGCCGATGTCTTGATCGCGTCGGTATTGCTGCTCTCCAGCACGAGCAGTCCGGTCAGATCCTGGGTGTCGCCGTTGGCGAAGGTCGCAATGCTGGTGATCAGCTCCTGGGTTGCGACGAACAGTTCGTTGTTCGGCGCATCGACATATTCGCGGGTCAGCACGATCTTTTGCGGAATCGCGACATTGACCTCGGAAGTGCGGCGCAGCACGGAGCCATCGGCGTTCTTGCACAGCGGGAAGATTGCCTGCGCAATCAGCGGGCCGCCGGCCTGGCGTCCGATCACCTGACCGGTGGCGGGCACGATATCGGCGATCACGTCGCCTTCCTCAATTTCCTCGTCTTCATCCTGACCCTCGAATGACCAGCTGGCGCGCTGCAGGCTGCCCAGATCGATGGTCTCGCCACCGATCTCAGTCGTCACCGTCAGCGTTCGTCCGGTATCCGGCGCCAGCGTCAGCGACGCGTCGCTGATCTTGAGCTTGGCCAGGTCGGTCGCCACGACTTCGACGTCGTAGCTCGCACTCAGCCCGACGAAGTCCGCTGTGATCGTCGCGCTACCGACCTTCTTGGGCAGGATCGTGCCGGAGCCATAGACGCTCTCGCCCACTTCCGGCGGTGCCGTGGTGTCGCCATCGAGCGGAATGTCGCCATTGCTGACCGCGACGACCTCCGGGTTGCTGGAGGTCCACACCGCACGGCTGGTGTAGTCGCCGATGCCCTCGTTGTCGAAGACACCCTGCAGCTGCAGCTGATCGGCGAAGCACTGGTAGGAGAACTTCTCCGTCGTATCGACCAGCGACGAGATGCGCACCACCTTCAGCGACTCCAGGCCGTTGCCGTTGCCCAGGCCTTCGAGATCGCAAGCCGACAGGCCGCTGCCCGTAGCAACAACAAGCAGCGCGCGCAGCGTGGTTTTGAAGCTGGTCATGCAGGATGACTCCGAATGAATCATTGGGCCGGATCGGCCTTAGGCTGGACCGTAGAACGGACGTGCAGTTCCCTGAGCTGGCGGGCATCAACCGTGCTCGGGGCGTTGGTCAGCGGGCAATGCGCGGTCTGCGTCTTCGGGAACGCGATGACTTCGCGAATCGACTGACCGCCGGCCATCAGCATGACCATGCGGTCGATGCCGATCGCCAGGCCGCCGTGGGGCGGCGCGCCGTACGACAGCGCCTCGAGCAGGAAGCCGAACTTCTCTTCCTGTTCCTCGGCGCCGATACCAAGCAGCTCGAACACCGCCTGCTGGATGTCCGGGCGATGGATACGCACCGAACCGCCGCCGAGTTCGACGCCGTTGAGGACAATGTCGTAACCCTGCGAAAGAATCGTGCCCGGACTGGCCTTGAGCGCAGCAGCGTCAAACGGCTTGGGTGCGGTGAACGGGTGATGCAGCGAGGCCCAGCGGCCACCGTCGCGGTCATCCCACTCGAACATCGGCCAGTCGACCACCCACAGGGCTTTCCAGCCGCCGGTGGTGATGCCCATGTCGTTGCCGAGCTTCAGGCGCAGCGCGCCGAGGGCGTCGCAGACCACCTTCCATTTGTCGGCGCCGAAGAAGATCACATCGCCATCCTGGGCTCCGGTGCGCTCAAGGATGCCCGCCAGCGCAGCGTCGTGGATGTTCTTGACGATCGGCGACTGCAGGCCGTCTCGGCCCTTGGCCCTTTCGTTGACGACGATGTAGGCCAGGCCCTTGGCGCCGTAGATCTTGACGAAATCGGTGCACTTGTCGATCTCGCCGCGCGACAGCTTCTCGCGGCCACCGGGCACACGCAGCGCAGTGACGCGGCACTTCGGATCGTTGGCCGGGCCGGAGAACACCTTGAAGTCGACATCCTTGAGCAGATCCGCGACCTCGACCAGCTCCAGCGGATTGCGCAGGTCCGGCTTGTCCGAACCGTAGCGCTCCATCGCCTCTGCGTAACTCATATGCGGCAGCGCACCCAGATCGACGTTCAGCACGTTCTGGAACAGATCCTTCACCAGCGTTTCGATGATCGCCATGATCTGTTCCTGGGTCAGGAACGAGGTCTCGACGTCGAGCTGGGTGAATTCCGGCTGGCGGTCCGCACGCAGGTCCTCGTCGCGGAAGCAGCGGGCGATCTGGTAGTAGCGATCCAGACCCGACATCATCAGCAGCTGCTTGAACAGCTGCGGCGACTGCGGCAGCGCGAAGAACTGCCCGGGATGCGTGCGTGACGGCACGAGGTAATCGCGCGCACCTTCCGGTGTCGCCTTGGTCAGGATCGGGGTCTCGACATCGACGAAGCCATTGGCGTCCATGAACGTGCGGATCCGCTGCACGACGTCATGACGCAGACGCAGGTTCTTCTGCATCTTCGGGTTGCGCAGATCGATGTAACGGTACTTGAGGCGCGTGTCTTCGCCGACCGTCTCGTCTTCCGGATGGAACGGCGGCGTTTCCGCCTTGTTCAGCACTTCCAGTTCCTTGCCGAGCAGCTCGATCTTGCCGGTATTCATGCCGGCGTTCTCGGTGCCGGTCGGGCGCGGGCGGACGCGACCAGTGATCTTGACGACGTACTCCGAGCGCAGGCGATCGGCCGCGAGGAAGGCGTCCTGGGTATCCGGATCGAACACGCACTGCAGCAGACCTTCACGGTCGCGCAGGTCGATGAAGATCACGCCGCCATGGTCACGGCGACGATGCACCCAACCACACACGGTCACGGTCTGTCCGACCAGTTGCTCGGTGACCTGACCACAATAGTGACTACGCATGTTCTTCGATGGTTGACCGGCGCAGCGCGCCGTAAGCTGTTCACGAGCGACCAGACGGTGCGTCGGGTCGAAAAGGCCGCGTAGTTTACCTGCGGGCGCCGCCTGCGACCATGCGCGGGGCCAGATTCCGTGCGCAGGCGCCGAAAAGCGCTCCGGACCTAGGGCCTGTTAAGGCTATGGCGATCGCTGAGATGCCACGAGATTTGCGGCCAGGCAAGGCGCGACCGACGAGTTTGGTGGTTCCAAATGAGGAGGGAGCAACGCCGCATGGCCGCAAATCTCGTGGCACCCGAAGGGCGGGACCGTTTTGGCGCATGGCGGCGTCAGAACTCGCTCATGTACATTCAGTACACATCGCTCCTTCTTCCTTG
>CAZDPA010000211.1:550-6172 GCA_964507195.1 uncultured Salinisphaerales bacterium | reverse complement strand
CCGCGCTATCCGCAGATCAACGGCACCTACGACGACGAGGCCGGCATCGCCTACCGTCACGCCGCGGTGCATCTGGGCATCGCCACGCAGACGCCGGGCGGGCTGGTCGTCGCCGTCGTGCGCCATGCCGAGACGCTGGACCTGTGGAACACCGCCGGCGAAATCCGCCGTCTCGCCGAGGCCGCGCGCAGCGGCAAGGCCAAACGCGAGGGATTGTCGGGCTCGACCATCACCATCAGCAGTCTCGGGCCGATGGGCGGCATCGTCTCGACCCCGGTGATCAATGCGCCGGAAGTGGCGATCGTCGGCGTCAACAAGATCGTCGACCGGCCCATGATCCGCAACGGCCAAGTGGTGCCGCGCATGATGATGAACCTGTCGTCCTCGTTCGATCACCGCATCGTCGATGGCTGGGACGCGGCCGAGTTCATCCAGGGCGTGCGTCAGCTGCTGGAGCACCCGGCGACGCTGTTCATGGACACTTGAGCGGCCGGGCGGCCGTCATCGGCCGCTCGGACCTGCCGCCCTGTCATAAGGGCGCTTGCCAGATTTTCCCTCGCAGCCGACAGTAGCCGGATGCGAGAGGAACAGAATGACTGAGCAAAAAGACGTCGTCCGCCTGCGCGACATCCTGCGTGGCGTGCTGCACACCCTGCCGGAGACGGTCGCGGTCAATCGCGGCCTGTTCAATCTGCTGCTACTCAAGCCCGATCAACGCAACTCGATCGGCGCGATCATCGAGGACCATGCGCGCATCCGCCCGCAGGCGCTGGCGCTGCGCTTCGAGGATAGCGACTGGTCCTACGCCGAGTTCAACGCCTGGGCCAACCGCATCGCCGCCAGCCTGTACGCGCAGGGTGTGCGCAGCGGCGATGCCGTCGCCATCCTGATGGAGAACCGTGCCGAACTGCTCGCCTGCGTCGCCGCGGTGGTCAAGCTCGGCGGTATCGCCGGCATGCTCAACCACCAGCAGCGCGGCGACGCGCTGGCGCACAGCCTGCGCCTGACCCAGGCCAAGGCGGTGATCGTCGGCGATGAATGCGTCGAGGCGCTGACGACGACACCGTTCACGCCGCAGGCCGATGCCGGGCGTTGTTATCTCTGGGAAGGCGAGAAAGATCTGCCCGCGGGCTATCTCGACCTGCGCGCAGATGCGCGCCGGCAGTCCTCGTCGAACCGGCCGGAGACGCGCCAGATTCAGTTGCGCCAGCCGGCCTTCTACATCTTCACCTCCGGCACCACTGGCCTGCCCAAGGCCTCGGTGATGACGCATTACCGCTGGCTGCGCGGCATGGCCGGGCTCGGCCAGATGACGCTGCGGCTCAGGCCCGGCGACGTGCTGTATTGCCCGCTGCCGATGTACCACAACAATGCGCTGACGGTGTCCTGGGGCGGCGTGCTGGCCGGCGGCGCCGCGCTGGCGCTGGCGCGCAAGTTCAGCGCGAGCAGGTTCTGGGACGAAATCCGCCGCAATGGCGCGACCGCGTTCTGCTACATCGGCGAGCTATGCCGCTACCTGCTCAACCGTCCGGCGTCGCCGCGCGACCGCGATCACAAGGTGCGGGTGATCGTCGGCAACGGCCTGCGGCCGGAGATCTGGGACGAGTTCCAGCAACGCTTCGGCATCGGCCGCATCAGCGAGTTCTACGGCGCCAGCGAATCCAACCTTGCCTTCGCCAACGGCTTCGACATTGCCCGCACCGCCGGCTTCTGCCCGCTGCCGTTCGCCATCGTCGAGTTCGATGCCGAGCAGGAAGTGCCGCGGCGCAACGCGAACAACTTCATGAACAAGGTCAGGAAGGGCGAGTCGGGCCTGTTGATCTGCGAAGTCAGCAGCCGCACGCCTTTCGACGGCTATACCGACAAGAAGGCCAGCGAGGCCAAGCTGCTGCGCGACGTGTTCAAGCGCGGCGACGTCTGGTTCAACACCGGCGATCTTGTCCGCGACCAGGGGTTTCGCCACATCCAGTTCGTCGATCGGGTCGGCGACACTTTCCGCTGGAAAGGCGAGAACGTCTCCACCACCGAAGTCGAAGCGGCGCTCAACAGCTTCCCCGGCGTCGAGCAGGCGGTGGTCTACGGCGTGCAGGTGCCCAACACCGATGGCCGGGCCGGCATGGCTTCGCTGACGCAGCAGGCCGGCCGCTTCGACGGCGCCGCGCTGGCGCGGCACCTGTGCAAGCAGCTGCCGATCTACGCCGTGCCGGTGTTCCTGCGCCTGCGCGAAGAGCAGGAAGTGACCGGCACCTTCAAATACCGCAAGGTCGAGCTGAAACAGCAGGGGTTCGATCCGGCGCAGGTGAGCGAGCCGCTGTACGTGCTGCTGGACCAGGTGCGTGGCTATGAGCCCCTGACGCCGGCGCTGCGTGCGCGCCTCTGCGCGGGCGACATCCGGCTCTGAGAACCATGCCTTTCAACGTCTTTGACGATCGCCTGCCGTAAGCTTTCGCACAAATACAGGGAAGCGGAGCAGGACCATTTGGCAGATCGTCGTTGAGAAATATGAGCAACAAGCCCCGGCAGCGGTGATGACCCGGTTGGCACTGGATCATGCGCTGCCGGCGCAGTGGATCGACGAGGCATTCGAGCAGAACCGCCGGCGTCAGTATCCGCGCGAGTTGCTGTTTTCCAGTGTGGTGGAGTTGATGACGCTGGTGACCCTGGGATTGCGGCCGTCATTGCATGCAGCCGCCCGCAAAATGGCTGATCGCCTGCCGGTGTCGCTGGCGGCGCTGTATGCCAAGGTCAAGCGCACCGAGCCGACCCTGTTGCGGGCGCTGGTGCGCGGTAGCGCGCAGCGACTGGCCCCGGTGGTGGCGGGCTTGGACGCAGTGCCCAGCCTGCCGGGCTGGCAGGTGCGGATCCTGGATGGCAATCACTTGCCGGCCAGCGACAAGCGGCTGGCGCCCTTGCGCGGCCTTCGCGGTACGGCTCTGCCGGGCCACACGGTGGTGGTCTACGATCCGGACAGCGCACTGGTGTGCGACATCGTGGCCTGCGAGGACGCCTACGAAAGCGAGCGGGTCGCGGCGGCCGAACTCATCGACCGTGCGCAGCCGGGCCAGGCCTGGATCGGCGACCGGCATTTCTGCACCGACGCGCTGCTGCAGGGGCTGCAGGCACGCGGGGCTGGCTTCATCGTGCGCGAGCACGCCAAGCACCCAAGGTTGAGCAAGACCGGCTCCTGGAGCGAACCGACGCTCATCGAGACCGGACAGGTGCGCGAGCAGTCCATCGAACGGGCCGTCACCGAGGAGGCCCCGGAGGCCTCGTCGCCCTGGCGGCGCATCGAAATCCAGCTCAATACGCCTACCGAGTCAGGTGACCCGGTCATTGCCCTGTGGAGCAACCTGCCCGAGACCATCGACGCGGCCACTCTCGCACGGCTGTATCGCAAGCGCTGGCGCATCGAGGGCCTGTTCGGGCGGCTCGAATCCGTGCTCAACAGCGAGATCAAAACACTGGGGCATCCCCGGGCAGCGCTGCTGGGCTTTGCCGTGGCGGTGCTGGCCTACAACGTCTTGTCGCTGCTCAAGGCCGTGACCGAGCAGGCCCACCGACCGATGCATCCCGAACTGGACGTCTCCACCTACCACCTGACGGTGGAGATCGTCAGCACCTACGAATCCATGAGTCTGGTCCTGCCGCCTGAGCATCTGCCGTGTGCTGACGATGACCCGCTGCGCCTGCTGCAGCGTCTGCTGCTATTGGCCAGCCGCCTCAGCCCCAGGCAACTGGCCACCAGCAAGCGCGGGCCCAAGACCACGTCAGCCAATGAGGGCTATGTCAGTGGCTCTATCGCCAGGTCCCATGTCTCTACCAAGCGCGTCATCAGAGAGTTAGGCAAAAGACGTTGAAAGGCATGGCTCTGAGAACCTGTCGTCAAAGTTCCCTCTCCCTCTGGGAGAGGGCTAGGGTGAGGGCCGGGTGGCGAGCTGCTGCTGGGAAAGCGGCCCTCATCCGCCCCTTCGGGGCACCTTCTCCCAGAGGGAGAAGGAAAATCGGCGCAGTTTCATATTTTGGAAACAGGCTCTTAGCGCGCGGGTAGCCTGACCGGCAGCGCTGCCAGTCACGCCGTGTTACACATCTTTACCGGTGTTTGAGCTACCGTCAGCACGCCGGGCGTGACTATAAAAATAATCAGTGCGAAGAGGAGTAGCTGAAGATGTTTACGCATACCGTGTTGCGGAGCCTTGCGCTGTCCGCGCTGTTGATCGGCCTCGCAGGCTGCGGTTCCTCGCAAGCTCCCGGCGCCTCCGGTCTGGATGACGGCGCGGGCGTGGCAACCGAAAAACAATTCTACGACCGCGTCATCACCGCCTTCGACGGCGAGACCATCGGCATGACGGTCTACGAACCGGCGCTGCCGGCGGGGCGCAATGCGCCGCTGATCCTGCACGGCCATGGCTTCGGCCTGTCGCGCGCGCGCAATCTCGACAATCCCGATCCGGTCGAAGCGTTCATCCACGGCGATCTTTCGGCCGAAGCGGCGCGGCGATTGTGGAACGACGGCTACTACGTCATCAGCTTCGACCAGCGCGGCTTCGGTGAAAGCTCCGGCAACGTCACCATCATGAGCCCCGACACCGACATCCGTAACGTCCAGGACATACTCGACTGGGCGCAGGCCAACCTGCCGCGCCTGGCTTACGAGGCGCCCGGCGATCCGCTGCTGGGCGCGGTTGGTTTGAGCTACGGCGGTATGTTCCAGACCGTCGGTGCGGCGATGGACCCGCGCTTCGACGCGATCTCGCCGCAGGCGATGCCCTACGACCTCGAATACAGCCTGTATCCCAACCAGGTGGTGAAGAGCATCTGGGTCGATCTGCTGGTTCTGCTGGGTGCGCCGACTTCGCAGTTCCGCTTCGAACCTTTTCTCTACGAGGCGTTTCTGCTGTCGCAGTTCGGCATCGTCCAGCAGAGCCTGATCGATACGCTCAAACCGAATGCTTCGGTGCTGTTCTGCGAAGGCGGGCACCCTTCCGGCCGCGGCGTGCCGGATGTGGACGCGTTCTTTGTTCAGGGTGCCGGCGACGTGCTGTTCAACATGAACGAAAGCGCGCGCAATCTCGCCTGTTTCAAAAACGCCGGCCACGATGCACGCCTGCTGGTACAGAGCGATGGTCACATCATTCCCGCGCTGCAGGAGGCCGGACCGATCATCGCTTTCGGCGGCGACCCGCTGGTGCGCTGTGGCGAGCGCACTTACGACACTGCGCAGATGATGGTCGATTTCCTCGACGAGAAACTGCGCGCGGGTGGCGGCAGCGAATCGCCGCCGGATCTGTGCATCGCCCGCGGTGATCAGCGTGGCATCACGCCAGGCGCGATGCCAACCGGTGGCGTGCCGCTGATGATTCCCATCAGCACGGTGCTGCAGGGTGCCGTCGGCTACGTCACCACGCTGCTGCAGAATCTGCCGCTGGCGACCTTGCTCGATGTACTGGCCGCCTTGCCGGCAGAGTTGGTGACGACGCTGGAAGCGGTGCTCGGCGGTCTTGCGGACCCGGCGACGCTGACCGGTTCCCTGGACGAGATCATCAACCTGCTGCCCAGCGATCTGGTTTACGACCTGACCGCGCCTGCGCAGTTCACGCCGCTGCTGAACGTCGATGCGGCGGG
>CAZDPA010000211.1:0-540 GCA_964507195.1 uncultured Salinisphaerales bacterium | reverse complement strand
GCATCCCGCTGGCCGAGCTGTCGGTCGAGGGGCCTACCGACGGCCTGTTCTTTCTCGGCCTGGGCATACGACGCGACGGCCGCGTGTTCGCCGTCAACGACCAGGTGATTCCGGTGCGCGGCAGCGGCAATCTCAGTATCGAAATGGTCGGCGTCAACGAACAGATCGAGATCGGCGACGAAGTCGGCCTGATGCTCTACGGCTTTCATCCCTACTACCTGAACGACTCGCTGCTGGCGCTGGCGCCGTTGCCGATTGCGGTCAGCGGTTCGTTGTCGCTGCCAGTATCGGCAAACTGAGTCACCCGCTCAGCGCGGTGCCAGTTCCGATCCTTGCAGGTGGGTGACGATCGTTGCGATCGATTCCTTGCCGAAACCGCGCGTGATGAACACCATGCGCGTGCGGTGATCGGCGTCGGGCCACTCGGCCAGCGGCTGCGGCGTGTGGAATACGTTCTGCACGCCGTGCACCACGATCGGCCCTTGCTGTCCCTGCAGGTTGATCAGGCCTTTCACTCGCAGCAGGTCGGGGCCGCACATC
>CAZDPA010000210.1:0-6178 GCA_964507195.1 uncultured Salinisphaerales bacterium | reverse complement strand
CGGCAGGCGCGGCGGCAGCGGTCCGCAGGCAACCAGCGTCGCCAGCGCGAGCAGCGCCACGAGGCGGGCCGGCGGCTGATGCAGGCGAGTCAATCCGCAGCCTCGACGGCAGCTGCTGCGTCACCTGCGATCTGCAGGCTGGCTTCAATGCGCTGCGACAGCTGCGTCACTGCCATGCCATAGAACACCCGCGGGTTGTAGGTCATCACCGAATAGAAATTCGGCAGTGCCACCCAGTATTCATTGCCCCCGTCATCGAGCGGCAGTTCGAGAATGCCGACAGGCTGATCCGCGGGCAGCGTGATCGCGAGATGGACGCCGAGCTTTTTCAGCTCTGAAGCGCGGTAGCTGGTTTGCCGGCCGTTGACGATGGTGCCTTTTCTCAGTGCGTCGCCGCGCAGCTGCGCCGGCACCGCGAGCGGTTCGCCACGCCGCCACGCGCGATTGCGGTCGTAGGCAGTGAGGTAGCGTGCAATCGAACCGATTGCATCCGGCAGCGTCCACAGATCGCGCTGGCCGTCACCGTCAAAGTCGATCGCCAGCCTGCGATAGTTGCTCGGCATGAACTGGGCTGCGCCCATGGCGCCCGCGTAGGAGCCTTTCGGGTCTTCGGGCTTGAAGGCGAAGTCACGACAGAACGCGAAGTATTCGGTCAGCTCGCTGAAGAAGAAGGTCTGTCGCGTCGGATGATCGAAGCCCTGGGTGCTCAGCGCATCCAGCACGCGCACCGAGCCGGTGATGCGACCGAAACGGGTTTCAATGCCAAGGATGCCGGCGATCACTGCGGGTGACACCCCGTACTCCTGTTCTGCGCGGGCAAACCACGGCGCGTACCGGGTGAGTGCATCCAGGCCGCCGCTGATGCGGCTGCTGTCGATGCGGCGCGAGTACTGCGTCCAGGTTTCGGTTTTCTCCGGCGCCTTCTGCTCACGCTCGACCAGCTGCGGCAGGCGCTCGGCACTGATCAGCGCCCGCTTGACGCCTTCGATATCGGCAGGCGTGAACGCGAAGTCCTTGCTCAGGCGCTGCAGCAGTTCAGGGACGCGCGGATGGTCGCTGTAGTCGGCGTGCGCCGATGCGCACAGCACCAGCATTGCGAGAGCCACAAATCGGGACGACACAGGAATCTTCACTTGGAAAGTAGTTTTCGGTGAGTGTGGATCGACATCAGCATGCCGAAGCAGGCCAGCAGCGACACGGCCGAGGTACCGCCGTAACTGATCAGCGGCAGTGGCACGCCCACGACCGGCAACAGGCCAATGACCATGCCGACGTTGATGAACACGTAGATGAAGAAGGTCAGAGACAGCGCACCGCCGAGCAGGCGCTGATAGGTGTCCTGTGCGCGCAGCGAAATCCACATGCAGCGCGAGATGATCGCGATGTACAGCATGAGCAATGCGAGCACCGCCAGCAGGCCGAGCTCTTCGGCAAAGACCGCGAAGATGAAATCGGTATGTGCTTCCGGCAGGAAGTCGAGCTTGGCCTGGGTGCCGTTGAGCCAGCCCTTGCCGAACAGGCCGCCGGAGCCGATCGCGATTTTCGATTGCGTGATGTGATAGCCGGCGCCGAGCGGATCGCTTTCCGGATCGAGCAGGGTGAGGATGCGCTTCTGCTGATACTCGTGCAGGCGTTCCCAGAGCAGCGGTGCTGCTGCGCCGATCGCCGCAAGTGTGCCGATGATGTAGCGCCACTGCAGGCCGGCCAGGAACAGCGCGAAGCCGCCTGCGGCGATAATCAGCAGGCCGGTGCCAAGATCAGGTTGATCGAGAATCAGACCTACCGGCAAGCCGATGATCAGCAGGGTGATGAAGATCGTGATCAGGCTGGGCGGCAGACGTCGATGGTGCAGAAAGGCGGCGACCGTCATCGGCATCGCCAGCTTCATGATCTCCGAAGGCTGGAAGCGGATGACACCGAGATCGAGCCAGCGCTGCGCGCCCTTGGCATGGTCGCCAAGCACCAGCACCAGCACCAGCAGCAGGGTGGTGAACAGATAGGCCCACGGCGCGATCGTGCGGTACAGATCCGGCGGCGCCTGGGCAACAACAATCATCGCGAAGATGCCGAGCGCCACGCGCTGGGCCTGGCTCCATACCGCAGGCATCGAATGCCCGGACGCCGAGTACTGCACGAACATGCCGAGACCGGCGACGGCGAGCAGCATCAGGATCAACGGCAGGTCGATATGCCAGGCCACCAGCAGATCGCCCATACCGGGTTCCGGTTTGCGTGAGCGACCACCATGCAGCACATGCGAGATCATGGACGGACTTCGTTGGGCGCAGCGGTGGGTTTCGGCACAGGTGTCGGCGGCGCCTTTGGCGTGGCCTCCGGTACGACCGTCGCGGTGGCGATTGGTTTCGCTGCGGGGCGCGGCGCGATGCCTGGAGTCGCTGTCGCCGGAGTGGGTGTGCCAGCGGCTGCAGCAGTGCTTGCCGGTATCGTCCCATCCGGTCCGGGCGTTGCGACCGGCACGCCGTAGCGGACCTCGCCGACCATGTACTGGTCCATGACCTTGCGCGCCATCGGCCCGGCATTGGTGCTGCCGCCGCCGGCGTGTTCGGCAATCACTGCGATCGCGATGCGCGGTGCCTCCACGGGCGCGAACGCAATGAACAGCGCGTGATCGCGCAGATGCACCGGCGTTTCTTCGAGCGTCGGCGCTTTCTTCTCGTCCTGGCGCAGGCCGGCGACCTGCGCGGTGCCGGTCTTTGCGGCCATCGTGTACGGCGCGTCCTTGCCGACCTTGTACGCCGTGCCGGTCGGCGACTGCGCGGTTTCGTGCATCGCCTCAATCACCGTTTCCCAGGTCTTGTTGTCCTTGAGCACGATGGGTGCGAGCGGCTTGGGCACTTCATCGATGCGCTGGCGCGTGATCGGGTCTTCGACCGATTGCAGCAGGTGCGGCACGAAGCCGCCACCGCGCATCGCAATGCGCGCGGTCATCTGTGCGAGCTGCACCGGCGTCACCAGCGTGAAGCCCTGGCCGATGCCGATGTTGAGTGTCTCGCCCGGATACCAGTTTTCCTTGCGCACCCGCTGTTTCCATTCGCGCGAAGGAAACAGGCCGTTTTTCTCCTGTGGCAGATCAAGGCCGGTGGCGACGCCGAGGCCGAAGCGGGTCATGGCATCGTGGATGCGATCGATGCCCAGCGACAATGCGAGCTGATAGAAGTAGATATCGCAGGAGCGCATGACGCCGGCTTTCATGTCGGCCCAGCCGTGACCCGAGCGTTTCCAGCAGCGGTACTTGCGCGAGGATCCAGGCAGGGACATCTCACCGCGACAGAACTCGCTGTGCCCGGGATCGACGACGCCGTATTCCAGTCCGGCCAGCGCCATGGCCGGCTTGACCGTCGAGCCGGGCGGATACGTACCCTGCAATGCGCGGTTGTAGAGCGGCCGGCCTGGATTGTCGAGCAGGGCCTTGTAGCTCTTGCTGTCGATACCGTCGACGAAACCGTGCGGATCGTAGCCGGGCTTGCTGACCAGGGCGATGACTTCGCCGTTGCGTGGATCGATTGCGACGATCGAACCATTGAGTTCGCCCAGCGCATCCTCGGCGACTTTCTGCACCGCGCGATCCAGCGACAGGAACAGGTTGCGTCCCGGATAGCCGCGACGGTATTCGAGCTCGCGCAGCGGCCGGCCATAGGCATTGGCCTCAATGATCTTGGCCCCCGGTTCGCCGCGCAGCAGGTCTTCGTGACTCTTCTCGATGCCGACCTTGCCGATCTGGTCGATGCCCTGGTAAGCCTTTTCGTCGACCGTCTGAAGTTCTTTCTCGGTGATGCCGCTGACGTAGCCGACGACGTGCACTGCGCTCGCGCCCATCGGATAGTTGCGTGACAGGCCGGCGATCACTTCGGCACCGCGGTATTCGTGGCGATTGATTTCGTAGCGCGCGACTTCTTCCATCGACAGGTTCGCGCGCAGCGGCACGCCGCGGTAGCGCGGCGTCTTGCGCGCACGTTCCTTGAAGCGCTCGATGTCGGTCTCGTTGAGGCTGACCACTCGACCCAGTTCGCCGAGCAGCAGGTCGACGTCTCCGACCTGCTCCGGCGTCACTTCGAGGACGAACGACGGCTGGTTCTGCGCAAAGATGACACCATTGCGGTCATAGATCAGGCCACGCACCGGGGCGACCGGCACGACGCGCATGCGGTTCGCGTCGGCGCGCGTCGAGAAATAGCTGTGTTCGGTCACCTGCAGGTCGAACAGGCGCGTGACCAGCAGCGCCAGACCGAAGGCCGCGAGGACAGCAGCGGTGATGCTGCGGGTGAGGAAGGTATTGCGCTCGGCCTGCACATTCTTGAGCGCGTCACGCCGTCGCCGTGGTCCGAAGATCATAGGACGGCGCTACGCGGGGCGTGCTGGGGGCGGGCGTCAGTCATCCTCTTCGGGCGTACGCACGGCTTCCATCACGCTGAACAGCAGCGGCCAGAACAGGGTGGTCGAGAGCACCGGCAACCAGCGCAGCCAGTCATCGGCCTGATGACGGGTGACGCCGTCGACCCAGAACATCACGAAGCTGTACAGCGCCCACGCCGGGATCAGCGCAAACGTCGCCTGCCACAGCGGAAACAGGATGAAGATGCTGCGCAGGCGTTCGACGATATAGACCACAACGACCAGAGCAAGGGCGTGCTGGCCCAGCGTGGTGCCGAACAGCACATCGAGCATCAGGCCGACGACGAAGGCCGACAGCAGGGTCGAGATGCGCGGTTCGCGCAAGGCCCAGTAGGCCAGCACCAGCGGCACCCACAGCGGCCGCGCGGCGGCGAGCAGCTCGGGCAGCTGGATCAGCTGCAGCAGCAGCGCCAGCAACAGGCTGACCGCAAAGCCGATGACCAGGTTGCGGGTCGGCGTCATGGCGCGGGCTCTTCGGTTGCGGGCTCAGTCGCGGGACCGCCCTCGGCATCAGCGTCGGCTTCTGCATCCGTTTGAACAGTCTCGCTCCAGACCAGCAGCGCCTGGCGGCCCTGATTCAGGTGCGCGGTCGGCGAGGCATAGGCTTCCATGAAATGTTCGCCGGCCACATGCTTGACCTCGTAGACCGTGCCGACCGGATAGCCGGCCGGAAAGCGGCCGCCGAGCGCCGAGGACACCAGCTGGTCGCCGACCTGGATGTCGGCATTGCTGGCGAGGAACGGCAGACGCAGGCCGCGGTCCGCGGCGCCGATCGCGATCGTCTGCATTGCGGTGCGATTGAACTCGATCGGAATGCCATGATCGGGATCGGTGATCAGCAGAGCCTTGGCGCTGCGGTGACCGACTTCGACGACCTGACCGAGCACGCCATGCGCGTCCACCAGGGCCTGGCCCTTGTAGACGCCGTCGGCCGTGCCCTTGTTGAGCGTGATCTGGTTGCGGTAGGGATCCTGGTTGATCGCGATGATCTCGGCGATCAGCACCTCGTCCTCGATCCGCGCCGCCGAGGCCAGCAGCTCGCGGATGCGCCGGTTCTCGGCCTCGAGTGCGCCGAACTGCAACAGACGTGCTTCGAGCAGCATCTGCTTCTTCTTCAGCTCGGTATTCTCGCGCTGCAGGGTTTCGCGCGAGCTGAGTGTGTCCGCCGCATCCTGGACATGGCCCGGCGTCGACGCAATCCAGACCAGCGGGGCGAGGATGAACGACAGCGCCGAGCGCACCGGCTGCAGAGTATCGCCACGGCTGTCGTTGAAGATCAGCGCGATCGCGACCGTCATCAGCAGAAAGGTACGCAGGCCCAGACCCGGCCCTCGAGGGAACAGGGGGCGGTGATGGGACTCGGGCAGCGTATTCAATTCAGTGCGCTGTAATGGGGCCGATGGACGTGCTTTTCATCTACGCGACCGCAGCCGCGCAGAATGCGGCCAAGCATAGGGGGCGCAGCGTGCAGGATCAACGCGTGCGGTGGAGGTCACCGCACGCATCTGTCCGACTCAGTCGAGGCTGTAGAAGTCCGACTGGCGATCGAGCATGTCGAGCACCATGCCGCCGCCGCGGGCGACGCAGGTCAGCGGATCGTCGGCGACGATCACCGGCAGGCCGGTTTCTTCCGAGATCAGCTTGTCGAGGTCGCGCAGCAGGGCGCCGCCACCGGTCAGCACGATGCCGCGTTCGGCGACGTCGGAGCCGAGTTCCGGCGGGGTGCGTTCCAGGGCCTGCTTGACGGCCTTGACGATGCCGGACA
>CAZDPA010000209.1:0-6213 GCA_964507195.1 uncultured Salinisphaerales bacterium | reverse complement strand
AGGCACAGCGCCCGCTGCGGGCAGGATTCTTCGCTGCGCTCAGAATGACGGTCTTAATTTTTCCGCCAGCAAGCCAAATTCAGAGCGGCGTGGATCAGCGGCGGCGCGGACGCTCGTCGAGCAGGCTGTCGAGATCGTCATCGACCAGCCTGCGCAGCAGACGCGCTTCCTTGCGCTTCTCGACGTCGCGCCAGTCGCGCTGCTTGGTATTGACCGGCGGTACTTCGGGCTCGACGTTGACGATCTCCTCGTCAATCACTTCGCCCTCGTCCGCAAATTCGTCGTAGCTCTTGACCGGCTCCGGCTGGGGTTTTGGCTTGGGCTTGCGGGGCATCGTTCTCTCGAAAGAAAAATGGCTGCGATTTCGCGCGCTATTTAGCAGGCTTTTTTTCAAACGGGAAGAGGCAAGTACAAGCCTGCCTGATTTGCATTTCGGGACGGTGTCGCAAGAGCGTGCAAAGCAGCGGATTGCACGGCATCGGCGGTGCGCGGCGCGAGCGTGCGGCCTGCAGTCTGCGTCAGCAAATCGATGGCTCTCGGCGCTGGTTCGCGCGAGCCGCCGCGGCGCTGCGCCGGAGCGCGGCAGTCCGGCCTTGTGCAGGCGCCTTCCCATTTCGATTTCAGGTGCTAGAATGCGCGCCGTTATCGTGGGGCGGTAGCTCAGCTGGGAGAGCGCTGCGTTCGCAATGCAGAGGTCGGGAGTTCGATCCTCCTCCGCTCCACCAAGTCTCGCAAGGCCAGATCCGCTCTGGCCTTTTTTTCGTCCGCAGGTCGAGTCGTTGCGGACAGTCGCTGCAAATGCTGGTGTTAAACTCGCCGGGCCTCGCGTTGCCGCACCGCCCCGGCGCGTGCAACCCGGCGATACCGTCCGCAACGAGCAAACTATCCGATGAGCTACCTGGCCCTCGCGCGCAAATGGCGTCCGCGCCGCTTCGACGACGTCATGGGGCAGGGTCATGTCGTCAAGGCGCTGGCGCATGCGCTGGACGGCGACAAGCTGCACCCGGCGATCCTGCTGACCGGCACCCGCGGCGTCGGCAAGACCACGCTGGCGCGCATCATCGCCAAGGGCCTCAACTGCGAAACCGGCGTCAGCTCGCTGCCCTGCGGCGTCTGCAGCGCCTGCAAGGAAGTCGACAGCGGCCGTTTCGTCGATCTGCTGGAAATCGATGCCGCGTCCAACACCGGCGTCGACAACGTGCGCGAGCTGATCGACAACAGCCAATACTCGCCGGCGCGCGGCCGCTACAAGGTCTATCTGATCGACGAAGTCCACATGCTGTCGAAGAGCGCGTTCAACGCGCTGCTGAAGACGCTCGAAGAACCGCCGCCGCATGTGAAGTTCATCCTGGCGACGACCGATCCGCAGAAGCTGCTCGCGACGGTGCTGTCGCGCTGCCTGCAGTTCAATCTCAAGCGCCTGCCGGTCTCGGTGCTGCGCGAGCAGATCAACAGGGTGCTCGACGCCGAGGCTGTCGGCTACGAGGCGGGCGCGGTGACCGAAATTTCACGCGCAGCGGACGGTTCAATGCGCGATGCACTGTCGCTGGTGGACCAGGCCATTGCGTTTTCTGGGGGCACGGGTCTGCAGCGCGAAGCAGTCGAGACCATGCTCGGCACTGGTGGCCGTCACGCGCTGTTCGAGATTCTGCAGGGTCTTGCCGATCACAACGGCGACGCCTTGCTCGCCTGCCTGCAGCGCCTGGAGGCGCAGGCACCGGATTACGCCGCACTGCTCGGCGAACTCGCGACGGCACTGCAGCGCCTGGCAATCCTGCAGATGCTGCCAAATGCGCAGACCGATGATGACGATGCCGAGTTGATTACGCTGAAGGCCCGCTTCACGCCGGAAGATGTGCAGCTGTGCTATCAGATCGCAGTCAACGGTCGGCGCGATCTGCCCTGGGCCCCCGATCCGCGGCTGGGTTTTGAGATGACGGTGCTGCGCATGCTTGCGTTCCAACCCGTATCGGAGGGCGGCAGTTCTGCGCCGGTGAGCGGAAGTGGCGGTGCAACGCGTCCGTCCACTGCAGGCAGCGCGGCACGCGCGAGCGCCAGCTCTGCATCCGCTGCACCCATTGCAGCACCAGCTGCCATGACGACCGCGGTGAGCGCCAAGGCGATGCCGGTGCTGCCGGTCAATGCCAGCTGGCCGCAACGCGTTGCTGCGCTGCAGATCGAAGCCTTCGTCAAGCAGCTCGCGCGGCACTGCGAGTGGAGCGGGCGTGATGGCGACCGGGTTCTGTTGACGCTCGACCCGAAGGCCCGGCACCTGTTGCTTGAAGAGCGCCGAGTCGCTCTTGAACAGGCGTTGTCTGAGCAGGTGGGAGAGCCGCTGCGCCTGCAGATCGATGTTGCCGAAGAGCAGGGGTCGCTGGCGTCACCCGCGCAACTGTCGCAGCAGCATGAGATCGACCGGCAGCGCAGCGCCGAGGCATCGATTGCCGCAGATCCGGTGGTGCGTGCATTCCGTGAGCACTTCGGTGCGCGGGTGCGACCGGGCTCGATCCATCCGCTCGACAGCTGAGATCCAGATCCTCAATTCTCAAGACGTACGGAGCAAAGTGATGAAAGGCAATATCGGCCAGATGATGCGCCAGGCCCAGCAGATGCAGGAAAACATCAAGCGCGCGCAGAACGAGATCGCGCAGATGGAGGTCGTTGGTGAATCCGGCGCGGGCATGGTCAAGGTCACGCTGAGTGGCACACACCAGGCGCGCAAGGTCAGCATCGCATCTGAAGCCATGCAGGAAGACAAGGAATTTCTCGAAGACCTGATCGCCGCCGCGATCAACGACGCCTCCCAGAAGGTCGAGGAGCAGACACGTGCGCGCATGGCCAAGGCCACGGCTGGCCTGCAGTTGCCACCGGGAATGAATCTCGGGCTCTAAGTCAGGAGCCTGAAACTCGCCGACGCCATCGCCAGTGTTGGTTTTTACTGTGCCTGAAACAAAGCTGGATTCCAGTTGCGCGCGAACGACGGGGATCGCTGCGCAGTACAGCGGCAGATCATCGCGCTGACGACTGCTGTTGGCGCGATGTATGGCCGCGACTAGGTGACCAGCGTCGGTGCGCGGCGGCCGGTCAACTCGGCAATCCGGGCAACGCGCTCGGCAATCCCTGCCAACGGTGCAAGCGCCTCGTTGGTGCGCCAGGCCAGCGCGCTCGCGCCGTTTTCGTAGCGCTCAAGGTATACCCGCAAGGTGGCCCCGCTGGTGCCGGTGCCGGACAGGCGCAGGATGATGCGTGCCTGCTCTCCGCAGACCAGACGCAGGCCCTGGCCGCTGGCGATGCTGCCGTCGAGCTTGTCGTGATAGCTGAACTCGTCGGCGAGGGTCGCCGTGTAGTCGCCCAGGGTCTGGCCGGGCAGGCTGGGCAGCGCGCCGGCAAAAGCCTGCATCACGGCTTCCGCGGCGGGTGCCGGCAAGCCGTCATAGTCATGCCGTGCATAGTAGTGACGGCCGTAGGTCTGCCAGTGTTCATTCGCGATGTCCTGCACCGATTTGCCGGTGAGCGCCAGCACATTGAGCCAGGCGAGCACCGCCCACAAGCCGTCCTTTTCGCGCGTATGCGAGGAACTCGTGCCGAAGCTTTCCTCGCCGCAGATCGTTGCCTGTCCGTGATCCAGCAGATTGCAGAAGAACTTCCAGCCGGTCGGTGTTTCGTGCAACGGTACATGCAGGGCGCGAGCGACGTGATCGGCAGCGCGCGAAGTCGGCATCGAGCGCGCAATGCCAGTCAGACCTGCGCGATAGCCCGGCAGCTTGGGCAGATGCGCCGCCAGCATCGCCAGTGAGTCGCCCGGTGAAATGAAGATGCCGCGGCCGAGAATCATGTTGCGGTCGCCATCGCCGTCGCTGGCGGCGATTAGCTCCGGCGCGTTCTCGCCGAAGGCCATGTCGGCGAGGTGCTTGCCGTAGACTAGGTTCGGATCGGGATGGCCACCGCCGAAGTCTTCGAGCGGCGTGGCGTTGAGGATCGCGGCATCCGGCGCGCCGAGCTGTTCGACCAGGATGCGCCGCGCATACGGGCCGGTGACCGCATGCATCGCGTCAAAACGCAGGCTCTTGCCGCGCTTGATCCAGTCGCGCATGCGGTCGAAGTCGAACAGCGACTGCATCAGCGCCGCATAGCTGTCGACACAGTCGACGATCTCGATGCGCAGGCCTTCGAGTTGCTGCACGCCGATGCGGTCGAGGTCGATATCCGCGTCTTCGATCGTGCGATAGCGCGCAATGGTTTTGCTGTGCGCATAGATGCGGTCGGTCAGACCTTCACCCGCCTGACCCCCGCCCTTGATATTGAACTTGATGCCGAAGTCGCCATCCGGTCCGGCCGGATTGTGGCTGGCTGTGAACAGGAAGCCGCCGGCGGCGTCGCTCTGGCGGATCAGGTTCGATGCCGCGGGCGTCGACAGCAGACCGCCCTGGCCGACGATGACGCGGCTGACGCCATTGGCGGCGGCCATCGCAATCGCGGTACGGATGGCTTCGCGGTTGAAATAGCGGCCGTCGCCTCCAATCACGACGGTCTGCTGGCGCAGTTCCGGCACGCAGTCATAGATCGACTGCAGAAAGTTCTCCAGATAGTGCGGCTGCTGGAAAACCGCTACTTTTTTGCGCAGGCCGGCGGTGCCGGGTTTCTGGTCGAGATAGGCCTTGGTTATATTTTCACGAATGGGCATGGCGTTCTCCTTTTCTCATTGTGGCCTGCAGGCCTCCATCTTATAGTCGGATGATGCAAGCCTCCACGAATCTGTGCCCCTGTTGCGGAAAGCCGCGAAGCATCGCGCACCTGCTGGAGCTGCACGAGCGCAATTTCCGCTTGCTGGAGCAGTTGGTGCCGGAGCTGGACGCACCGTTCAAGCGCGCGGTTTCGCGCAGCCAGAGCGACTGCCCGCTGCATCTGGAAATGGTCGAGCGCGATCGCTACACCGTGACCCTGCGTCTGACCTATGAGTTCACTGACGAAGAGGGTGCGCGCCGCCAGCCGGATCTGTGGGTGCGGGCGTATCTTGATGCGCGCGTGGCGGAAGCGCTCAAATGCAGCCAGCGTCCGCCCTGGCTGGCTGCCGATGACGCCGACCCGGAAGCGCATGCGTTTCTGTCGGCGCAATGGCGACGTAACACCATGCTCAACAAGTGGCTGGAGTATCTGCTCGAGCACGGCCATGGTTTTGGCCTCGCGGCCCGACCGCGCTTGCGGGTTGCGATTGCCTAGATTGCGCCGGACTTCTTCAGCAGGTCTGCCAAGGCTGCTGCAATCTCATCATAGCCCCGCGCGTTGGGGTGAATCTGATCGGACTTGAGGCTGCGGTCGCCGAGCACCTCAGCGACGATTCCGTTTTCCAGCGGCAGCTTGAATTCCTGCGCCAGCTCGGCGTAGCGCGGATCGGATTGCAGCCCCAGCAGCGCGGGTTCCGGTACACCCATCAGAACCACTGCAATACCGCGGCCCCGGATCTCGCCAATCATCGCAGCCAGGTTGGCCTTCATCGTCGCGCGATCCAGCTTCCGCAACATGTCGTTGCCGCCGAGGCAGAGAATGACCAAGGCGGGTTCATGCTCATCAAGCACATCCGGCAGACGTTCCAGGCCTTCCGGCGTGGTTTCGCCGGGAACGCCGGCATTGATGACCTCACGCTGTATGCGTGCCGCGAGTTGCGCCGGGTAGGCCTGCTCGCGCCTGGCGCCGGTGCCGTAGGTCAGGCTGTCGCCGAAGGCGACAATGACGGCATCGTCGGCCAATGCCGCCAGCTTCGGTGCCGAGGGGCTGCACGCACACAGCAGCGCCGCTTGCAGCAGCACAAGGGCTGTCGTCACACTGCGCATCATTTTCATGGCGGACATCCGGATGCTTTACCAACTTGAACAGCGTGTACCGCAACTGGCCGAAAGCGCGTGGGTGGCCGATAGCGCAAGCATCATCGGCTCCGTAGTGCTCGGCGAGCGTGCCAGCGTGTGGTTCAACTGCGTGCTGCGTGGCGACACCGACCAACTGCTGATTGGCGACGATACCAATGTTCAGGATGGCTCGGTGCTGCACACGGATTCCGGCATCAAGCTGCGCATCGGCCGCGGCTGCACGATCGGCCACATGGTGATGCTGCACGGCTGCGAGATCGGCGACAACAGCCTCATCGGCATCGGCTCGGTCGTGCTCAACAACGCACGGATCGGCGCCAACAGCATGGTCGGTGCACGCTCGCTGGTG
>CAZDPA010000208.1:0-6424 GCA_964507195.1 uncultured Salinisphaerales bacterium | reverse complement strand
CAACCCCTCACCCCGACCCTCTCCCCACTACCGTGGGGAGAGGGAGACCAGAGGTCAATACGCAGTTCCCTCTCCCCGCCTGCGGGGAGAGGGTCAGGGTGAGGGGCCGCTCTCCGGCCGCTCTTCACTCCGCCGGAGCGAGCGCATGAGCCAGCACCAGATCCATCTCGACATCAACGGCCGCGCACATACGGCCAACGTCGAAGGTCGTCTCACGCTCAGCGATTTCCTGCGTGGCAATGCCGGCTGTACCGGCGTGCATGTCGGTTGCGAACACGGCGTCTGCGGCGCGTGCACGGTCATCGTCGACGGCCAGGCGGTGCGCTCCTGCCTGATGCTCGCGGTGCAGGCCGATGGCGCGAAGATCACCACGGTCGAAGGTCTCGCCGCCGAAGACGGCACGCTGCATCCGGTGCAGCAGGCGCTGCGCGATGAGTACGGTCTGCAGTGCGGCTTCTGCACGCCGGGCATCGTGATGACGCTCGCCGCGCTGACCAGCGGCGCAAGCAATCCCGGCGGCGACACGCTGGTCCAGGCGATGTCCGGCCACATCTGCCGTTGCACCGGTTACCAGGGCATCCGCCGCGCCGCGCTGAAACTCGGCGGAAACGTCGATGGAGGGGCCGCATGAACGCGCCAGAGACGCCCACCACCGGCCGCTACATCGGCCAGCGGGTGCCGCGCAAGGAAGACACGCGGCTGCTGACCGGCAAGGGCATCTACGTCGACGATGTCGGCCTGCCCGGCATGCTGCAGGTCGCCTTCCATCGCAGCCCGATCGCACGCGGCCGCATCAAGGCTATCGATCTGTCCGTCGCGCGCCAGCTGCCCGGCGTGCATGCGGTGATGACCGCCGAAGACCTCGCGCGCTACAAGGTCGACATGCTGAGCTTTTTCCTCGCCGCGCCGGTCGTGCCGGTGCCGGTGCTGGCGACGGACTGCGTACGCCACGTCGGCGATCCGGTCGCGATGGTCATCGCGGAAGATCGCTACATCGCCGAAGACGCCGCCGGGCTCATCGTCGTCGAGTACGACGAGGAAGATCCGGTCGTCACGCTGGCCGATGCCAAGACCGGGCCGCTGGTCCATCCGGACACGGACTCCAACGTCGCGGCTGCGACCGGCTCCGAGGATCTCGACGACGAGCTTGAAGCACAGCTCAAGGCCGCGCCGCATCTGATCAGCATCGACTTCAAGCACCAGCGCATCGCACAGTCGCCGATGGAACCGCGCGGCGTTGTCGCTGCACCGCAGGGCTCCGGTGAACTGACGGTGTACCTGTCCTGCCAGGGCCCGCAGCTGTGCGCGCGCTGGTTTGCGCAGGCCTTCGGCATGCCGCAGACCTCGATCCGCGTGATCTCCAAGGATGTCGGCGGCTCCTTCGGCCTCAAGGGCCAACCGTGGCGCGAGGAAGTCGCGACGGTGCTCGCCGCAATGATCCTCAAGCGTCCGCTCAAGTGGATCGAGGACCGTCTCGAGAATCTCACGTCCGCCAACCAGGCGCGCGAGCAGGAGATCAAGCTGCGCGTGGGCTTCGACAACGACGGCAACCTGCTCGCCTCGCACGCCGAGTACGGCATCAACAACGGCGCGTATCCGCAGGGTGCGGACAGCAACATCGCGGTGATGATGTTCATCTGGGGCGCGCACAAGTTGCCGAAGTTCGATTTCCATTCGCGCGGCTGGTTTACCAACACCGTCGGCCTCGCCGCCTATCGCGGTCCCTGGGCCATCGAATCGCTGGCGCGTGAAGTGCTGCTGGATCGCGCCGCGCGCCAGATCGGCATCGACGCCATCGAACTGCGCCGCCGCAATCTGATCCGCAGGACCGACCAACCCTGCACCACGCCGATGGGCCTGGAGCTGGAAGACATCAGCCCGGCGGAATGCCTCGACGTATTGCTGACGAAAGTCGACGTCGCCGCGTTCCGCGTCGAGCAGGCCGAAGCGCGCAAGCAGGGGCGCTATCTCGGCCTCGGCTTCGCAACCTATATCGAACCGACCGCGGGCAGCACCGGCATCGCCGTGCTGATCAGCGAGTCGGCGCACATCCGTATCGACCCGACCGGCAAGGTCAGCGCCGTCGTGTCGACGCATTCGCAGGGCCACGGCACGCAGACGACGATGGCGCAGGTGATCGCGGAACGCCTCGGCGTACCGTTCGACGACGTCAGCGTCTATGAGGACGACAGCTCGCGCGGCGGTTACGGCTCCGGCGCCTATGGCAGCCGTCAGGCCGTGGCCGGTGGCGGCGCCTGCATCCGCGCCGCCGATCTGCTGGTCGAGAAGATCAAGCTCGCCGCATCGCACCTGCTCAACACGGCGCCGGAGAACATCCTGCTGCGCGAAGGTGTCATCCATGTGCTGGGCGGCGAGAAGCCGCAGAGCGTCACCCTGCGCGATCTCGCCGACATCGCCTACGGCGAGCCGGAGCGCCTGCCCGAAGGCATGGAAGCCGGCCTCGAAGTGCAGTATCGCTATCGCCCGCCGCCGATCACGATGACCAGCGCCGCGCATGCCTGCGTCGTCGAAGTCGATGCCGATACCGGCTTCGTCAGGATCAAGCGCTGGGTGTCGAGCGAAGACTGCGGCGTGATGATCAATCCGGCGGTCGTCGAAGGCCAGATCGCTGGCGGACTCGCGCAGGCGATCGGCAGCGTGCTGATGGAAGAAGTCTCGTTCGATGCACGCGGCAATCCGACGGCGGTGACGTACAAGGACTACATGCTGCCGACGATCTTCGACGTGCCCGACTTCGAGTACAACCACGACGCCTCACAGCCGTCGAAGGCCGAAGGCGGCTTCCGCGGCGTCGGCGAAGGCGGCTGCATCGTCGGCCCACCGACGCTCGTCAACGCGATCGCCGATGCGCTCGCACCCTTCGGCGAAATCAAGCTCGAATTCCCGCTGACGCCGTCGCGCCTGCTCGCGCACATCGAAGGCCGCCGCGAGATCGCCGAGCATGCAGCGCCAGCGCCGGCCGCAACGGTTGCAAGAACACCCGCACCGTCCACCGAAGCACCGGTACATAACGAGTTCACGCCATCGGCCCCGCAGGAGAAGAGCGTCAGCAGTACGGCGGTCCAGATTGACGGCGACTGGAAGTTCGTGCTGTCCACGCCACTGGGCCCGCAGGCCTTCACCGGCCGCATGAGCACCGAAGGCAATGCGCTGACCGGCGTGTTCATCATGAACATGGACGAAGCCCATTTCACCGGCACGGTCAAGGGCAACCACCTCGTGTGGGACCTGAAGGTCACCAAGCCGATGAAGATCACGCTCAAGTACGAAGCGCACATCGAAGGCAACAAGCTGACCGGCAAGTGCAAGATGGGCATCTTCGGCACCGCCAAGCTGGTCGGCGAGCGCGTATAAGGGGTCGATGAACTGCAAGCTCCAGTACGCCTTCGATTCCCTCCCCCTCTGGGGGAGGGCCAGGGAGAGGGTGCTCGCAATAGCGAGCGTGTTTGCGGACTCGACCGACCTTGCCGACTCCATCGGCCCCCTCTCTCCAACTCTCTCCCGCAAGCGGGCGAGAGGGCACTGTTCGCAATCTTCCTGACTCACCTCGCGTATGACGCCACACGAATTCACCGACCTGCACGCTGGACTGCAGCGCCTGCAGGCCGGTGGATTCGTCGGCGGCGCGGCACTCGCGACGCTGGTCCAGACCCGCGGTCCGGTATTCCGTCGCGCCGGCGCCCGCATGCTCGTGCTCGGCGACGGCAGCGTCGTACGCGGTCTGTCCGCCGGCTGCCCCGAAGCCGACATCATCGCCCGCTCGCACGAAGTCATTGCCGACGGCCGCGCCCGCCTGCTGCGCTACGACCGCGAGCATGGCTACGACACCCTGCTCGAACTCGGCTGCGGCGGCGAGATGGAAATCCTGCTCGCGCCATTGAAAGACGCCGACGACCTGCGTTTCGCCGCAGCCGTCGCCGAGTCCCTGCAACAACGCGCGGATGGCCTGCTGTTCACGGTCTTCGCCCGTGGCGACAGCTGCCTGGACAAGCCGCGGCATCTGGTCTGGGCCGGCAAAGTCCTGCTCGACGAGCTGGGCGACCCGCAGCTCAGCGCCAGCCTGCTCACCCAGTATCAGTCCGCCGCTGCGTTGCCCACCGTTCAGTTCCAGGAGCTGGCGACCTCGCAGGGCAAGCTGCAGGTCCTGATCGAATGCCTGCGCCCGCCGCTGCGGCTGGTGCTGATCGGCGTCAACACGACGACACTGGCACTGACCCGACTCGGCCGCAGCATGGGCTGGCAGATCTGCGTCGTCGATCACCGCGACGACACGCCGATTCCCGCACTCGCCGACGGCACGGAACGCCTGCGCGCCACGCCGCAGACCTTCAGTCAGCGCGTGCCGTGCGATGCACGCACCGCCGTCGTCGTGATGACGCATAACCTCGAACGCGACATCGACTACCTGCAGGTGCTGGCCAGCCAGCCCCTCGCCTACCTCGGCGCCCTCGGCTCGCGCATCCGCGCCGCGAAGATGCACGCCGCGATCAAGTCAACGACGGTCCCGCTGCACGCCCCCGCCGGCCTCGACATCGGCTCCGAAACCCCCGAGGAAATCGCCCTCGCGATCGCCGCTGAAATCCAGGCCAGCGTCAACGGCCACACCGGCGGCCACCTCAGCGCCAGCGACGGACCGATCCATTGAGCGACATCTGCATCGTGCTGCTCGCGGCTGGGAATTCCAGTCGGTATGGCAGTGCGAAGCTGCTCGAGGAGTTTGAGGGGCAGACACTGATCCGCAGGATCGCCAAGGCGGCGCTGGAGATCAACAATCGTGTACTGGTTGTCACTGGCGCCTACGCTGAGCGCATCGAGGCAGAGCTGGCAGGCACCCATGCGATGGTCGTGCACAACGCGGCCTGGCGCGAAGGCATGGGCACCTCCATCGCCACAGCGTTCAAGCACATCCTGTCCGATGCCGGGCCGTACGCTGCAGCGATTGTGTGCCCGGCAGACCTGCCCTTGATCGGCAGCGTGCAACTGCAGCGCCTGATCGATGCGCACCACACTCAACCGAAACAGATCGTTGTGTCTGACTGGGGCGAGGCGCAAGGTGCGCCGTGCCTGTTCCCGCATCGCTACTTTGCGGAGCTGGCTCAACTCAAAGGACCGCAGGGTGCGCGACTCCTGCTTACGCGATATGCGACGGCAGTCGAATGCGTTGCGATGCCGGAAGCGGCGATCGACATAGACACCGCTGAGGACTATGCGTGCCTGACTGTCGAATATCGCAAAAGGTTGAACAATTAGATCTTTCTCCTTCTGTTCTTTCCCGGTCACCAGCGTCTTTCGTGCGGATCCATTTTCAAGCACCGTTCACCAGCATCCAGGCCCCGACCAGCAACAGCACGACGCCGCTCCACCGACTGTTCTGCATTCCGTACGGTGCGAGTTTTTCAATCAGCACATAGATCGTGATCGCCCCGATCCACAACAGACTCATGACGCCGCCAGCAAACAGCAACAACATCAAGGCCCAGCAACAGCCCACGCAATACAGCCCGTGATGCATCCCGAGACGCACAGCACCGCCCCGGCCGGGACGCCAGTGTCGGGAAAGAAACTCCGCGGGTGCACGGCAACCCTTGAGGCAGGTCTGCTTGAGTGGCGTCAGCTGATACAGCGCCGCAACGATCAACAGGGATGCGCTGAGCCATGAATGGGCGCTGTCCATCATGGGCGACAGCAAGGTGGTCTTGGCAAGCATCCATTGCAGTGCAGTCGCCGCCGCACTGAAGGCCGTCCACGCCAGCAGATAGCCACTCATGAAGGCATAGGTACGAGCCACCGGTGCGCTGGCCTGATGGCTGTTCCGCAGGATCATCGTATAGAGCAGGATCGCCGGCGCCGCGCTGGGCAGCATCATGCCGATCATCATCACCACCCACATTCCGAAAATCAGGGTGGTGTATTTGATGTCCCAGGCGGCGGTCATCATCCATGCGGACATCCCATCCATGGCGCCGTACATGTCGTACGAGGCAAGGATCAGGTAAATCCAGGAGATGACAACCGCCGCGACCAGTCCGGCCAGAACAATGACTCGGTCGCGCTTCAGGATTGCTTCGAGCGGAGCAGCAGTGGCGGCGCCCGCCTCGCTCACGCGGCGGCCCGCTGGTCAGCGCACAAGGCCGTGCGTAGTCCAGTTGACCTTGGCGATGTGCGCATGCGTGCCGTTGAACTCCAGCCTGATCTCGCCGGATGTCTTGGCGGTACCCGCGAGGAACTCCGCCTCCGTGTACTCGAAGCCGGTCGGCAGGCTCACCGTGGCACGGTGAGGCGCGCCGGTCATCGGGTTCCTGATCGGCTCGGCAGACGCTTCTATCAGTCCCTGAATGGAGACTTGGGCGGTGCCTGCCTGCTGGTCGATCTTCAGGTCGATCGGCTTGAACTGGGTGGGCAG
>CAZDPA010000207.1:0-6443 GCA_964507195.1 uncultured Salinisphaerales bacterium | reverse complement strand
CGATGGCGGCCGAGAGTTCCGCATAGCACAGCGCCGCAAACGCGCAGGCCGTACCCGAGATGATGAACGACAGCACGATCGCCGGCCCTGCATGCTTCGCGGCGGCAACGCCGGTCAGCACGAAGATGCCGGTGCCGATGATGCAGCCGATGCCGAGCAGAACCAGGTCGGAAGCGGTGAGGCAGCGTTTGAGGCCGGTGTTGGCGGTTGGATCAATCGCCTTGGTGCGCATCAAGCTCATGCTGAGTAATCCCCATTGACTGCATCAGGAGTGAAAGTAGCGATGGCGCGAGTCTCATGGACTGCGCTGCAACTGTCCATCGTCCGGCCCGGTTGATGCGCATCATGCGCCGCCCTTTCCCCGCTGCGTATCCGGACTTCTGCTCACCACCGCAATGCTCAGTGTGATTTAATATTATATAAAACATGTATAGTCTAATAAAAAACACAATTCCAAACGCTGCGCTTCACCGACCAAAGCCCGGACAATCCGGGCGAACCAAAATACGGGGTACCTCATGCAAGCATGGCTGATGCCTTACGAACCCGCCGTCATCGCGCTCGGTGTCTCGGCGCTGTTGCTGTGCGTGCAATTGCTGGTGCTGGATGTCGCCGGCATCGTGGCTAAGCACGCACCCGGCCTGCCGATCAAGCCCGATCACGCCAGCTTTCTGTTCCGCGCCAGCCGCGCGCATGCCAACACCAACGAAAGCGTCGCCGCATTCATCGTGCTGGTCATCGTTGGTGTGCTCGTTGCCGCCAATGCCAGCTGGCTCAACACGCTGGCGTGGATCTACATCGCGGCGCGCATCAGCCACATGGCGGCGTACTACCTTGGCGTGCAGCTCGCCCGGTCGGCCGCGTTTGCAGTCGGGCTTTTCGCGCTGATCGGCATGGGCGCAGTGATGGTCGTGGCGTTCTTCTAGGCAAGGTGGGCCTGCTCGCAGGCGCACTGCGATTACAATTCGCGCCTCATGAGCGCATTCGTACTCCTCATCGCGTGCCTGTTGCTCGGCGTACTCGTCGCACGTTTTGCGCGACCGCCGATGGGCTTAGCCCAAGGCCTGAACTGGTGGGTGATCAATATCGCCTTGCCGGCGATGGTGCTGGACCTGGTGCCGCGCGTGCAGATCGAATGGCAATCCTGGTATCTGCCGGTATCGCAGTGGCTGGTGTTTGCCGGTTCCTTCGTGCTGTTCCGGGCCTTGGGCAGGCATTTCAGCTGGAGCCGCGCACGTATCGGTGGCCTGATCATCATGGGCGGACTCGGCAACACGTCCTTCCTCGGCTACCCGCTGCTCGAAGCCCTGCGCGGGCGTGAAGGTCTCGCCGTCGGCGTTGTCGCCGATCAGCTCGGTTGCTTCCTCATGCTCGCGGTCAGCGGCACCATTGTTTCGGCGATGTACTCGGGAGGCCATACCCGGCCGCGCGAGATCGCGCTCAAGGTTCTGAAGTTCCCGCCCTTCGCTGCGTTGCTTCTTGGCGCACTGGTTGGTGTGCTCGGCGGCTGGCCGCCGATAGCCGAAGACATCCTGCTGCGGGTCGGATCAACCCTCGTGCCGCTGGCGCTGTTCTCGGTCGGTCTGCGCTTCCGTTTTCACTTGGGAAATGGCCAGGCATTGCCGGTCGCGCTCAGTCTTGGATGGAAACTGCTGATCGCGCCGCTGCTGATCGTGAGTCTGGGCTGGCTGAGCGGCGTGGGCGGGCTGACGCTGACGATTGCGACCTTGCAGGCATCGATGGCGCCGATGATCTCGGCCGCCATCCTCTGCGATCAACACCATCTCGACTCACCGCTTGCCAACACCATCCTCGGCGGCGGCATCCTGCTGTCGCTGCTGACTGTGCCGCTCTGGAATCTGGTTCTTCCCTAGGCGGGAGTGGCAACCGGTCTGTCCGGCGTTGACGTCGCTGGCGCACGCGTCCCTTCACCACTCAGCTGATAGGCCTGCGCATCGAAGCGCCGCGTCAGCCGGCGGAACTGCCAGGTGAAGCCCGGCCACAGCGTGACGTTGCGACCGCTCTCCGGGTGCACATACCAGCTCACGCAGCCACCGACGCTCCAGATTGAACGGCGCATGCGCTGATGCAGTGACTTGTTGAAGCGTTCCTGCGCATCAGCGCGCACTTCGACCGAGCGCAGTCGACGGTTTTTCATCGTGCGGATCGCATCGATGACATAGGCGATCTGCGACTCGATCATGTAGACCATCGAGTTATGGCCGAGCCCGGTGTTCGGACCCATCAGGAAGAACAGATTGGGGAAGCCAGACACTGCCGCGCCCTTGTAGGCCTCCGGACCCTGCGGCCAGGCATCGAACAGGTCCTGGCCGTCGCGGCCGAACACGACGCCGCGCGCAACCGGGTCCGTCGCCTTGAAGCCGGTGCCGTAGATGATCGCGTCGACTTCGCGCTCGACGCCGTTGCTGTCGACGATGCTGTTGGCGCGCACTTCGCGGATGCCGTCGCCGATCACATCGACGTTGGCCTGCATCAGCGACGGATAGTAGTCATCCGAGATCAGCACGCGCTTGCAGCCCATCGTGTAATCCGGCGTCACCAGCTTGCGCAGCGCCGGGCTCTTGATCTGCCGGCGGATATGCCACTCGGCGACTTTCTGCGCGAGCTTCATCAGGCGTGGTTCGACAGTAAAGGCCAGCGCACGGCTTTCGAGCGCGCTGTAGATCGCGCCACGGATTGCCTTCTGTGCGGCAGGAAGGCGTGCGAACACAGTGCGCTCGATGCCGCTGATTGCGCGATCGGGTTTGGGGATGATCCACGGCGGCGTGCGCTGGTACAGATCAAGTCGCGCAACCTCGCCCTGGATTTTCGGCACGAACTGGATCGCCGATGCACCGGTACCGATCACCGCGACGCGCTTGCCGCCCAGATCGTAATCGTGATCCCACTGCTGCGAGTGGAAGGTCTTGCCCTTGAAGCGCTCGATGCCCTTGAGCTGCGGATACGACGGCGTCGACAAGCCGCCCATGCCGGACACCAGCACCTGTGCGCGGTACACCGCACCCTGCGCATCCGTCACATGCCACAGACCGGCGTCATCGTCCCAGCGTGCCGAACGCACTTCGGTGTTCAGGCGCAGATGCGGCGTGATGCCGTACTTCTCGGCGCAGTGCTCGAGATAGGCCTTGATCTCCGCCTGTGGCGCGAACATCCGCGTCCAGTCCGGGTTCGGCTCGAACGAGAACGAATACAGATGCGACTGCACATCGCAGGCGCAACCCGGATAGTTGTTGACGCGCCAGGTGCCGCCGACGCCGCCTTCCTTTTCCAGCACCAGAAAGTCCTTGATACCGGCCTGCTTGAGCTGGATCGCCATGCCGAGGCCGGAAAAGCCGCTGCCGACGATCAGGATGCGATGCGCGTCGCGCGTTGCCGACGCCGCGGTTTCGTAGATGCCCATGCGGACGATGCTCCGTTACTTCAACAATCAGATCAGGCAGCGGTCTGCAGTTTGGCCAACAGCGGGTCAATCTGCACCAGGAAGTGACGGTTGTCATGATTCCAGGGATGGAAGCTCGGGCGGAAGTAGTCCAGCCACGGCCGGACCAGGCGCGGGAAGAACGGCACCTTGGTGAAGGTATAGCTGAAGAACAGGCGCCAGCCCTTGAGATCGGTGAGCTTGCCTTCGCGGCGCAGGATCAGCAGGTACGAAGGCAGCACGATGGCCCACAGCAGCACGCTTGCGATCAGCAGGCCGACTCCGCGTTCGATCGACGCGCCGACGCCCTTGCCGGCGATGGTCTGCCAGACGTCGTACGCCACGGCCTTGTGCTCGGTTTCCTCAAGCGCATGCCAGCGCCACAACGCCGCGAAGCGGGGCTCGCAGTCCTTGAGGATGTCTTCCTCGATCAGCAGGCGGTCGGCAAGGATCGCGGTGAAATGCTCGAGCGCAATCGTCGCGTTGAGGCGCATGCGCGGCGGCAGCTTCTTCAGCAGCGACAGGAAGCGCGCAACGAAGCGCTCGACCGCGGCGGCCTCCGGCACCTTGGCGAACAACGCGTCGTTGTACTCCTCGTGCTCGCGGCCGTGCATGGCTTCCTGGCCGATGAACGCAGTCACGGCCTGCTTGAGCTCGGGATCGGTGATGCGGTCGCGGTAGGCGCGCACCGCATCGATGAAGAAGCGCTCGCCGACCGGGAACAGGATCGACAGGGTGTTCATGAACTGCGACAGATGCACGCTGTTCTTGTTCCAGTCGGAAATGCGCTCGGCTGGCAGGCGGAAATGCACATCGCGCCGCGTCGGCAGCATGTTCGGACGCGCCTTGGCGGTGCCGTGCTTCGCTGCGGTGGCGCTAACGGGTTCGTTGATGACCTGGCTCATGGATAAGGCTCCTCGCTGAATGGCGACAAGGGCACAGATACTTGTCTACACTTGTCTACGTTCAAGGTAGACGACTGTATACAATCGTGTCAACACTCAATGTCACGATCACATCAATGATTCGAACATAGCATTGAAATGACTAAGGTTATTGACGGCAGCCCAAGCTCAGAGATGCCCCGGGATGCCCCGCAAACCGGGCGCCAAAGGCTGATGGCAGCCGCAATGCAGCTTGCGGCGACCACGCGCAGTCTCGCGACGCTGGGTCTGCGCGAGGTGGCGCGCCAGGCCGGCCTGAACCCGAATACCTTCTATCGTCATTTCCGGGATTTCGACGATCTCGGCCTTGCGGTCATCGAAGAACTGAGTGGCCATCTGCGCCGCGGGCTGCGCGAGCGCCGCCGTCAGCCGTTTGGCGACCTGAGCGAGATGGCGACGCTCGAGGACCCACGCGACCTGAGCGAGCGCGCCGCCGTGATCGTCAGGGCCTCAGTCGCGCTGGTGCTGGAATTCGTGACCCAGCACGAACAGGCCTATGTCGTCGGCATCCGCGAACTGCATGGGCCATCGCCGGTGCTGCGCGCGGCGATCCGCAAGATCTTCGACACGCTGGCCGCCGACATGGCCGAGGACATGCTGCAGCTGACGCCGCCGCAAGTGGTCAACGAAGAGACCATGTACGAAATCGCGTCGGTCATCGTCCGCGAGATGGCCTACTTCTCGCTCGACTATCTCGAGCAACCGGCTCAGCGCCCGGCAATCCGCGGCCGTGCCGAGCGATTCATCCTGATGATGCTGCGCGGGGCGATGGAGATGCAGCTGGATGCGGCGAAGGCGGCGCCCGGGAAGAAGTAAGCCCGGCGGTTCGCGCGAGGATCTCGATACACCTGCTTCGCAGGCACTCGATCCGAACGGGGTCTGTTTCTCCGCGGCACGAAACCCACTCCGTTCGCGTCGAGTGCCGCGCGTCAGCGCGGTGTATCGAGACGCCGCAGTGAACAGCGAGTCTCAGAGCGGCACCGCAAACAGATCGTAATCGTCGGCATCCACCACCTTGACCTTGATGCGCTGACCGACCTTCGGTTTGCTCAGATCCTTGATATAGACCTTGCCGTCGATCTCCGGGGCATCGGCTGATGAACGACCGACACAGGCGGCGTCTTCGTGGACTTCGTCGAGCAGTACTTCGATGGTCTTGCCGATCTTCTTCTGCAGCTTCGCGGCACTGATGCCGGCCTGCTTTTCCATGAAGCGCTCGTAGCGTTCTTCCTTCACTTCATCCGGCACGGCGCCGGGCAGTGCGTTCGCGGTGGCGCCGCTGACCGGTGAATAGCGGAAGCAGCCGACGCGATCGAGCTGGGCCTCGTCGAGCCAGTCGAGCAGGAGCTCGAAGTCGTCTTCGGTCTCGCCGGGGAAGCCGACGATGAAGGTCGAGCGCACCGTGAGTTCCGGGCAGATCGCGCGCCATGCAGCGAGACGCTTGAGGGTGTTCTCGGCCGCAGCCGGACGTTTCATCGCCTTGAGCACGGTCGTCGAAGCGTGCTGGAACGGTACGTCGAGATACGGCAGGATCTTGCCTGCCGCCATCAGCGGAATGGTCTGGTCGACGTGCGGGTACGGATAGACGTAATGCAGGCGCGCCCAGATGCCGAGTTCGCCGAGGCCGTCGCAGAGATCGAGCAGACGGGTCTGGTAGTCGCGCTCGCGCCAGCGGCTGGTCGCGGACTTGAGATCGGCGCCATAGGCCGAGGTGTCCTGCGAGATCACCAGCAGTTCCTGCACGCCGGAGCGTGCGAGCTTCTCGGCCTCGAGCAGCACCTCGCCGACCGGGCGCGAAGCGAGCTTGCCGCGCATCGACGGGATGATGCAGAAGCTGCACTTGTGGTTGCAGCCTTCGGAAATCTTGACGTACGCGTAGTGCTTGGGCGTCAGCTTGATGCCGACCGCATCGTTCTTCGGCGACGGCAGCAGATCGAGGAACGGATCGTGCGCTGGCGGCACGGCCTTGTGCACCGCCTGCATGACGCTGATGTAGTCCTGCGGGCCGCTGATCGACAGCAGGTCCGGAAACCGCTCACGGACGATCTGGCTCTTCGGTC
>CAZDPA010000206.1:0-6693 GCA_964507195.1 uncultured Salinisphaerales bacterium | reverse complement strand
CATGCGGCGTTGCGCCCTCCTCCTGGAACCATCGAATTTGATCGGTTGCGCCTTGCCTGGCCGCAAATCTCGTGGCATCACAGCGGTCGACATGGCGTTAACAGGCCCTAGCCGCCTATCGATCCCGCTGGCGGATGCTGTCGGCAAACTCCAATAGGGGCTGTGCCCTGCGTCCAAAAGGCTTCAGCGCGCTGCGTGCCTGCACAAACAGATCGTTGGCCCGTTCGCGCGCCGCGCTCAGGCCAAGAATGGCCGGATAGGTCGACTTGCCGCTGGCGCTGTCCTTGCCGGCGGTCTTGCCCAGCGTCGCAGAATTGCTTTCGACGTCCAGTACGTCGTCCTGGATCTGGAACGCGAGGCCGATGGTCTTGCCATAGCGGTCCAGGGCTTCGGCCTGATCGTCCGGCAGCGTCGGCGCGGCGGCGCAGGCGAGGCGCAGGCAGGCGCGGATCAGGGCGCCGGTCTTGTGGATGTGCAGGGCTTCGAGTTCGGCCAGTGTCAGCCGCTGGTTTTCGGATTGCAGGTCCACGGCCTGACCGCCGACCATGCCGCGCGAGCCGGCGGCTTCGGCAAGGATCCCGATCATCTTCAGGCGTTGCTTCGCGCCGAGGCGGTGGTCACCTGCCAGCACCTGAAATGCCAGCGCCTGCAATCCATCGCCGACCAGGATCGCCGTGGCCTCGTCATAAGCCTTGTGTACGGTCGGACGGCCGCGGCGCAGGTCGTCGTCGTCCATCGCCGGCAGATCGTCATGAACCAGCGAATAGGCGTGGATCAGCTCGACCGCACAGGCCGGCGCATCGAGCAGGCGCTTGTCGAGATCAAGGACATCGCCGGCGAGATAGACCAGCATCGGCCGCAGGCGCTTGCCGCCATCGCTGCTGTAGCGCATCGCCTCATGCAGGCGTGCCGGGTAATGATCGGCCGGTGGCAGCCAGCGATTCAATGCAGCATCGAGGCGCTGGCCATGACGGGCGAGGCGCGCGCTCAGATCAGTGGCCGCCGCATCATTCACGAATCGTCGTCCTCGGCGCCCGGCTCGTTCTGTGCGCTGTCCAGCAGATTGCGCACCTTCAGCTCGGCCGAGTCGAGGGCGCCGCGGCATTGGCGCGTCAGGGCGACGCCGCGCTCGAACAGGGCCAGCGACTGTTCCAGCTTCAGGTCACCGCGTTCGAGGCTCTGGACAATGTCCTCAAGCTCCTTCATCGAGCCTTCAAACTGGCCGACCGGATCGCTGCCGCCATCGCGGGCCAGTCCGGGATTCGTGGTGCTGTCCGATTTCTTCGGCATACTGGTCCTTGCGGATGTGTTTTTTTATTGACTAATGTGAATTAAGCTGAAGAATATTCACGCCAGCCAAGCTGAGCGGCCCGCAGTTTATCCCTGTTGCCGACCCCCCGTGTATCCGCTAGTGTCCGGCGGCTTTTTGATATTCGAAGAACGATGGCCAATTCCTCCCAATACAGCGCAGAAGCAATTGAAGTCCTGCAGGGACTCGACCCGGTACGCAAGCGCCCGGGCATGTACACCGACACCTCGCGGCCGAACCATCTGGCGCAGGAAGTCATCGACAACGCAGTCGACGAAGCACTCGCCGGGCACTGCAAGGCGCTCAGCGTCATCGTCTACGAGGATGGCTCGCTGGAAGTCGCCGACGACGGTCGCGGCATGCCGGTCGACATCCATCCGGAGCACAAGGTCACCGGCGTCGAGCTGATCCTGACCAAGCTGCATTCAGGCGCCAAGTTCTCGAACAAGATGTACCAATACTCCGGCGGCCTGCACGGCGTCGGCGTGTCGGTCGTCAATGCGCTGTCGGCGAAGCTCGAAGTGCGTGTGTTCCGCGGTGGCCAGGAACACCTGATCGAATTCCGCGGCGGTGAGCGCAGCCGCCAGCTTGAAGTCGTCGGCACGGTCGGCAAGAACCGCACCGGCACGACCGTGCGTTTCTGGCCCGACGCTTCCTATTTCGATTCGCCGAAGTTTTCGCTGCCGCGCCTCAAGCAGGTGCTGCGCGCGAAGGCCGTGCTGTGCCCGAACCTCAAGGTTTCGCTCGATGATCGCATCAACAACGAGCAGATCGTCTGGCAGTACGAGAATGGCCTGCCGGATTACCTGCGCGACGCCCTCGATGGTGCCGAGGTGCTCCCGGCCGAGCCCTTCATCGGCAACTTCAAGGGCAAGCGCGAAGAAGCCGAGTGGGCGCTGGTGTGGCTGAACCAGGAAGGGGGTCGCGTCGAGCCGGTGGCCGAGAGCTACGTCAACCTGATTCCGACGATGCAGGGTGGCACCCACGTCAACGGCCTGCGCACCGGTCTGACCGAAGCGATCCGCGAGTTCTGCGAGTTCCGCAGCCTGCTGCCGCGCGGCATGAAGTTGACGCCGGAAGACGTCTGGCAGGGCTGCGCCTACGTGCTCAGCGTCAAGATGCACGATCCGCAGTTCGCCGGGCAGACCAAGGAACGCCTGTCTTCGCGCGAAACCGCTGCCTTTGTTGGGGGCGTCGTCCATGACGCGTTCAGCCTCTGGCTCAACCAGCATCCGGACCAGGGCGAGCAGGTTGCGCAGCTGGTCATCGCCAATGCCAGCGCGCGCCTCAAGCAGGCCAAGACGGTCATTCGCAAGAAGATCACCAGCGGACCAGCGCTGCCGGGCAAGCTGGCGGACTGCGTGTCGTCCGATCCGGCGCACACCGAACTGTTCCTCGTCGAAGGCGATTCGGCCGGAGGCTCGGCCAAGCAGGCGCGCGATCGTGAGTTCCAGGCGGTGATGCCGCTACGCGGCAAGATCCTCAATACCTGGGAAGTCGACGCCAACGAGGCGCTGGGCTCCGACGAAATCCATAACATCAGCGTCGCGATCGGCGTCGATCCAGGCAGTGCCGACATCAGCGGCCTGCGCTACGGCAAGGTTTGCGTGCTCGCCGACGCCGACTCCGACGGCCTGCACATTGCGACGCTGCTGTGCGCGCTGTTCCTCAAGCATTACCGGCCGTTGGTCGAGGCCGGCAACATCTACATCGCGATGCCACCGCTGTATCGCATCGACGCCGGCAAGCAGGTGTTCTATGCGCTGGATGCTGCCGAACGCGACGGCGTGATCGATCGGCTCGCCGCCGAAGGCAACAAGGCCAAGATCAGCGTGACCCGCTTCAAGGGTCTCGGCGAAATGAATCCGCTGCAGCTGCGCGAAACGACGATGGCGCGCGACACGCGTCGCCTGGTGCAGATGACGCTCGACGACGGCCCAGCCGACGAATTGATGGACATGCTGCTGGCGAAGAAGCGCGCCGGTCATCGCAAGGAATGGCTGGAGCGGGAAGGCAATCGCGCTGAAGTCTGAGCTGCGGCTGTGGCACCTGATCCCCGTGGCGTGGTCGAGTCCTTGATTGCTCAGTGGTCACCAACCCTTGTCGGCAGAATCCCCTAATACTGTGTCCTGATCTTTCCAGCCATGACCACAACCCCCATCATCGAAACCGAACGCCAGCCGCTGCGCGTTTTCGCCGAGAAGGCCTACCTCGACTACTCGATGTACGTCGTGCTCGACCGCGCGCTGCCGCATATCGCCGACGGTCTGAAGCCCGTACAGCGCCGCATCATCTACGCGATGTCCGAGCTGGGCCTGTCCGCAGGGCAGAAGCACAAGAAGTCGGCGCGCACCGTCGGTGATGTCATCGGCAAGTTCCATCCGCACGGCGACTCGGCCTGCTATGAAGCGATGGTGACGATGGCGCAGCCCTTCAACTACCGCTATCCGCTGGTCGACGGCCAGGGCAACTGGGGCAGCGCCGACGATCCGAAATCGTTCGCGGCGATGCGCTACACCGAATCGCGCCTGATGCCGTATGCGTCGACCTTGCTCAGCGAACTCGAGCACGGCACGGTCGACTGGCTGCCGAACTTCGACGGCACGCTGCAGGAGCCCAAGCTGCTGCCGGCGCGCCTGCCGAACATCCTCGTCAACGGTACGACCGGTATCGCGGTCGGCATGGCAACGGATATCCCGCCGCATAACATCCGCGAGCTTGTCGCAGCCTGCCTGCATCTGCTCAAGCATCCGAATGCGCATATCGAGAAGCTTTGCGAGTTCGTGCCCGGCCCGGATTTTCCGACCGCCTGCGAAATCGTCAGCGAGCCCGCCGACCTGCTCAAGATCTACCAGACCGGCAACGGCCAGATCCGTGCGCGTGCGCGCTGGGAGCGTGACGACGACGGCAACATCATCATCACCAATCTCGCGCACCAGGTATCGCCGGCCAAGGTGCTGGAACAGATTGCCGATCAGATGCGCGCGAAGAAGCTGCCGCTGGTCGAGGACCTGCGCGACGAATCCGATCACGAGAATCCGACGCGTCTGGTCATCGTGCCGCGCTCGAACCGCGTCGATGCCGAAGCGCTGATGGCGCATCTGTTTGCGACGACCGATCTCGAGCGCAGCTACCGCGTCAACATCAACATGATCGGCCTCGACGGCCGGCCGCGGGTCAAGAATCTCAAGGAGATCCTGACTGAATGGCTTGAGTACCGCTTCGCGACGGTGACGCGGCGTCTGAACCATCGCTTGAGCAAGGTCAACGAGCGGCTGCATCTGCTCGAAGGTTTGATGATCGCCTTCCTCAACATCGATGAGGTGATCCACATCATCCGGACTGCGGATGATCCGAAGGCGAAGCTGATCAGCACCTTCGCGCTGAGCGAAATCCAGGCCGATTACATCCTCGATCTCAAGCTGCGCCACCTTCAGAAGATCGAGGAGATGAAGATTACCGGCGAGCAGGCCGAGCTCGATGCCGAGCGCCGTGGCCTCGAAGCGGTGCTCGGCGACGACGACAAGATGCGCAAGCTGATTGGCGACGAGTTGAAGGAAGACGCCAAGAAGTATGGCGACGAGCGTCGCTGCCCGATCAATGCGCGTCCGCCGCCGCAGGCGCTGGAAGCCACCGACATCACACCGGCCGAACCGGTCACCGTCGTGCTGTCGAAGGCCGGCTGGATTCGCGCAGGCAAGGGTTTCGATCTCGATCCGGTCGCGCTCAGCTACAAGTCTGGCGACGAATACCTGTGCCATGTGCAGGGCAAGACCAACCAGCTGCTGATCCTGCTCGACGACAAGGGCCGCAGCTACACGCTCAATCCGCGCGAGCTGCCGTCGGCACGTTCGCAGGGCGAACCGGTGACGACGCGTCTCGATCTGCAGGACGGCGGTCGCATTGCCGCGCTGCTGATGGGCGACGCATCGGATCGCTATGTCGTCGGCGGCAATGAAGGCTATGGATTTGTCGTCAAGCTGGGCGATCTCGAATCGCGGCTCAAGGCCGGCAAGGCGATCGTCAATCTCGGTGGCTCGTCAGCCGCGCTGGCGCCGGTGCGCACGCTCGATCCGGCGCAGGATCGTTATGCCGTCGCAACGGCCGAAGGGCGCCTGCTGCTGTTCCCGCTGGCCGAGTTGCCGGAGCTTGCGAAAGGCAAGGGCAACAAGCTGGTCACACTCAAGGGCGAGGATCGCATCCTGGCGGCGGCGGTCGTGCCGGCCGGCGCCAGCCTGGAGGTGGTCTGCGGCAAGCGCACGCTGACGCTCAAGCCAGCCGATCTCGAGCACTACGCCGGTGCGCGCGCCAGCCGGGGCGGCCATCTGCCGCGCGGGTATCAGCGCGTCGATGGCATGAATGCCGTGTCGGCGAAGTAGGGCGGCGCTGAGCGTAGCGAAGCCCACCGTAGCCGACGTTGCCGGTGGGCTTCGCTGCGTTCAGCCCACCCTACGGTGTTGTTCCCGCCTCTTGAAAACCCGCCCGGCGCCCAAATTGCAGCTTTGTTTGGGCGCAAGCCCGTTGACCTTTTAGAGCCAGAGCTTTCCAGCCATGAAAAGAATCGCCCTGTTTCTGATGACCAACATCGCCGTGATGCTGGTGCTGTCGGTCGTCGCCAGCCTGCTCGGCGCCGATCGTTACCTGACCGCCAACGGCCTGAATCTGCAGCAACTGCTGATCTTCAGCGCCATCTTCGGTTTCGGCGGCTCGTTCATCTCGCTGGCGATGTCGAAGTGGATGGCCAAGCGAGCCACCGGCGCCCAGGTGATTACCCAGCCGAAGAATTCGGCCGAGGTCTGGTTGCTGCAGACGGTCGAGCGTCAGGCCCGCGCCGCCGGCATCGGCATGCCCGAGGTCGCGATTTTCGACTCGCCGGAGCCGAACGCTTTTGCGACCGGCATGAGTCGCAACAGCGCGCTCGTCGCGGTATCGACGGGTCTGCTGCGCGGCATGAGCCAGGACGAGGTCGAAGCCGTGCTTGGCCATGAGATCAGCCACGTCGCCAACGGCGACATGGTGACGCTGACCCTGATCCAGGGCGTGCTCAATACTTTTGTGATGTTCCTGTCGCGCGTGATCGGCTACGTCATCGACCGCGCGGTGTTCAAGACCGAGCGCGGCGTTGGCATGGGCTACTACCTGACGGTGATCGTGCTGCAGATCGTCTTCGGCATCCTCGCCTCGATGATCGTCGCCTGGTTCTCGCGCCAGCGTGAGTTCCGCGCCGATGCCGGCGGTGCGCATCTGGCCGGCAAGCGCAAGATGATTGCCGCGCTGCAGCGTCTGAAGGGCGCGAAGGACGAAGCTGACCTGCCGGAATCGGTCCGCGCTTTCGGTATCCGCGGTGGCAAGTTCTCGCAGATGTTCGCGACGCACCCGCCGTT
>CAZDPA010000205.1:0-6723 GCA_964507195.1 uncultured Salinisphaerales bacterium | reverse complement strand
CTGATCTACGCCCACTCGCGCGGTTTCGAGCGCGGCAAGCGCGCAGGCCTGCCGGGCAACGACCAGACCGGCGCCTGCCTGTCCGGCATCCAGTTCGAGGACGGCGGCATGGGCCGCGCCGGCGATCACGGCGAAGTCGGCCGTCCGCTGTGGAGCTTCACAAGCTTCGGCGATACCGGCAACGGCTTCCTGTCTGCCACTGCGATCATCAACGCGCTCTACCACCGCGACCGCACCGGCGAAGGCCAGTTCGTCGACACGTCCATCATCAACGCCGCGCTGCTCAACACCAGCTACGCGGTGGCAACACCGGACGGCAAGGGCTTCGAGCGCCCGCGCATCGGCGGCGACCAGGTTGGCTACTCGGCCGGCCATCGCATCTATCCCTGCAAGGACGGCCAGTGGCTGTGCTTCGTGCTCGTCGAGCAGTCGCACTGGGATGAGCTGTTCGCCGTACTGCGCGCGCCGCGCCTGACGATCGACGAGCACTTCGCGACGCCGGATGCGCGTGCGCAGAACGACAAGCAACTCGCGTCGTTCATCGCCGGCCGCATGCAGACCAGGACGGCAGCGGAATGGTTTGCCGAGCTCGACGCCGCCGGCGTGCCCTGCGAGATCGTCGACACCGAGTTCTCGCGCAAGCTGCACGACAATCCAGAATTCCAGAAGCGCAAATGGGTCGTCAGCTATCCGCACCCGGTCGTCGGCAAGCTCGACCAGATCGGTCTGCTCGTCGATCTGTCCGATACGCCGGGCGTGATCCAGGGTCGTCCGCTGCTGGTCGGCGAGCACACCAAGAGCATCATGGCGGACATGGGCTACAGCGAAGAGGACATGAAGACGATGGAAGAGCAGATGGCCATCGGCTTCGTCGGCATGCCGCGCATGCCGCCGCGTCCTGCGGCTGCGCAAGCCGGCGCGCCCAAGCAGGGCATGGCCGGGATGCTGGCGCAGGAGTCGAAGAAGTAGACGCTTGCCCTTGCTCTTCAGCAAAAAGCCCCGCCAGACAGCGGGGCTTTTTGCTGGGTCAGGCTGTCGTGAGATGCATGTCTCAATCCGCGCTGCGGGTCGACGTTACTGTGCCGGGAAATCCAGACGTCCCTGATGAGAGCCGACATGACCATTCGCCTGACTGCACTGTGTGTCGCTGCGTTGGTCGGCGCGTGCGCGACGATGACGACGCCGTATCCGCAGGCTTATCACACGCAGGTGATCCAGACCTGGGTTGGCCAGGACGTCGCCACGTTGTGGGAGTCATGGGGTCCGCCGCTGCGGACGGACAAGTCGAGCAACGGCTATGAGTATCAGCTCTATCAGCAGCGCATCCCCAAGCCGGCCGGCGCTTCGACGAGCGAGCTGGATCTCGCGTTCGCCAAGTCTTCGGATCCGAACTGCCAGACCTATTTCATCGTCGATCCCAAGACCAGGAAGATCGGTGCCGCTCACTGGCGTGGCCGCAGCTGTCTGGTGAATCCGCCGAGTGAGAAAGCCCTGCTACCGAAGGCGATGATCAAGACGATCCCGGAGCCGACCGGCTTCTAGCGCGGCAGTGACTTGCGTTGGACGAGTGCAGCGGCGGACGCTGCTTCCGATACGCGCGTGTCGGCATCGATTCGATCGAAGGTGCCGGTTGTACTGGTGAAACCTGACAGGCTCCGTTCAGCCCAAGGCAGAAGTAGCCGATTTTCTAGTCGTTCAGGCCCGCCTCCGCTTCCTCACGTCCGCGCTGGCGGCGCTCGGCTTCACGCCGCGCCTCGTCGATCTGATGCAGCACATCACCCACGTCCGCCGCCGTCGCGTCGTGTACGAAGCGTCCGGTCAGCGGACTATCAGGACGCAGTTCACTGCTCTGATAGAGCTTCCAGATTTCATGCGCGTACTCGGTAGCAAGCAACTCGGGCGCAAAACGGCCGCAATAGGCGGTGATATTTTCGACATCGCGTGCCAGCATTCGGAAGGCATTGTTGTTGCCGGCAGCGTCCACGGCCTGCGGCAAATCAATGATCACCGGGCCATGGGCATCGACCAGCACGTTGAACTCTGAAAGATCACCGTGGATCAGTCCGGCGCACAACATCAGCACGATCTGCGACATCAGGAATTGATGCCACTCGCGCGCCTGCTTCGGCGTCGGCTCGACATCATTGAGTCGCGGAGCAACATCGCCAGCGGCATCAGCGATCAGTTCCATGAGCAGAACGCCTTCATGAAAACCGTGAGGCCGTGGCACCCTGACGCCTGCGGCGGTGAGGCGGTAGAGCGCGTCCACTTCGGCATTCTTCCAGGCGACTTCTTGTTCCTTGCGTCCGAATTTGCTGCGCTTGCCCATCGCTCGCGCCTCGCGACTGCCGCGCGCCTTGCGACCCTCCTGATACTCGGCAAGCTTGTGAAAGCCGCGCTTCTCCGCCGCCTTATAGACCTTTGCACAGCGAATTTCGCGGCCGCAGGCAACCAGGTAAACCGAAGCTTCCTTGCCACTCTTGAGAGGGCGAATCACTTCGTCGATGACGGCGTCGTCGATCAGCGGCTGCAAGCCCTTGGGTATTTTCATTCGCTATTGTGACCGCTCAGCTGCGCACCGCGCATCTGATTTAGTTCGGCCGGCGGCGAAATACAGGTAAATGATCGGGATGTACTCACTGAAATAACCCCTAACCGTTGGCTGGTCCTGATACGCGAACCAGAGCGAATCCTGTTTCTGTGGTGGTTCGCAGTTTCCGGAGGAGCCAACCCGCCAGAAGGAGAAGCGCATGCCGCCGTATGCGCCGAGGCAGAGAGGGGCGGCTCTGTTCAGTCCAACAGTGAGTTCCATCGCGACGCCCCTGCAGCCGCTTCGCGGTGACGTTCTCCAAAGCGGTCGGTCGCGGAGGACCGCCACTGGCACATCAGCGCCTGTCGCATTCCGCCCTGATGCAGACGTCGAACACCCGATTCGCGGATACACTGTTGAAGCTCTACCGACGGAAAAATTGTCGCTACTGCGGTGGGTTTCTTCAGGGGCGCGCGGCGTGGTCGGTGTTTTGCCCTTTTGCGCCGTCCTCAAGTGCAGCACGAAAGGCCGCCGGCACCGGGGTTTTTGCGAGCTGATGATCGACCATCACGTAGACCGTTTCGGACTTGGCGCGTAACACCTCTTCACCGGCCAGACGGAACTCCACACCGATGGTGAACGAAGTGTTGCCGATGTGTTGCGCCGCGACGCGGCACTCGAGGACATCGTCATAGCGGAACGGTGCTTTCCATTCAGTGGTCTGCTTGACGAGCTGGAAGTCCAGCTCGCTGCTGACCATTTGCGCACCGTAACCGATGGCGCGAATGAACTCGGACACGGCCAGATCGACGTAATCGCCATAGCGGGCGTTGAATACCACCTTCTGCGCATCGCACTCGGCGTATCGCACGCGCAGGTAGTAACTGAAGGCTTGGGACAAGGGAAGCTCCGGTCGGCCGGGACAATCGATCTCATTGAATGCTTCGAGTCCGGCAGCTGAGTGCTGGAAGTGGCGCGCGCTCTGCGCGGCCCCGCAGGGGTGAACGCCGCGAGGCCCGCGCAGCACCGCCGTTGCTCAAGCGTCCTGAATCTTCAGGCCCCCGATGAAGTCCATCTTGCCGAGATCGACGCCGTTGTGGCGCAGGATCGCGTAGGTCATCGTGAGATGGAAGTTGAAGTTCGGGATTGCAAGGCCGACGACGTAGTCATTGCCACGGAACCATTTGCCATCCAGCCACGGCGGCGCGATCTTGCGCTCTTCCGAGCCGGCGAAGTCCTTGTCGTCTACCGATGCCAGATAGTCCGTGCAGGTCTCGATACGCTTGCGCAATTCGGCGATGGTCTTCTCGGTGTCCGGATGCGAAGGAGCCTTGGCGCCGGTGAGATAAGCTGCGGCGAACTTCGCCTGGTCGCAAGTCGCCTGCACCTGCTGGACGAGTGAGAACGCGTCCGGTGCGAGTCGCGCGCCGGCGAACACGTCGACATCGAACTTCTTCGCCTCGGCATGGATTTGCGCCTTGTCCAGCCATTTCGCGATGCACTGAAGCTGATTACCGAAGTGACGGACAATTTCTGAGTGAGTCATGGAGTTTCTCGGTGTGGTGACGGTGGGCGGGCCGATCAGGCGGTCCGGGTAGCGTGGGATACAGAGGATGCCAGCAATCCTGGTTGCCTACCCAAGCGGTGATAAGGGCGGCGTGTCGTCAGCCTGCTTCGCCGGATGAGCGCAGCTCGATCGCTGCACGCCTCAAGGCTTGTGTCGGCGTGATCTCAGGACGAGGCCGTGTTCACGAAGGTGCTGTGCGTCGGTCACCGGCTGCGAACTGAGTTCTGTTTGGGTGTCCGAGGGCTGACTCCGCTTTGGTTGTTTCATCCCCTGCCAGCGCCCTACTGCGTTCGGCGGATGGTGGTCAGAGCCTCTTGTGACCAGAATGTCGTCACAGGCTGAGGCGCATTGCGTGCCCGCCGCGACATTCATCAACGGGGGCGACAATGCTTTTCACACGCGGGCGCGGATGGATGCGAACCACGGTACTGCTGCTGGCCGGTCTGCTGGCGGCGCTGGGCGTGCAGGCCGCGACGACCATCGACGATGCCGCGCTCGCCGCACCGGCGGACGGCAGCAACTGGGCTGCTTGGGGCCGCACCTTCGACGAGCAGCGTTTCAGCCCGCTCGATCAGATCAACACGCAGACGGTGTCGAAACTGGGCCTGGCCTGGACGCTGGACTTTGATTCGGTCTGGAATGTGTCGAGCCAGCCGCTGGCGGTCGACGGCGTGATCTACACCGCAGTCGGCTACTCGCACATCTACGCGATCGATGCGCGTACCGGCACGGTGCTGTGGAACTACGACCCGAAGGTCTCGGCGCGCAAGATGCGCATGGCCTGGGGTTCGCGCGGCCTCGCGTACTACAAGGGCAAGGTCTACGCCGGCGTACAGGACGGCCGCCTGTTCGCGCTCGATGCCGAGACCGGCGCGCTGGTCTGGGAAGTGCTGACGACCGAGCCGGGCGACAACCGCTACATCACCGGCGCGCCGCGCGTGTTCGACGGCAAGGTCATCGTCGGCCACGGCGGTGCGGACTTCGGCCATGTGCGCGGCTACGTGACGACCTACGACGCCGAGACCGGCCAGCAGCTGTGGCGCTGGTGGGTCGTGCCGGGCAATCCCGCCGACGGCTTCGAGAACAAGGCGATGGAAGCGGCCGCGAAGACCTGGACAGGCAACTGGTGGGAGTTCGGCGGCGGCGGCACGGTCTGGAATGCGATGACCTACGACGCCGAGTTCAACCGCATCTACCTGGGCACCGGCAACGGCTCGCCGTGGAACCACAAGCTGCGCTCGCCGGACGGCGGCGACAACTTGTATCTCTGCTCGGTCGTCGCGCTCGATGCGACCACCGGCGAATACCTGTGGCACTACCAGACCACGCCGGGCGAGAGCTGGGACTTCAATTCGACGATGGACATGGTGATTGCCGACGTCGATATCGAAGGCGCGAAGCGCAAGGTGCTCATGCATGCGCCGAAGAACGGCTTCTTCTACATGCTCGACCGCGACAACGGCAAGCTGATCTCCGCCGAGAAGATCGGCAAGGTCACTTGGGCCGAGCGCGTCGATCTGGCCACCGGCCGTCCGGTTGAAGTACGCGGTGCGCGCTACGAGAACGGCGAAGCGCTGACGTGGCCAGGTTCCGGCGGCACGCACAACTGGCAGCCGATGGCCTACAGCCCGGACACCGGACTGGTCTACATTCCGGCGCGCGAGATGGCGGGCTACTACAACGACGAGGGTCGCAAGCCGCGCGAGTGGAAGATGGTCGACGGCGATGTGATGGGCCTCAAAGGCTTCTTCGACGACATTCCGAAGACTGCCGGCAAGACTTCGCTGCTCGCCTGGAATCCGCTGACGCAGACGAAGGCCTGGGAGAACCCGACGCCGGGCGCGACCGCGGGCGGCGTGATTGCGACGCATGGCGGCCTGGTGTTCCAGGGCCGTGCCGATGGTCTGTTCGTCGCCACCGATGCAGCCACCGGCAAGGAGCTGTGGAGCTACAACATGGGTGTCGGTACGCAGGCCGCGCCGATGACCTACAGCGTCGACGGCAAGCAGTACGTCACGATTCTCGCCGGCTGGGGTGGCGCGCCGTCGCTGCTGGGTTCGCTGTCTGCGCAGCACGGTTGGGTCGGCCGTCAGTTTCCGCGCCGCATGCTGACCTTCGTGCTCGATGGCGATGCGAAGCTGCCGGGCTCGCCAGCGCCGATCGCCACGGTCGAGCCGGTCGATGATCCGGCGTTCAAGATCGATCCGGCGCTCGCCGGAAAGGGCAAGCTGCTCTACGGCAACACTTGTTCGATCTGCCATGGCGTAGGCGCCGTCGCGGGTGGTTACGCGCCGGACCTGCGTGCATCGCAGGTGCCGCTGTCGGCCGAAGCCTTCAAGGCGATCGTGCAGGGCGGCGCGCTGCAGGCGCGCGGCATGCCGCCGTTCACGGAGTACAGCGACGAACAGCTCGAGGCTATGCGCCACTACCTGCGCGAGCGTGCACGTTACGAGCCTTCGGCCTGGGAGCAGATCAGGACGATCTTCAATTTCGTCTGGCTGATGATCAAGATGGAGCTGATCAAGCGCGGCTGGATGGATTAGTCCACTCGCTCCTCCGAAGGTTTGCAGCCGCAGTAGCCCGGTTTCGCCGGAGGCGGGCTTCGCGAAGGCGAAGCCGGGAAGCA
>CAZDPA010000204.1:3614-6788 GCA_964507195.1 uncultured Salinisphaerales bacterium | reverse complement strand
GCCGCCCTCGATCGCCATGTTGCACAGGGTCATGCGGCCTTCCATCGACAGATCTTCGATCGCCTCACCGGCATATTCGATGACGTGGCCAGTGCCACCCGCCGTGCCGATACGGCCGATGACCGCCAGCGTGATGTCCTTGGCGGTGACCCCGGGGCCGACGTGGCCGTTGACGCGGATCAGCATTGCCTTGGACTTCTTCAGCACCAGGGTCTGCGTCGCCAAGGCATGCTCGACTTCCGAAGTGCCGATTCCGAAGGCCAGCGCGCCGAAGGCGCCGTGGGTCGAGGTATGCGAGTCGCCACAGACCACGGTCATGCCCGGCAGGGTCGCACCCTGCTCCGGACCGATGACATGGACGATGCCCTGGCGGACATCCATCAGGTCGAACTTGGTGATGCCGAACTCGGCGCAGTTGCTGTCCAGTGCGGCGAGCTGAGCACGCGAAATCGGATCGGCGATACCGAGGCGGCGGTTGACCGTCGGCACGTTGTGATCCGGCACGGCGAGGTTCGCACTCAGGCGCCAGGGCTTGCGGCCATTGATGCGCAAGCCATCGAAAGCCTGCGGGCTGGTCACTTCGTGCACCAGGTGACGATCGATGTAGATCAGCGCAGCGCCGTCACCGGCGGCGCTGACGACGTGCGCGTCCCAGATCTTGTCGTACAGAGTTTTGGCGGTCATGGCTGGCTCCTGTGTCTGGCTCGCCCTCACCCCACCATCGGCTCTGCCGATGGTCCTCCCCTCTCCCGCCTTGCGGGCGAGGGGCAGTGGTGCGGCCTGCGGCCGCGGAGTAGGTCTTGGGCGCGCATCTTAGGCGCCAGATATCAATAACTCCAATGAATCGTTTTTATATACTTCATTCCATATTGGAATATAGGAGATCGCCATGGACACCCAGTTCCTCGCTGCTTTTGTCGAGGTTGCCGACGGCAACTCCTTCACTCAGGCCGCCCAGCGCCTGCACCTGTCGCAGCCGGCCATCAGCAAGCGCATCACCGCGCTCGAAGAACAGATCGGCCAGTCGCTGTTTGATCGGGTTGGCCGCACGGTCAACCTGACCGATGCCGGCCGCACCTTGCTGCCTTACGCACGCAAGGCCCTGCAGGACATCGAGGATGCCCGCCGCGCGCTGTCGCAGCTCGACGGCAGCGTCAGCGGACGCCTGTCGATCGGCACCAGCCACCACATCGGCCTGCACCGCCTGCCGCCGGTGCTGGGCCAGTTCACCCGCGAGTATCCGCAGGTCGATCTCGACATCCATTTCATGGATTCCGAAGTCGCCTGCCAGGCTGTGCTCGCCGGCAAGCTCGAACTCGGCATCGTCACCCTGCCGACGCAGCCGCTGCCGCACCTGACCACGCGCAAGGTCTGGCCGGACCCGCTGATCGTGGTCGCCGCGCCGGATCATCCGCTGGCAACGCGACGCCAGATCTCGCTGGCCCAGCTCGCCGAATACCCGGCGGTGCTCCCGGATGAAGCGACCTACACGCATCGCATCGTCACCGCCGCGCTCGAAGCCGAGGGCGTCAAACCGCACGTGCGCCTGGCGACCAACTATCTGGAGACGCTGAAGATGCTCGTCGTCATCGGCCTCGGCTGGAGCGTGTTGCCGGCTTCGATGCTCGATGCCAGCCTTGCGCGCCTCAACGTGCCGCGCCTGCGCGTGAAGCGCGAACTGGGCCTGGTCTGGCATGAAAAACGCACGCTGTCGGGCGCCGCGCAGGCGCTGATGCGAATGATGCCGGCAACGCAGGATGCTTAGTTAGAATCATCGCTCACCACCGAGACCTGCCGATGCCTGTCGCCATTACCGCCACCGCCGATCTGATCAGCCGCTACTACGCCGCGTTCAATGCCCGCGAATGGGAAAACTTCTTCGCATTGCTGAGCGAGGATGTCGTGCACGACCTGAATCAGGGTGCACGCGAAACCGGCAAGCCGGCGTTCCGGACCTTCATCGACCGCATGAATGAGAGCTATAGCGAAGAGATCGTCGACATCGTCGTCAGCGTGCATGCCGGCGCCCAGCGCGCGGCTGCGGAGTACGTCGTGCTCGGCACCTATCTGAAGACCGACGAAGGCCTGCCGCCGGCCAACGGCCAGACCTACCGCCTGCCCGGCGGTGCGTTCTTCGAGGTGCGCAACGGACTGATCGCACGCGTGACGAACTACTACAACCTGCAGGACTGGCTGCGCCAGGTCGGGGCCTGAATTGAGCGATCTGCGCATCGTAATGCGATACGGCACCCATATTTTGCAGAATCTCGATGCGCTGGCGGATCTGCGTTGCAGCGTGTTTCGTGACTGGCCGTATCTGTACGAAGGCTCGCGCGACTACGAAGCGAAGTACCTGCAGGTCTACATCGACTGCCCGCGCGCGCTGGCGATCCTGGTCTGGGATGGCGCGCGCTGTATCGGTGCGTCCACGGTCATTCCGCTGAGCGATGCCCCAACCGAGATGCAACAGCCTTTCATCGATGCCGGTATCGACCTGTCGCGCGTCGACTACTTCGGCGAGTCGGTGCTGCTGCAGCCTTACCGCGGTCGCGGTCTGGGCGTGAAGTTCTTCGATCTGCGCGAGGCGCATGCACGCGCATTGAACCTGCCGGTCTGCGCGTTCTGCGCTGTGCAGCGCCCGGACGATCATCCGCTCAGACCCGTCGATTACGTGAGTAACGACGCGTTCTGGCACAGGCGGGGCTACCGCAAGGCGCCTGAACTGCAAACGACGCTGGCCTGGCCTGACATCGGCGAAACCGCATCGACGCGCAAACCGATGACGTTCTGGCAGCGGACGCTGAATCCATGAGTGCGTTTCGAATTGCCGCCGCCCAGTTTCCGGTGTCCGAGCCACGCGATTGGACGGACGTCGAAGACCAGCTGACCGCTTGGATCACGGAGGCCGCTGCGGCCGGTGCGGACCTGCTGGTGTTTCCAGAATACGCGGCGATGAGCCTCGCGGCGCTGTTCGACAACGCCGTGCGTGCCGATCTTGCACGCCAGGTCGCGGTGCTGCAGACACTGCGCGAGCGCTACGTCGAACTGCATCGCCGGCTTGCGCAGGCGCATCAGGTCCATGTCCTCGCCGGCAGCTTCCCGTGGACGCTCACCGATGGTCGCAGCGTGAATCGCGCATGGTTCTTTGCGTCCGACGGCCACGCGGATTTCCAG
>CAZDPA010000204.1:0-3604 GCA_964507195.1 uncultured Salinisphaerales bacterium | reverse complement strand
ACAAGCAGATCATGACGCGCTTCGAGCGCGAACACTGGAATATCGCGGGCAGCGATGGTCTGAAAGTCTTCGATACCGCCCTCGGCCGTATCGCTGTCAACCTCTGCTACGACAGCGAATTCCCGCTGCTCGCCCGCGCGCAGGTCGAGGCCGGTGCCGAGCTGATCCTCGTACCGAGCTGCACCGACACGCTCGCCGGCTACCACCGCGTGCGGGTCGGCTGTCAGGCTCGTGCGCTGGAGAACCAGTGCATCGTCGTGCAGTCGCCGCTGGTTGGAGAAGCGCCGTGGTCGGCAGCGATCGACATCAATGTCGGTGCCGCCGGCGTGTTCGGTCCGCCGGATCGCGGCTTTCCTGACGACGGTGTGCTGGCACTCGGTCAGATGAACCGGCCATGCTGGGTCTATGCGGATGTCGACCTGACAGCCGTTGCCGCAGTTCGCGGCGAAGGTCAGGTCTTCAACCATCGGCACTGGGCGGAGCAGACAGGAACGCCGGCTCAGACCATCAAGCTCGGTTCTAGCTGAAAATCTTGGCTGCGTGCAGTCCCAGCCCGCTGGCGACGCTGGAAAACTTGTCGCCCATCACGATCTGACTGCCGGCAAAGGCTGCGGAAATTTCGCCGCGCAGATTGCGCAGGCCGGTTGAACCGCCAGTGAAATACAAGGCGTCGACCTGTCCCGGCTTGACGCCAGCGTCACGCACCGTCTGCACCGCGGTCTCCGCAACGCGCGATACCGGCGCACGCAGCGCACGCGTCAGCAGCGCATTGCTGACCGCAGCCTTGAGCTCGGGCTCGACGAAATCCAGATTGATGTTCGCCGCGCCGCCTTCGGCGGTCGCGACCTTGGCATCTTCGACCAGACCGGCGATGCGATGGCCTTCGCGTGCGCGCAACACTTTCATCAGGCGCGCATGCAGCTTGGGCTCGGCAAAGAACGGCCGCAGCGTTTCCGCATCCGACAGTGCGCGCGGTGAGTAGAGAAAGTTGATGCGATGCCAGGTCGCCAACTCGAAGTAGGTCTGCGCCGGTACCGGCTTGCCGGTCTCGCCGAGCGTGCCCATGCCGAGGTGCGGCATCACAGCGGCCAGACTGATCTGCTGGTCGAAGTCGGTACCGGCGATATGAATGCCGGCGTTCGCGAGCACATCTGCGCTGCGATCCAGTCGCTTCAGACGCTCCGGACCCAGGCGGATCAATGAGAAGTCCGAGGTACCGCCACCGATATCGACAACCAGCACCAGCGCTTCACGATCCAGGCGCGACTCGAAATCCAGCGCTGCAGCAATCGGCTCGAACTGGAAATGCACTTCGGAAAACCCGGCCTGCTTCGCAATGCTCTCCAGCGTCGACTGTGCCTGCGCATCACGCTCAGCGCTGTCGTCGACGAAATGCACCGGCCGGCCCAGCACCACACGGTCGAGGTGCTGCCCGCCATGCGACTCGGCAACGGCCTTGAGGTGCTCGACGTAGCGACCAATGATGCTGCGATAGGCGATCGACTTGCCGTTGATCAAAGTCGTCTCGTCGATCAGTTCGCTGCCGAGCAGGCTCTTCAGCGAACGCATCAGGCGGCCACCAAAACCAGCCTGGTATTCGGAGATCGCGCGCCGGCCGAATACCGTCGTCCGTTCTTCAGCGTTGAAGAACACCGCGGTGGGCATCGTGTCGCGGTCCTGCTCCAGCGGCGTCAGCGCACCTCGCACTCCCACGCCGACATAGACCGCGGAGTTGGACGTACCAAAATCAATTGCAGCGTAAGCACTCATGAGCTTCAGAAAACGTGAGGATCACAACGGAAACCGGATCAGAGCGCCGTGCCGCGCGGATTCGGCAGATATCGCCACGCGATCACGGTGCCGATCGCTGCGACCAGGCCCGCTGCGTAGAACGCCGATTCCGGAGAAACCCCTTCCCACAGGAAGCCGGCACCGATGCTGCCGATTGAGCCACCGATGCCATACGCCGCTGCGTTGTAGACCGCCTGGCCGCGGCCATGCAGCGCTGGCGGGAAAAAGCGCGTCACGTAGTGCATCGCCACGGCGTGGTAGGCGCCAAAGGTGATCGCATGCGCGAGCTGCACGCTGATCAGCACCGCCCAGGTGTCGACCAGCGATGCCGTCAACAGCCAGCGCAGAGTCGTCGCACTCAGGGCCACCAGCATGACGGTGCGCGCGCCAACCCGCGCAATCCAGCGTCCGACCACCAGAAAGATGCCGATCTCGGCAAGCACACCCGTTGCCCAGAGCACACCCGCGGTGCTGCGGCTGTAGTCGTGACGTTCGAGAAACAGGGTGAAGAAGTTGTAGTACGGCGCAAAGCTCAGCTGCGAACACAGGCAGACCAGCAGCAGCGCAATCACTTCGGGCCGGCGCACCACCGTCCAGAGGCTGGTGTGCGGGGTGTCAGGTGCGTGCAGCGACGGCGATTCAGGGACCAGCCATGTCGAAGCCGCCATGCCGACCCAGAAGCTGCCGACCAGCCAGGGCAGCCAGAGAATGCCGGTCAGATCGAGTGCAACGCCGAGGCCCAGCACCGAGCCGATGAAACCGACCGAACCCCACAGCCGCACGCGACTGTAGTCGCCACCGCTCGCATACAGGTGATTGATCGTGACGACTTCAAACTGCGGCAGCAGCGCGTGCCAGAACAGCGTGTACGCGAGCATCAGGCCGCCGATCCACCAGATGCCGTCGACGAACGGAATCGCGATGAAGGTGATCAGCGCCGCCAGGCTGGCCCAGCGGATCAGGGCGACGCGCTTGCCGGTGTGGTCGGCATACCAGCCCCACAACAGAGGCACGACCGTGCGGGTGACGCCCATCAGCGCGAACGCAATGCCCATCTGCACCGCACTGAAGCCGCGTGCATCCAGATACGGCGACCAATACGGCATGAACGCGCCGACCGTCGCGTAGTAGAAGAAGTAGAAGCTCGCCAAGCGCCAGTGCAGGCGCTCGACGCCTGCGGTTGGCGCGAGCATGAGGCTTACGGTGCCTCGCCCGGAATGCGCGGTGTTGCCGGCTTGACGTCGGCATTCTGCGCGCGCTGGCGCAGGTAGTGATCCATCAGCACGATGGCCATCATTGCCTCGCCGATCGGCGTTGCGCGCAGGCCCACGCAGGGATCGTGGCGTCCGGTCGTGCGCATGTCGGTCGCCGCACCGGTTTCGTCGATGCTCTTGCCCGGCGTCGTGATGCTCGACGTCGGCTTGATTGCGTAGCGCGCGTAGATCGTCTGCCCGGTCGAGATTCCACCGGCGATGCCCCCGGAGTGATTGCCGAGAAAACCTTCGGGCGACATCTCGTCGCGATGTTCGGTGCCGAGCATCGTCGCAACGCGCATGCCGTCGCCGATCTCGACGCCCTTGACGGCGTTGATCGACATCAGCGCATACGCAAGCTCGGCATCAAGGCGGTCGTACACCGGCTCGCCGAGGCCCGGCGGTACGTTGCGTGCTTCGACGTACAGCAGCGCACCGACCGAATCGCCGTCAGACCGCAGCGTGTCGATCAGGGTTTCGAGTTCTGGCACGCGCGCCGGATCGGCGCAAAAGAACGGATTGCTGTTGACCGCGGACCAGTCACTGCGCGCAACGGTGAT
>CAZDPA010000203.1:0-6834 GCA_964507195.1 uncultured Salinisphaerales bacterium | reverse complement strand
GTGACGCCCCATTTTGGTGCGTTACGCCCCAAATTCTTTCGAGCGGTAGCAGATTCTGGCCAAACTTGTCGGGCTGAAGCACTTCTTTGTCCGAATCGCCTCAAAACGGGTGCGTTAAGCGAGCAGGCTTGACCGGAACCGCGCGCCACTGGCAGTTGGCACAGCGCTTGCGTTAGTCCTGCCGGGCCGCGAGAGCGCTTGTCGCCTGCGGAGTATTCAAACCAAGAGGGGCTTACACAATGACTTTCAAGCGTTCGGTTTTGAGCGCCGTCGTTCTCGGCGCAAGTGTGTTCTCGGGCAGCGTGCTGGCTGGCGCAACCGCCAATGTGGGCGTTACGAGTCAGTACCTGTTCCGCGGCATCGAACAGACCTCGGGCGCCGCTGTGTCGGGTGGTTTTGACTACGCTGCAGAATCCGGCCTGTACGTCGGTACCTGGGCTTCGACGATCGGCTTCGCCAGCGCCTCAGGCACCTCGGCAGAAATCGACTTCTACGCCGGCTTCAGCGGCAAGGCCGGCGACATCGGCTACGACATCGGCGGTATCTACTACTACTACTCGGAAGAGGAAGAAGGTGGTACTGAAGTCGATCCGTCCAACAACACGATCGAAATCTACGGCTCGGTGAGCTTCGGTCCGGCCAAGATCGGCGTGAACTACAGCGTCGCCGACTACTTCGCCGTCACCGACGAATCGGTCATCTATCCGTACCTCAAGCTGTCGTTCCCGGTTGCCGAGAAGGCAACCCTGGACCTGAGCGTCGGCCAGCAGACGTTTGATGACGATGCGCTCGAAGACATCCTCGACTACAGCATCGGTGTGTCGGCCGCTGCCGGTAACGGCTTCACGATGGGTCTGGCGGCAATCGCCACCGACATCGACGAAGACGACGTCAAGTTCGTGCTCTCCGGCAAGTACGGGTTCGATCTGTAGGCCGAACGCCGTGCCAGACGCACCAGAAAGGGCCGCCTCGTGCGGCCCTTTTTCATGGTGCGCGATCCAGCTCGCGATAGCGCAGCGCCTCGGCCGCGTGATTCACGCCGAGCCGTACGCACGAATCCAGATCAGCGAGTGTGCGTGCGACGCGCAGGCATCGGTGATAGGAGCGCGCGGTCAGCAACTGACGTGACAGCGCAGTCTGCAGCAGGGCTTCGGCTTCCATGTCCGGCTGCGCATAGCGGTCCAGCGCCTTGCCCTGCAGCTGTGCATTGGTGACGCCCTGGCGTTCCAGCTGGATCTGTCGCGCAGCCATCACGCGTTTGCGCACTGCGGCACTTGATTCCGACACTTGAGCGTCACGGCCCAGCTGCGCCGCTTCGACGCGCGGCATGAACAGCTGCAGGTCGATGCGATCCAGCAGCGGCCCCGAAATCTTGCCGCGGTAGCGCAGCACCTGTTCCGGCGTGCAGCGGCATTTTCCGGAAGTGTCACCGAGCCAGCCACAAGGGCACGGGTTCATTGCCACGATCAGCTGGAAGCGCGCGGGGAAATCCACCTGCCGCGCAGCACGCGAGATGGTGATGTGGCCGCTCTCCATCGGTTCGCGCAGAACTTCCAGCGTCCTGCGATCAAATTCAGGAAGTTCATCAAGGAAGAGCACGCCATGATGGGCCAGCGTGATCTCGCCTGGGCGCGGCTGGCCGCCGCCACCGACCAGCGCAACACCGGAGGCGGTGTGATGCGGCGCGCGATACGGTCGCTGGCCCCAGCTGGCCGGATCGAAACCGCCGCGCGCCACCGAGGTCACTGCCGCGACTTCCAGTGCCTCCGCCTGGTTCAGGGGCGGCAGGATGCCTGACAGGCGCCGCGCCAGCATGGACTTGCCGCCCCCCGGCGGACCAAGCAGCAACAGCGAATGATTGCCGGCGGCGACGACTTCCAGCGCGCGCCGCGCCTGGGCCTGACCACGGACATCGGCGAGGTCTTCGTAAGCAGTGGGAAGTGGCGTGTTGGTTGCGTCGAGGCTGGCGCGAACCAATGTGCCGCGCTGCAGGCTGACGCAGAGTTCTCCCAGATGTGTTGCCGCGTAGATGCGCGCCGCGGGTGCGAGCGTGGCTTCGCCGACATTGATTGCGGGCACCAGCAGCGCGTGATCGGCCTGCGCCGCCTTGAGTGCGGCGGGCAAGGTGCCGGGCACGCCCCGGATCTCGCCTGACAGTGACAGCTCGCCCAGCACTTCCAGTTCGCGCAGGGGGGACAACGGGATTTGTTCGGACGCGGCGAGAATGCCCAGGGCAATCGCCAGATCGAAACGCGAACCTTCCTTCGGCAGATCGGCCGGTGCCAGATTGCAGGTGATGCGTTGCAGCGGAAAGCGATAGCCGCAGGTCGTGATCGCCGCCTTCACGCGGTCCTTGGCTTCGCGAACCGCAGCTTCCGGCAGGCCGACAATGTTCAGGCCGGGCAGGCCCGGTGCGAGGTGTACCTCGACCGTGACCAGATCGGCCTCGAGTCCGTTCTGCGCGCGCGCCCACAGCGTCGCCAGCTGGGCCATCGTGTTTCTCCCTTATGGCAGCCCCGCGGCTTCTGCCGCTGTCCTGGTTGTCCGGGCTGCTTCCTGTGAGCAGCATCGACAAGCGGACGGCAGGCGTCAACTACAATAGAGGGCATGCCTGCTGCGAACGTTGACGCACCCATCCTCGGAATCGAAACCTCCTGCGACGAAACTGCCGCAGCGGTGTACTGCGGGCAACGCGGATTGTTGTCGCACACGCTGCACAGCCAGATCCGCCTGCACGCCGAGTATGGCGGCGTCGTGCCGGAGCTGGCTTCACGCGATCACGTGCAGCGCATCAATGCGCTGATCCGCGCCGCCCTGAGCGATGCCGGTGTCAGCGTCGATCAGATCGGCGGCGTGGCCTACACCGCCGGGCCGGGACTGATCGGTGCGCTGATGGTCGGTGCGTCGGTGGCCGCGGGCATGGCCAGCGCGCGCGGCATTCCGCTGATCCCGGTGCATCACATGGAAGCGCACCTGCTCGCGCCGATGCTGGAGACGCCGGCACCGGTGTTTCCGTTTCTCGCGCTGCTGGTTTCCGGCGGGCACACCATGCTGGTTGCCGTGCGCGGCTACGGCAAATACGAGTTGCTCGGCGAGAGCCTGGATGACGCCGTCGGCGAAGCCTTCGACAAGACCGCCAAGATGCTCGGCCTGCCGTATCCCGGCGGGCCCTATCTGGCCAAGCTGGCCGAACAGGGGCAGCCTGGCCCGTTCAAATTTCCGCGACCGATGACCGATCGCCCCGGCCTCGAATTCAGTTTCAGCGGCCTCAAGACGGCGGTGCTCACCGCACTGCCGCCGAATGCGAGCGAGCAGCAGAAGGCCGATCTCGCCTACGCCTTCCAGGAGGCCGTGGCCGACACGCTGGTGATCAAGGTCGAGCGCGCACTGGATGCTGCAAACCTCAGCCGCGTGGTCGTCGCCGGTGGTGTCGGCGCGAATCTGCGCCTGCGCGAAAAGCTGCAGGCCTTCGCCCAGCGCCGCAAAGCCGACCTGCATTTTCCGCGACAGGCGTTCTGCACCGACAACGCGGCAATGGTCGCCTACGCTGGCTGGGTGCGTCGCAGCGATGGGGTCGCTGCCGGCGGCAAGCTGTTCACGACCCCGCGCTGGGCGCTGGCCGATCTCAGGCCACCACGCAGCTCACACTGAAGCGAGATCGCATGGACACGGTTTTCATCCACGGGCTGGAAGTCAGAACCATCGTCGGCATTTACGCCTGGGAGCGCGAGCTCAAGCGTCCGCTGATCTTCGATCTCGAACTGGGCGTCGACACGCGGGTGGCGGCGAAGAGCGATCAGGTGTCCGATGCAGTGAACTACGCCGCAGTGTCGGAGCGCGTGCGTGAGATCGCGCTGCAACTGCAACCCGCCTTGCTTGAGACGCTTGCCGAGCAGATTGCGCAGGCATTGCTTGCCGAGTTTGCGATCGGGCAGGTGCGGGTTTCGATCAGCAAACCGGGTGCGGTGGCTGGCGTGAAGAGCGTGGGTGTGCGGATCGAGCGTTCGCGCTAGGGTTCGCTGCGGGTTCTCGATACACCCGCTATCGCGGGCACTCGAACCGAACGGATTCTATGGATTCTTCCAGTTACAAAGCCAAGTCGTTCGACTCGAGTGCCGTGCGCGTAGTGCACGGTGTATCGAGAGGCCGGCGCAGACGCTAACGATTGATCTCGCGCACGATCTTCCAGTTGCCGGCCGCATCGCGCCGCCAGAACTGCTGTTTGTCAGACGTGGTCTTGTAGTTGTCCGAACCGTAGTCCATCGTGAATTCCGCGAGCAGCAGGCCATCTTCAGTGCCTGGATAGCGGAACAGGCTGATGTCGCTGAGGCGCACGTCGATGAACTTCTTGCTCGCGTTGACGCGGCGCTTGTGCGCGGAGAAGTCGGCGAGATTCATGCCGTCGACACTGAAGTCCTGGGCGTAATACGCGAGGTAGGCTTCGGTGTTCTTGCTCGACCAGGCCTTGCGCCAATCCTCGATGCGCCGCAGCAGGCTGTCGCGCACGATCTCGACGGCGGCGGCGGGCACCCATTCGATCTCGTCGCTGAGCACCACCGGCGTCATGCCGTAGTCGACATCGCCGCGCAGCACCTCGAGATCGGTGTTGGCCATCGTTACGCAGCCTTCGCTGGACCGTGGCGGGCGCGAGAACGTATCGCGTGGCACGCCATGCAGCCAGATGCCGGAACCGGTGCGACGCTGCAGCTGATCCCAGGCGTTCGGATAGTCCAGCGGCAGCGCGCCGGCACCGTACAGCTCCGGCAGTTGCGAATCACCGATCCAGTGGGTGACGTGATACAGGCCGACCGGCGTACGCAGGTCACCCGCGGTCTGCTTGCGTGAGCCGTTGCGGCCCATTGCAGCGTAGTGATGCCGTTCCAGTGTCAGCTTGCCGTGATCGTTGGCCATCACGTAGAGCCGCGCACGCGGCAGATCGACGACGATCGCGCGCTTGTAATTGTCTGCCAGCTTGAGCAGCGCATTGGGCACCATGCCGGGCTGCGGTGCAGCCTTTTCACTGGCGAGCCGCACGCGCGCCTCGTCGGCAAGATCGCGCAGGCGCAGATTGGCGGTGATGCTGCCGGTGAGTATGGGGTTGCCGGCGCCGGACAGCAGCGACAGCAGCTCGCCATAGAACAGCTGGGCGAGATGGAAATTCGGTTCGCTGCGGGTCAGGGCTTCGAGCGTCGCCAGCGCATCGCTGGAGCGGCCGGCACGCAACTGCTCGACCGCAGCAGTGAACTGCTGCTCAGGGCCGGGCGTCGCAGCGGCGTGCACGCCGAAGCCTGCAAGCAGCGCCGCGCATGCCAGCCGGCGTGCCCAGTTGACGCCCATCAGTCGATTGCGCGAAGGCTCAGCGCGAGTACTCACGAGCGATTTTCCAACCGCCCGCAGTGTTCGTCATGTCGAGCAGCTTGATCACGGAATCGGCAAAGTTGTCGGACTCGTACGCCTGGCGGAAGCTCAGCGTCACATTGCCCGGACTTTTGGCGGTGACCTTGAACTCGCTGAGGCTGACCTTGATGCGCTTCGGCGCCGAAATGCGATCGCGGCGCTGGGTTTCCCATGCGGCGCGCGCGATACCGCCTTCAGGCGTGAAGATTTCGGCATACGCGGCGAAATAGCCGGCGAGATCTTTCGAAGACCAGGCGCTGGCCCAAGCCTCGGCGGCGTTCTGTACGGCGGTGCGGGTTGCCGAATCGACTTCCGTCGTGTCGACGGGTGCGGGCGCAGCGGTCGGAGCCAGCGCTGCGCTCGGTGCAGCAGCAGGGACAGTTGCAACCGGAGCAGCAGGTGCCGTGGCGGCGGATGCCGGTGCTGCCGCAACGACGGCCGGCACGGCCGGGCCATTTTCGTCGAGCTCGTTGACCAGCGCCAGCTTGCGACGCACGACCTGATTCGACTCGTCGAGCATCAGCGCGCGGTTATAGGCGGCGCCGGCAAGCGCGGCGTAGATGTCGCCGAGGTTTTCGTGAGCGGTGGCGTAGCTCGGATGCGTTGCCAGAGCGGCCTCGAGCGCGTCGCGCGCCTTCTCGTAGTCGCCTTCAGCGGCGTACAGCACCGCGAGGTTGTTGAACGGTTCCGGCAGCTGCGGATAGTCACGCGTGAGATCGGCAAACACGCGGATCGCATCCTTGCTGCGATCAAGCTTGACCAGCGCCAGGCCGCGCACGAAGCGCGCTTCGGCGTCCTGCGGGTTCTTGTCGATGTGCCCGTCCAGCAATTTGAGCGCTTCGGCCGGCTGGCCCTGCTCGATCATGGACTGGGCCTGGCTCGAAACGCCGGCAGCCAGAACAGCCGGGGCAAAGACCAGTGCCGCGGCGACGGCGGCGATGCGAGTAATCGCGAACATGCGTGGCAAACCTTGGTTCAGACGGGACGCCGCACTATAACAGTTCACTTGCAGGGCTCGACACCGCTCGAACGCGGATTTGCAGCCGTGCGGAAGCTACTTCCGCGCGTAGACCGAGGCCTGTCCGGCCGGCGGTCCCTTGTAGCGCTTGTGCACCCAGAAATACTGGGTCGGCGCATAGCTGATGCCGTGTTCGATCAGCTGGTTGATGCGCGTCGCATCGGCCAGTTCGTCGTCGCTCGGAAAGTTTTCCAGCGCCGGCAGGATGCGGATGATGTAGCGGCCGTTCAGGCGTTGCGGGAAATACGGCACGACCCTGGCGCGGCCCATCTGCGACAGGCGCGCGGTCGCGGTGATCGTCCGCGCCGGCGTGCCGTAGAACGGCGCAAAGATGCTCATGCGCAGGCCCAGCGCCTGATCCGGCGCGTACCAGACCGGCGCCCCGCCGCGCAGCGCACGCAGCAACGGGCGCAGGTCAT
>CAZDPA010000202.1:0-6836 GCA_964507195.1 uncultured Salinisphaerales bacterium | reverse complement strand
GTGCCGCCGCGCGCAAGTTCCAGGAAGACATCGACGTCGGCCAGGTCGGCATCAATGTGCCGATTCCGGTGCCGGTCCCGCTGTTCTCGTTCACCGGCTCGCGCGGTTCCAAGCTCGGTGACCTCGGTCCCTACGGCAAGCAGGTCATCACGTTCTACACGCAGACCAAGACGGTGACACAGCGCTGGTTCGACGACGACACGCTGCATGTCGGTGTGAACACGACGATCAGCCTGCGTTAAAAGCGGGTGCGTCCATGAACTTCGAGCTGTCCGACGAGCAACGGGCGTTCCGCGAAGCGGCGCGTCAGTTTGCCGCCAAGGAGTTTGCGCCCTATGTCGCCGAGTGGGACGAGACCTCGCACTTTCCGCGCGAGGCGATCCGCCTTGCCGGTGAGATGGGTTTCTGCGGCATCTACACGCCGGAAGCGCTCGGGGGCATGGGCCTCAATCGCCTCGACACCACGATCATTGTCGAGGAGCTGGCACGGGTCGATCCCTCGACCGCAGCGTTCATCAGCATCCACAACATGGCGACCTGGATGGTTGCCGGCTGGGCGACGGCGGAGATCGCGCAGCAGTGGGTGCCGAAGCTCGCCAGCGGCGAAGCCCTGGCCTCGTACTGCCTGACCGAGCCGGGCGCCGGTTCGGATGCCGCCTCGCTGCGCACCCGCGCCGAGCGTCGTGGCGATGTGTACGTGCTCAACGGAGCCAAGGCCTTCATCTCCGGCGCCGGTGCCACGGACCTGCTCGTGGTGATGGCGCGCAGCGGTGAAGCGGGGGCAAGGGGCATCAGCGCCTTCGCGGTGCCGGCGAATCTGCCGGGCATTCATTACGGCAAGAACGAGGACAAGATGGGCTGGAAGAGCCAGCCCACGCGCACGATCAGCTTCGACAATGTCGAAGTGCCGGCATCGCATCGTCTCGGCGATGAGGGTGAGGGCTTCAAGATCGCGATGAAGGGCATCGACGGTGGTCGCATCAACATCGCGACCTGCTCGGTCGGTGCTGCGCAGGGCGCCATCGATGCGGCGCAGCGCCACATGTTGGAGCGCAAGCAGTTCGGCAAGGCCATCGCGGAATTCCAGGGCCTGCAGTTCAAGCTCGCCGACATGGCAACCGATCTGGTCGCCGCGCGGCAGATGGTGCGCCTGGCTGCCAGCAAGCTCGACACAAAGGATCCCAAGGCCACGCTGTTCTGCGCGATGGCCAAGCGCATGGCAACCGACATCGGCTTCAACGTCTGCAACGACGCGCTGCAGCTGCACGGCGGCTACGGCTACATCCGCGAGTATCCGCTCGAACGCCTGGTGCGCGATGTGCGTGTCCACCAGATTCTCGAAGGCACCAACGAGATCATGCGCGTGATCATCTCGCGCCAGGTGCTCGATCCCAGTTGCACGGAACCACTGACCTGAGGGCTGACATGAGTTCGCTGCTCAAACTCGAAAAGCGCGGCAGCGTCGCGCTGATCACGATAGCCAACGCGCCCGCGAACGTGTGGACGCTGGAATCCCTCGATGCGCTACGCGACACGGTGCGCGGACTCAATGCCGACGTGCAGGTGCGTGCGCTGGTGCTGACCGGGCAGGGCCCGAAATTCTTCAGTGCCGGTGCCGACCTCAAGGTCTTCGCCGAAGGTGGCAAGCTCGCCGGCGTCGACATGGCGCGCGCATTCGGCGAGGCCTTCGAGACACTTGCCGCGTTTCGCGGTGTCAGCATTGCCGCGATCAACGGTTATGCGATGGGTGGCGGCCTTGAAGTCGCGCTGGCCTGCGACATCCGCATCGCCGAGACCCACGCGCAGATGGCGTTGCCGGAAGGCTCGGTCGGCCTGCTGCCCTGCGCGGGCGGTACGCAGTGGCTGGCCAATGCCGTCGGTCCGGCCTGGGCCAAGCGCATGATCCTGTGCGGCGAGCGCGTCGATGCCGCCACCGCGCTGCGCATCGGTCTTGTCGAAGAAGTCGTCGCGACCGGCGAGGCCTTGAACACCGCGCTGGCGCTGGCTGCCAAGGTCGAGAAGCAGAGCCCGGGCAGTGTCGAAGCGTGTAAGGGTCTGATCCACGCCGAGCGCGCGCCTGCTCGGCAGGCGCTGCCGCTCGAGCGTGAGCTGTTCATCAAACTGTTCGATACCAAGGACCAGGCCGAAGGCGTCAACGCCTTCATCGAGAAGCGCAAGCCGGTCTGGAGCGGGCAATGAGCGCGCCGGTTCGTTTCGAGATTCTCAAGACCGCGAACGATCGTGCGATCGGTGTCGCGACGCTCGACAGTCCGGCGACGCTCAATGCGCTGTCGCTGGAGATCGTCGACCTGCTCGATGCCCAGCTGCAGCAGTGGGAGCTTGATCCCCGCATTGTTGCGGTCTGGCTCGATGCCAGCAGCGACAAGGCGTTCTGCGCCGGCGGCGATCTTCAGCAGCTGTACAAGTCGATGCGCGAGGCCGGGGATGGGCGCAACGAGTACGCCGAAAGCTTCTTCGCACGGGAGTACCGCCTCGACCACCGCGTGCACGAGTATCCGAAGCCGCTGGTGGCCTGGATGCATGGCATCGTCATGGGTGGCGGCGTCGGCCTCGCCTGCGGTGCTGCTCATCGCGTCGTCACCGAGCGCACGACGCTGGCGATGCCGGAAGTCACTGTCGGCCTGTTCCCGGATGTTGGTGGCACCTGGTTTCTCAGCCGCATGGCCGGGGGTCTCGGCCGTTATCTGGCGCTGACCGGCGCGCGCCTCAAGGCCGGCGATGTGATTTTCGCTGGCCTCGCCGATCTGCCGATTGCGCAGGCCAACAAGCCGGCAGTGCTGGCTGGGCTGGCTGAGCTCAACTGGACCGGCGATGCCAACCAGGACCACGCCGTCGTCCGCCGCCATCTGCAGGCGTCAGCGGACTGGTCGCTGGCGAGCTCGGAACTCGCACCGCGCTTTGGCGCGCTGAGCAAGATCTGTAGCGCGGCGACGGTGCAGGACGCGGCCCAGGCGATTGCCGCCTACGCCGAGCAGGACGAATGGGCGAAGCCGCACGCGCAGACGGTTGCGAGCGGCGCGCCAAGTTCGCTGGCCTTGTCCTGGGCCATGCAACAGCGTTTCGCGCGCTGCGGCATCGCCGAGGTTCTGCGCAACGAGTACACGGCGGCGGTGGCCTGTGCAGCGCACGGCGATTTTGCCGAAGGCATCCGCGCCTTGATCATCGACAAGGACAAGACGCCGCGCTGGAATCCGCTGCAGCTGGCGCAGGCCGATGAGGCACTGATTGCCAAGCTGCTGACTCCGCGCGGCACGGGCGCGCATCCGCTGGTCGATCTGCAGTAAAACTACGCACCTCAAAGTACCGTCATTCCCGCGAAAGCGGGAATCCAGGGAATGACCAGCTGCGCTTTCCGCCCTGGATGCCCGCCTACGCGGGCATGACGGATTATTTGGATCACTTAGCTGTCGTTGTAGAACCACAGAATTTAGGACAACAGACATGACGACCATTGCATTCATCGGGCTCGGCAACATGGGCGGGCCAATGGCGCAGAACCTGCTCAAGGCCGGACACGCCGTACGCGCATTCGATCTGGTACCGGCGGCGCTGGAAGCCGTGAAGGCCAAGGGCGGCACCGTCGCTGCGAGCCCGGCGGATGCCGTCAACGGTGCGGAAGTGGTCGTGACCATGCTGCCGGCGAGCAAGCACGTCGAAGCGCTGTACCTCGGTGCCGATGGCCTGGTTGGCAAGATCAAGGCCGGCACGCTCGTCATCGACTGCTCGACGATTGCGCCGGCGTCCTCGCGCAAGGTTGCTGAAGCGGCCCAGGCCCAGGGTCTGGTCTTCATCGACGCGCCGGTGTCCGGCGGCACCGCCGGCGCGGCAGCAGGTACGCTGACCTTCATCGTCGGCGGTGACGCGGCGGCGCTGGAGCGCGCACGTCCTTACCTCCAAGCGATGGGCAAGAACATCTTCCACGCCGGCGGCAACGGTGCGGGGCAGGTCGCCAAGATCGCCAACAACATGCTGCTGGCGATCCACATGGCGGGGACCGCCGAAGCGCTCGCGCTCGGTGTCGCCAACGGCCTCGATCCCAAAGTGCTGTCCGAGATCATGGTCAAGAGCTCGGGCCGCAACTGGTCGCTGGAGCTGTACAACCCATGGCCGGGCGTGCAGGAGAATGTCCCGGCCTCACGCGGTTACAGCGGTGGCTTCGGCAGTGCGCTGATGCTCAAGGATCTCGGCCTCGCCGCCGAGGCCTCGATCGCGTCAGGCAGTCCGGTGCCGCTTGGCGAACTGGCGCGCAACCTCTATGCCATGCACAGTAGCGACTCGGGGGCGCTGGACTTCTCCAGCATCGTGAACTTGTACAAGCGAGGGGATTGACCGCGATGGCGAACCAGCCGATGACGCGTGACGAACGCAAGATCATTGTCGCGTCATCGCTGGGTACGCTGTTCGAGTGGTACGACTTTTTCCTCTACGGCGCGCTGGCGGCGATCACGAGCCAGCACTTCTTCTCCGCCGTCAATGAAACCGCCGCGTTCATCTTCTCGCTGCTGACCTTCTCGGTCGGTTTCGCCGCGCGACCGTTCGGCGCGCTGGTGTTCGGCCGTCTTGGCGATCGCAGCGGGCGCAAGTACACCTTCCTGATCACGATCGTCGTCATGGGTCTGTCGACCGTACTGGTCGGCTGCCTGCCTTCATACGCGAGCATCGGCATTGCCGCGCCGATCATGCTTGTCTGCCTGCGCCTGCTGCAGGGTCTCGCGCTCGGCGGCGAGTACGGCGGCGCGGCGATCTATGTCGCAGAACATGCGCCGGAAGGCCGGCGTGGCTACTACACGAGCTGGATCCAGACCATGGCCGCGCTCGGCCTGCTGCTGTCGCTGATCGTCATCGCGGTGACGCGCTGGCTGATCGGCGAGGCGGCGTTCACCGAGTGGGGTTGGCGCATTCCGTTCCTGCTGTCGGCAGGCCTGCTCGCGATCTCGATCTGGGTGCGTCTGTCGCTGCAGGAATCGCCGGTGTTCCAGCGCATGAAGAACGAGGGCAAGCTGTCGAAGGCACCGCTGCGCGAAGCCTACGGCCAGTGGCGCCATCTGAAGCGCGGCCTTGTTGCACTGTTCGGCGTCATCGGCGGCCAGGGCACGATCTGGTACACGGCGAACTTCTACGCGCTGTTCTTCCTGACCAAGACGCTGAAGGTCGACGGCCTGACCGCCAATCTGCTGATCGGCATCGCGGTGGCCATCTGCGCGCCTTTCTATGTCGTGCTCGGCGGGCTGTCGGATCGCATCGGGCGCAAGCCGCTGATCGTCGGCGGCTGCCTGATTGCCTGCCTGGCCTATTTCCCGCTGTTCAAAGCGATTGCGCATTACGCCAACCCGGCGCTCGAAACAGCGACGCTGAACTCGCCGGTGCAGGTCACCGCCGATCCCGCGACCTGCTCGTTCCAGTTCAACCCGGTCGGTGCCGCCGCGTTCACCAGCGCCTGCGACATCGCCAAGGGTGCGCTCGCGCGCAACAGCATCGGCTACAGCAACGTCGAAGCCGCGCCGGGCAGCAATGCCACCATCCGCATCGGCGAAGTCCAGCTCGACAGCTTCGACGGCTCGGCGCTGAGCGCGGAGGAACGCGCCAGCCGAATCACCGCATTCAACGCCAGCGTGCAGACGGCGCTGACCACTGCCGGCTATCCGGCAAAAGCCGATCCGGCGCAGATCAACGAGCCGATGATCGTGCTGCTGCTGATCTTCCTCGGCATGCTCGGCGTGGCGACCTATGCGCCGGTCGCCGCCCTGCTCGTCGAGCTGTTCCCGGCGCGCATCCGCTATACCGCGATGTCGATTCCCTACCATGTCGGCAACGGCTGGATCGGCGGCCTGCTGCCGGCAACGGCTTTCGCGCTGGTCGCCGCCAGCGGCAGCACCTATGCCGGCCTGTGGTATCCGTTCGCGTTCGCGCTGGCCTCTTTCATCATCGGCGGCCTGTTCCTACCGGAAACGCGCGGCACGCGGATCGACGACGAGGGCTGAGGGTCGATGGTGGGTCGGAATGGAATGACAAGTTCCGGATAGGCGGACGCCGCGAGTCGCGCCAGCATGGGCCGTCCCGGTCACGGAGCCCATCATGTGTGCATTCCAGCTTGTCGGCCTTTCTGCCGAACCCTTCCAGGCGCTGTTCGCTCTGAGCGATGCCGAGCTTGCGGCGCGGCAGATGCGCCGCATCGTCGCCACCAGTCAGCCGGGCTTTCCATGTCGCGTGAGTCTGGCCGACGCTGCGATCGGCGATGAGTTGCTTCTGCTCCCGCATCAGCACCAGGCCGCGGCTTCTCCCTACCAGGCTTCGGGACCGATATTCGTCCGCAGCGGCGCAGTGCGGCGTGTCCTGCCAGTGGGTGTCGTGCCGGAATATGTCAGTACACGGCTGATCTCCGTCCGCGCATACGACGCATCCGACATGATCATCGCTGCCGAGGTCTGCGAGGGTGAAGCGGTTGCCGCGACGATCGAGGACATCTTCGCGAGCGAGGATGCTCGCTATATCCATCTTCACAACGCGAAGCGCGGGTGCTTTTCATGCAGGGTCCGGCGCGCATAGTCAGTCGACGCAGGCGTGCTCCGCGCTGGATCACGCCGCCTTGCGCAGCGCGCCGTAGACCGGGAATCCGGCACACAGCGTCTCGACCTCACCGCGAACCTTCGCAATGACGGCTTCGACATCGGCACCTGCCGCCATCGCATCGACGATGTCCGCAATCCAGCCGGCGATCTTGGCCATCTCGGCCTCCCTGAAGCCGCGCGTCGTCGATGCCGGCGAACCCAGGCGCAGGCCCGAGGTCACGAACGGGCTCTTCGGATCATTCGGTA
>CAZDPA010000201.1:6496-6865 GCA_964507195.1 uncultured Salinisphaerales bacterium | reverse complement strand
GGTCGAGGAAGTCAATTACGACAAGAACCGCCTGCGTGTCGCGGTTCTGATCTTCGGGCGTTCAACGCCCGTCGAGCTGGAATTCTCGCAGGTCGAGAAAGGGTGAGGGAGTGAGGCGCTGCGCGCCTCGCCCCCTCACGTTACACACCGGGGAGCCGCAAGGCGCTTGTACCCACTAGGAGTCAAACATGGCTAAGAAAGTAACGGCCTACATCAAACTGCAGATTCCTGCAGGTAAGGCCAACCCGGCTCCGCCGGTCGGTCCAGCCCTTGGTCAGGCTGGCGTCAACATCATGGCGTTCTGCAAAGAGTTCAACGCCGCGACCCAGAAGATGGAGCCGGGCATTGCGACGCCAGTCGTGATCACGG
>CAZDPA010000201.1:0-6486 GCA_964507195.1 uncultured Salinisphaerales bacterium | reverse complement strand
CGCCGCCGGCGGCCGTTCTGATCAAGAAGGCGATCGGTCTGGCTTCGGGTTCGGCCACGCCGAACACCAAGAAGGTCGGCAAGATCACCCGCGCCCAGATTGAGGAGATCGCCAAGCTGAAAATGGCGGACCTCAATGCCGGCAGCCTCGATGCCGCCTGCCTCATGATCGCCGGTTCCGCCCGCAGCATGGGCGTTGATGTGGTGGAGAAGTAAGCCATGGCAAAGATCAGCAAGCGTCAGAAGGCCATTGTCGCCAAGGTCAAGGAAGGCAAGGTTTACGATCTGGACCAGGCGATTGCCCTGGCCAAGGAATGCGCCACCGCCAAGTTCAAGGAGTCGATCGATCTGTCGATCAATCTCGGCATTGATGCCAAGAAGTCCGACCAGAACGTGCGCGGTTCGACCGTGTTGCCGCATGGTTCGGGCAAGTCGGTTCGCGTTGCGGTGTTCGCCCAGGGCGCCAAGGCTGAGGAAGCCAAGGCTGCCGGTGCCGATGCTGTCGGCATGGACGACCTCGCTGCCGCGATGAAGGGCGGCGACCTCAGCTACCAGGTGGTCATTGCCGAACCGGCCGCAATGCGCGTCGTCGGTGCGCTGGGTCAGGTGCTCGGTCCTCGCGGCCTGATGCCGAACCCGAAGACCGGTACGGTCACCCCGGATGTCGCCACCGCAGTCAAGAACGCCAAGGCCGGTATGGCCAAGTTCCGCACCGACAAGGCCGGCATCGTCCATTGTTCGGTCGGCGCCGCTGCGTTCGACGCCGACAAGATCAAGGACAACCTGCTCGCCGTCGTGCGTGACATCCGCAAGGCCAAGCCGTCGACGTCGAAGGGCATCTACATCAAGAAGGTCACGCTGTCTTCGACGATGGGCCCTGGCCTGCGCGTCGACGTCGGTTCGTTGCCGGAATGAATTCGTGAGGCGTGAGGCGATAGGGGTGAGGCGTTGCGCCTCACCTTTCACCCCTCACCCCTCACAGCAGTTTTGAAGTGTGGCGAAAGCCCCACGTCAAAGACCGTATGTGGCAAGGGCATGAGCCCGGAGATTAAAGGTCGCAAGACCGCATACGCAGACGGTGGAGACACCGTAAAGGTGGGCGCAGAGCCAATCGGCGAAGTGCTCTTTTATGGAAGTAGCGACTAGGAGTTCTGATGGCTCTCAGGCTGGATGACAAGAAGGCCCTGGTTGCGGAAGTCAACGAAGTCGCCAAGCGCGCGCTCTCGGCAGTTGCAACCGAGTACCGCGGCCTGTCGGCTGGCAAGTTCGACGAACTGCGTTCGAAGGCCCGCGCAAGCGGCGTCTATCTGCACGTGGTCAAGAACACGCTGGCCCGTCGGGCGGTGGAAGGCACTGAATTCGAGTGCCTGACCCCTGCGCTGGTCGGCCCGCTCGTTCTCGGGTTCTCTCTGGAGGATCCGGGTGCGGTTGGGCGTCTGATCAAGGAGTTTGTCAAAACAAACGAAGTGATGGTCGTCAAGGCTGTTGCGGTCGGTGGCAAGCTGTACGGTGCCAAGGATCTCGACAAGCTCGCCACGCTGCCCACCAAGGATCAGGCTCTGGCCATCCTCATGGGCACGCTGCAGGCACCGGTCACCAAGCTCGTTCGTACCTTGGCAGAACCCACCGCCCAGTTTGTTCGCACGGTCAAGGCCGTTGCTGACCAGAAGGGCGCAAGCGCTTAAGCGTTGACATCTGTTACCAAAAGACTGGCGTTATAAAAGCTAGGCTTTTTCACACTTTATTGGAGTATTTGAAACATGGCAACGAAAGAAGAAATTCTTGACGCGATCTCGAAGATGTCCGTGATGGACGTCGTCGACCTGGTCAAGATGATGGAAGACAAGTTTGGCGTCACCGCCGCGGCTCCGGTTGCCGCTGCTGCTGCTGCCGGCCCGGCTGCCGCTGCTGTTGAAGAGCAGACCGAATTCACGGTCGTTCTCTCCGGCATCGACGCTGCGAAGAAGGTCGGCGTCATCAAGGTCGTGCGCGAGCTGACCGGCCTGGGTCTGAAGGAAGCCAAGGACCTGGTCGAAGGCGCCCCGCAGACCGTGAAGGAAGGCGTCGACAAGAAGACTGCCGACGACATGAAGAAGAAGCTGGAAGAGGCTGGCGGCAAGGCCGACCTCAAGTAAGACGTTGTTACGTCTTGCTTCCGTTGCGCAAAGCCTGGCCGGAGTCCTCTCCGGCCAGGGTTTTGCGCGTTTATCCGGAAGCGAGAATGGGGAATCGTGATTTCGTAGCGGCACGCCGCGTTGCGAATTCCCGATTCCCGATTCCCGATTCCCAAAGCTGTACACAGAGGTAACGCCATGGCCTACTCGTTTACCGAGAAGAAGCGCATCCGCAAGGACTTCAGCAAGCTGAAGGAGACGCTGGAAATCCCGTATCTGCTCTCCACGCAGATCGACTCATACCGGCATTTTCTGCAGGCTGAGATCCAACCTTCCAAGCGCCGCGACGCGGGCTTGCAGGCCTCGTTCAAATCTGTGTTCCCGATGTCTTCGTACAACGGCGCCGCGGCGCTGGAGTTCGTCAAGTATCGCTTCGACGAGCCGACCTTCGACGAGAAGGAATGCCGCGTCCGTGGCATGACCTATGCGGCGCCGCTGAAGGTGACCGTGCGCCTCGTGATCTTCGATCGCGAGTCGAAGGAAAAGCGCGTCAAGGACGTCCGTGAGCAGGAGGTCTACCTCGGCGAAGTGCCGCTGATGACCGGCCACGGCACCTTCATCATCAACGGCACCGAGCGTGTCGTGGTGTCCCAGCTGCATCGTTCGCCCGGCGTGTTCTTCGACCACGACAAGGGCAAGACCCACAGCTCCGGCAAGCTGCTGTACTCGGCGCGCATCATTCCGTACCGCGGCTCGTGGCTGGACTTCGAGTTCGACCCCAAGGACAACCTGTTTGCCCGTATCGACCGTCGCCGCAAGTTGCCGGTCACCGTAGTGCTGCGCGCGCTCGGCTACAACAACGAGCAGATGCTCGGCATGTTCCACGAACAGAACCTGTTCCGTCTCGACGCCGATGGCGCGAGCATGGAACTGGTGCCGGAACGCCTCAAGGGCGAAAAGGCACAGTTCGATATCACCGACGGCACCAAGATTCTGGTCGAGCAGGGCAAGCTGATCACCGCGCGCCACATCAAGTTGATCGCCGACGCCGGCCTCAAGCGCCTGCACGTGCCGGACAACTATCTGGAAGGAAAGATCATTGCGCGTGACCTCGTGGCCAAGGGCACCGGTGAAGTCATTGCCACCGCCAACACCGAGATGACCGCGAACCTGCTCGCCAAGCTGCGCGAGTCCGGTGTGACGGAAGTGCCGACCTTGTACGTCAACGACGTTGACAAGGGTCCGTACATCTCGACGACGCTGAACATCGACGGCACCAAGAACAAGCTCGAAGCGCTGGTCGAAATCTATCGCATGATGCGCCCCGGCGAACCGCCGACCAAGGACGCTGCCGAGACCCTGTTCCACGGCATGTTCTTCTCGCCCGAGAAGTACGACCTCTCCGCCGTCGGCCGCATGAAATTCAACCGTCGCCTGCGCCGCGACGCCGTTGAAGGTCCGGGCGTGGTGTACGACGGTGAGCTGTTTGCCAAGTTCAACGACGAATTCTCAAAGGGCCTGTTCGCCAAGTACGGCCGCGCGCATTCGGACATCGTCGAAGTGGTCCGCGAGATCATCGCGATCCGCAACGGCGAGCAGCACACGGACGATATCGACCATCTCGGTAACCGCCGCATCCGCGCGGTCGGCGAAATGGCCGAGAACGTGTTCCGCACCGGTCTGGTCCGCGTCGAGCGCGCGGTTCGCGAGCGTCTGGCCCTGGCCGAAGCCGAGAACCTGACGCCGCAGGACCTGATCAACGCCAAGCCGGTCTCGGCGGCAATCAAGGAGTTCTTCGGATCCAGCCAGCTCTCGCAGTTCATGGATCAGACCAACCCGCTGTCGGAAGTCACGCACAAGCGTCGCGTGTCGGCCCTCGGACCGGGCGGCCTGACGCGTGAGCGCGCCGGCTTCGAAGTCCGCGACGTGCATCCGACTCACTACGGTCGCGTGTGCCCGATTGAAACGCCGGAAGGTCCGAACATCGGTCTGATCAACTCGCTGGCGTGCTATGCGCGTACCAACGACTACGGCTTCCTCGAAACCGCCTACCGCAAGGTCGTCGACGGCAAGGTCACGCAGGACGTCGAATACCTGTCGGCGATCGAAGAAGGCCGCTACGTGATCGCCCAGGCGAACTCGGAGCTGGACGCCAAGGGCAAGTTCAAGTCCGACCTGATTTCGGTTCGCTTCCAGAACGAGTTCACGATGATGGGTCCGGCCAACGTCCAGTACATGGACGTCTCGCCGCGCCAGATCGTGTCCGTCGCCGCCGCGCTGATCCCGTTCCTCGAGCACGACGACGCCAACCGCGCGCTGATGGGCTCGAACATGCAGCGTCAGGCCGTCCCGACGCTGCGCAGCGAAAAGCCGCTGGTCGGTACCGGCGTCGAACGCCGCGTCGCCGTCGACTCCGGCAACGCGATCCAGGCCAAGCGTGGTGGCGTGGTCGAGAAGGTGGACGCCGCGCGTATCGTCGTTCGCGTCAACGACGACGAAACGACCGCGGGCGAAGCCGGCGTCGACATCTATAACCTGGTCAAGTACATCCGTTCCAACCAGAACACCTGCATCAACCAGAAGCCGATCGTGCGTCCGGGTGACCGCATCGCGCGCGGTGACGTCGTTGCCGACGGCCCGTCGACCGATCTGGGTGAGCTGGCCCTCGGCCAGAACATGCTGATCGCGTTCATGCCGTGGAACGGCTACAACTTCGAAGACTCCATCCTGATCTCGGAGCGCGTCGTCGAGGAAGATCGCTTCACGACGATCCACATCGAAGAACTGACCTGCGTCGCGCGTGAAACCAAGCTCGGACCGGAAGACATTTCTGCCGACATCCCGAACGTCAACGAAGCGGCACTGCGCAAGCTCGACGAATCCGGCATCGTCTACATCGGTGCGGAAGTGAAGGCGGGCGATCTGCTCTGCGGCAAGGTCACGCCGAAGGGCGAAACCCAGCTGACGCCGGAAGAGAAGCTGCTCCGCGCGATCTTCGGCGAGAAGGCTTCCGACGTGAAGGACACCTCGCTGCGCGTGCCGGCCGGCATGGACGGTACCGTCATCGACGTGCGCGTGTTCACCCGTGAAGGCGTGAAGAAGGACAAGCGCGCACTGGCGATCGAGGAAACCGAACTGGCGCAGGTCCGCAAGGATCTGGCTGACCAGCAGCGCATCTTCGAGGACGACATCTACGATCGCCTGCGCAAGATCCTGCTCGGCAAGACCGCCGACGGCGGTCCGAACAAGCTCAAGAAGGGCGCCAAGATCGACGCCGAGTATCTCGACAGCGTCGAGCGCGACAAGTGGTTCGAAATCCGCCTGGCCGACGACGCCGCGCAGAACCAGCTGGAAGCCGCCAACAAGCAGCTCAAGGACATGCGTTCGGAGTTCGACAAGCGCTTCGAGGACAAGAAGCGCAAGATCCAGTCGGGCGACGAACTCTCGCCGGGCGTGCTCAAGATGGTCAAGGTCTACCTGGCCGTGAAGCGCCGCATCCAGCCGGGCGACAAGATGGCCGGCCGTCACGGCAACAAGGGCGTCATCTCGATGATCGTCCCGGTCGAAGACATGCCGCACATGCCGGACGGTACGCCGGTCGACATCGTGCTCAACCCGCTGGGCGTGCCTTCGCGTATGAACATCGGGCAGCTGCTCGAAGTGCATCTGGGTTGGGCCGCCAAGGGCATCGGCAAGAAGATCAACGGCATGCTGCAGCAGCAGAATGCGGTCACCGAGCTGCGCAAGTTCCTCGACACGGTCTACAACAAGACCGGCAAGGGCGTGGCCTCGGTCGCGATGGATGACTTCAGCGATCAGGAAGTCATCACGATGGCGAAGAACCTGACCGGCGGTCTGCCGATCGCAACGCCGGTGTTCGACGGCGCGGTGGAAAGCGAGATCAAGCAGATGCTTGAGCTCGCCGGCCTGCCGCAGACCGGCCAGGCGCAGCTGACCGATGGCCGTACCGGCGAAGAGTTCTCGCGCAAGGTCACGGTTGGCTACATGTACATGCTCAAGCTGAACCACCTCGTCGACGACAAGATGCACGCTCGTTCGACCGGTCCGTACTCGCTCGTCACGCAGCAGCCGCTGGGCGGCAAGGCGCAGTTCGGTGGTCAGCGCTTCGGTGAGATGGAAGTCTGGGCGCTGGAAGCCTACGGCGCGGCTTACACCCTGCAGGAAATGCTGACGGTGAAGTCCGACGACACCAATGGCCGCACGCGCATGTACAAGTCGATTGTCGATGGCGACCACCGCATGGTGGCCGGCATGCCGGAATCCTTCAATGTGTTGGTGAAGGAAATCCGGTCGATCGGTCTGAACATCGAGCTGGAACAGAACCAATAGGTCATGTGTTGGGCGGGTGAGTG
>CAZDPA010000200.1:0-6922 GCA_964507195.1 uncultured Salinisphaerales bacterium | reverse complement strand
GCAGTCGCGGCCACCACTGGACTGGCGCGGACGCCTGCGCTTCGAATCGCATGATCAGGGCGCATCGTTCGACGTCAAGCTGCAGGGCGCCGGCATGTTCTCGGACGCGGCGCGCATTCTCGCGCTGGCGCGCGGCGTCGACGAAACCGGCACTGCGGCGCGCCTCGCCGCCTGGGCCGGCAACCCGCGCGAACTGCGCGACGCCGAGTCCTGGATCGAGGCGTTCCATATGCTGCAGGCCTACCGCCTGCGCCGTCAGCGCGACCGTCACCGGCTGCAGGCACCGCTCGACAACCGCATCGTCGCGGACACGCTCAGTAGCTTCGATCACAGCGTGCTGCTGGCCTGCATCGGTGAGGCGCGCAGCCTGCGCCGGCATCTCGCGGTGGAGTACGGCCTGGCGTTCTGAGCGGACGCTGTGCATGGCTACGACCAAAGTCGCAGCCTGGGTTGGCTCCCCTTAGACCAAAGTCGCGATTCGGTGCGCGGCTGCGATTGCTAGATTGCAGCCGACGCATTTCGCGCGTGTATTGGAGGAGCGGTCATGGCTGAGAACACATCAGCAAGCGCCGAGAACTACTGGAAGGCCAATGTCCGGCTGGTCCTGTGGCTCTTGGCGGTGTGGTTCGCGGTGTCGTACGGCGCCGGCATTCTGTTGGCTGACTGGCTCGACCAGTTCCGGATCGCAGGCTTCAAGCTCGGCTTCTGGTTCGCCCAGCAGGGTTCGATCTACGTCTTCATCGCGCTGATCTTCATCTACGTCTGGCGCATGAACAAGCTTGATCGCGAACACGACGTCCACGAGGACTAGGAGAAAGAAATCATGGATGTCATGACCTGGACTTACCTGCTGGTGGGCGCGAGCTTTGCGCTCTACATCGGCATCGCGATCTGGTCGCGCGCCGGATCGACTTCGGAGTACTACATCGCCGGCGGCGGCGTTTCGCCGCTCGCCAACGGCATGGCCACCGCCGCCGACTGGATGAGTGCGGCATCGTTCATCTCGATGGCCGGCCTGATCGCCTTCATGGGCCGCGACGGCTCGGTGTATCTGATGGGCTGGACCGGCGGCTACGTGTTGCTGGCGCTGCTGCTGGCGCCGTATCTGCGCAAGTTCGGCAAGTTCACCGTGCCGGACTTCGTCGGCGACCGCTACTACTCGTCGACTGCGCGCATGGTCGCGGTGGTATGCGCGATCTTCGTGTCGTTCACTTATGTTGCCGGGCAGATGCGCGGCGTCGGCATCGTGTTCTCGCGCTTTCTCGAAGTCGACATCACGATGGGCGTCATCATCGGCATGGGCATCGTGTTCTTCTACGCCGTGCTCGGCGGCATGAAGGGCATCACCTACACGCAGGTCGCGCAGTACTGCGTGCTGATCTTCGCGTACATGGTGCCGGCGATCTTCATCTCGCTGCTGCTCACCGGCAACCCGATCCCGCAGCTCGGCTTCGGTTCGAAGACGGCGGACGGCGTCTACCTGCTCGACAAGCTCGACGGCCTGGTGACCGATCTTGGCTTCACCGCGTATACCGCCGGAGTCAAGCCGACGATCGACGTGTTCTGCATCACCTTGGCATTGATGGTCGGCACTGCCGGCCTGCCGCATGTGATCGTGCGCTTCTTCACCGTGCCCAGGGTGCGCGATGCGCGTATCTCGGCCGGCTGGGCGCTGGTGTTCATCGCGATCCTCTACACGACCGCACCGGCAATCGCGGCCTTTGCGCGTACCAACCTGATCGACACCATCCACGACAAGCCCTACGCCGAGGCGCCGACCTGGGTGCAGAGCTGGGAGAAGACCGGCCTGATCAAGTGGGAGGACAAGAACGCCGATGGCCTCATGCAGTATGTGGCGGCGCCCGAGGCCAACGAGATGAACATCGACCGCGACATCATCGTGCTCGCCAACCCCGAGATCGCACAGCTGCCGAACTGGGTGATCGCCCTGGTCGCGGCCGGTGGCCTCGCCGCGGCGCTGTCGACGGCAGCGGGTCTGCTGCTGGTGATCTCGACATCGATTTCGCACGATCTGCTGAAGAAGACGCTGATGCCCGCCATCACCGACAAACAGGAACTGCTGTTCGCGCGCATGGCCGCGGCGGTGGCGATCTGCATCGCCGGCTATCTCGGCATCCATCCACCGGGGTTCGTCGCCCAGGTGGTCGCCTTCGCCTTCGGACTTGCCGCGGCCTCGTTCTTCCCGGTGATCATCCTCGGCATTTTCTCCAAGCGCATGAACAAGGAAGGCGCGATTGCCGGCATGGTCACCGGCATCACGGTCACGGCCGCGTACATCATCTACTTCAAGTTTGTGAATCCCGCGGCGAACACGCCGGACAACTGGTTCCTCGGCGTGTCGCCGGAAGGCTTCGGCTCCATCGGCATGCTGCTGAATTTCGTGGTCGCGACGGTCGTCGCCTCGCTGACCAAGCCGCCGCCGCGTGAGGTGCAGGAGATCGTCGAGAACATCCGGGTACCTCGCGGGGCCGGCCAGGCGCAGTCGCACTGACGGTAGGCGCACGGGGCCGGCGGCTGGCCGAAACAGCCGCCGGTCTCGGGAATCTGCAGCGATTGGCGCACAAGTCGCCGTCCGGTCCCCTTTCTTCCTGGGGCCGGACCGTGTTCGACCCCAGACCCGTAATCTGGCACAGGTCCAGTTTCCTCGGGCGAGCTGCGTCCGGGCCATGCAGCGTAGCGAGGAAGCGGTGATGGTTGGCGACAAATTGCCCACAGCTTGCGCGCCAGGAGTAGCAAGGACGGTAATCCAGAATCTCCACCTCGGGCGCATTTCTTGCTCCGGCGCCCGTACCGGCTCTGTTTCTGGTGGGTTTTTGTGAATCGACATCAGGATCGGGAATTGCTACCGCGTAACCACCTCGAAAAATGCGTGGCGGTGGTGTAAAAATACGGCAGTCCGGTCGCTTTCCCTCCCTTAGGCCGGACAGTATTCGACCGCAGAGGTGCATCCCGTAACAGGCATGCACTGATTGCGGTCTTTTTTTGGGTCCGCCAAAGCGGATAATGTCGCGGTGCACTACCAACATCGCTATCACGCCGGCAATTTTGCCGACGTCTTCAAACACATCCTGCTGGTCAGCCTGCTCGACGCGCTCAACGCCAAGCCGGCGGCGTGGTGCTATCTCGAAACTCACGGTGGGGCCGGCGACTACGATCTCAGCGACAGCGCCGCCCAGCGCACCGGCGAGGCCCAACAGGGCATTGCCCGCCTGTGGGCGGCCCGCCCGGTAGCGCTGGAACGCTACCTGGAGTTGATTGCACGCAACAATCCGGACGAGACGCTGCGCCATTACCCAGGTTCACCGCTGTTCGCGCTGAATCTGGCGCGCGAGCAGGACCGCCTGATCGTCTGCGAGAAAGTCCCGGCCATTGCCGCGGAACTGCGCGCAACAACCAACAACGATGCGCGCGTTGCGATCCATCAGCGTGACGGTTACGAGGCCGCGTCGCTGCTGCCGCCGCGCGAAAAGCGCGGCTTGGTGCTGGTCGATCCGCCGTTCGAGCGGCCCGATGAGTTCGAGGCGGTGTCTGACTTCGTCCTGTCGGCACTCAGGCGCTTCAGCAACGGCACCTATGCGATCTGGTATCCGCACAAGCAGCGTTACCAGACTGACCGCTGGCTGCGCCGCATGCGCGCGGCGCTGACGCAGGAGGCAATGGATCTGCAGATCGACACCGGCGCGCCCAGCGAAGGCCAGATGCACGCCTGCGGCCTGCTGGTCATCAATCCGCCGTATGCATTCACCCAGGCTGCACCGGGCCTTCTTGCCGCCGCGTTGCCGTTGCTGACCCAGGGCAAGACCGCCAGGATCGCGCATGAGCTGTGGACGCGCCAGCCGTGAGCGACGAAGTCCGTGAGTTGCACGGCGGCCAGTTCCTGCGCTTGCTGCGCAAGGGCCATTGGGAATATGTCGAACGGGTCAACAGCCGTGCCGCGGCATTCGTGCTGGCGGTCACCGATGATGATGAGTTGCTGCTCGTCGAGCAGTACCGCATTCCGCTGCAGTGCCGCACCATCGAATTGCCGGCCGGCATCATCGGCGATGAAGCCGAGTTCCGGAACGAATCAGCGGAACACAGCGCCGTGCGCGAACTGGAAGAAGAAACCGGCTATCGCGGCGCGCATGCCGAGACCTTGCTGGTCGGTCCGGTCGCTGCGGGCCTGACCAGTGAATTGCTCTACCTGATCCGCGTCAGCCAATTGCAGCGCATCCATGACGGCGGCGGTGTGGCTGGGGAAGACATCACCGTGCATCGTGTGCCGCTGGCGCAGATCGATGCCTGGCTGGATGAGCGGACGCGGAGCGGACTCATGATCGAGCCGCGCATATACGCTGCGCTGTATTTCGTGCAGCGCAAGCTCAATAGTCGCGCTGTACAGGCTCCAGCGGACTGACGCCGTACTTCGCGCTGTAGTCGGCATCCTTGCGTTCGAGCTCTGCCACGTTGCGTGCGTATTCCGAATCAAGCCGCGCGGAGTCGTGCTTCAGGCGCCGCCGTTCTTCGCGGCTCATCAGGTCGGGGCGCTTGTCCGGTTTATGGCCGGAACGCACTGCGTCCAGATACGCGTCAGCTCTGCGCTCATCGTCGTCCAGCCGGGTCGTGATGCCGCTTATTTCCGAGTTGATCTCGTTGAGCTGATTCAGCAGCGCGGCGATGCGCTCGCCGTCCTTGTAGGCTGGTCGGAATCCCGCATCCAGATCGGGCGGACACACATCCGCATAGCTCTGGCCATCGCGGCCGACAATGTAGCCGTTGGGTACGGTGCAGTATTGCACCAGTCCCTCGGCGTAGCCGAGTTTCCAGGCGGTCGTGTCCGCTGTGATGGTGTACTCGGCGCAGGCTTCCTGATGCTCGACCAAGCGTGGCTTGGCGTAACCCTTGAGTCCGTCGGTGTAGCCGATCTGGCGCCAGTTGCCGGTGCGGCACTCGGATTCGTTCAGCGTCGCGCAGCTCGCGCAGGCAAAGCTGACGACGGCGGTTGCGAGCAGACGCTTGCTGAGCATGGTGCTTATCCGGTGGCGACCGGGCGTACGCGCCGGCTGACCCACCAGCCGAACAGCGCCGCGGTGAAGAACATGAAGAGACTGTAGATCGCGGCGGGGATTGCCATCATCGGGTTGTTCAGCATCATCGGCGACAGGGCAATTGCGATCGCCAGTGTACCGTTGTGGATGCCGATCTCCATGCCGATCGCGATCGACTGACGCTCGTCGAGCTTGAGCAGGCGCGGTACCCAGTAGCCGACACCGAGGCTGGCCAGATTGAAGACCAGACAGGCTGCGCCGACGATCGCGAAATAGGCACCGATGTTCTTGCTGTCCTTGCTGAAGACCAGGCCGACGATTGCAACAAGGAAAATGATCGACAGCCACTTCACCGGCTTGAGCAGACGCAGAGTCAGCGCTTGGGCCTTGGCATTGAGCAGCATGCCGACGGCGACCGGACCAAGCACGATCGTGAACAGCTGGAGAACCTTGCTGAACTGCAGGGGAATGACTTGACCTTCGCCCATGAAGTGCACCATCGACAGATTGACGATGATCGGCAGCGAGATGATGGCCAGCACCGAGTTGATCGCCGTCAGCGTGATGTTCAGCGCCACATCGCCGTTCGACAGGTGGCTGTAGAGATTGGCGGTCACGCCGCCCGGCGAGGCGGCAAGCAGCATCAGGCCGACCGCGAGTGCTGGCTCCAGCCCGAACGCGTGGGCCACACCGACGCAAACCAGCGGCAGCAGCAGGACCTGGCAACCCAGGCCGATCAGCACGGCGCGCGGATAGAGCAGGACACGCGTGAAGTCGGCGATGCGCAGCGTCAGACCCAAGCCGAACATGATGAAGCCCAGGGCGAGGGGCAGAAACGCGGAAGTGAGCAGGCCTGCGGTCATCGGTGCGGGGTTCCTGGAGAGTGGTTGGCGATCGCCGCAATCGGGACCGGCGTCGCGATACTGCCTGAAACTTGACCAGCGATGCACTGTGAATGCACGCCAAAGCCAGTGGCGCCGTACGCGGGTACACTAAGCCCACAAGCCGGGGGTGCCCTTGATGCTGCGGGCTGAGATCAAACCCTTGGAACCTGGCCGCCACCGCGGCGAGGGAAGGCTTGCAGAGGCCGGAATCCGTCCTTTGCATGAGCGCTCTCTCGCTGCCTGCTGAGATTTCGACATGAGCGCAGTTGCCGATACGATTTTTTCCAGGGCCGAAGAACTTTCGGCGGATGTGCGTCGGCCTTTTCCCGGCAGTCGCAAGATCTACGTCGAAGGCCCGCAGGGCGTGCGCGTGCCGATGCGCGAGATTTCGCTGACCGCGACGCGCTCGGCCGATGGACTGGAGCCCAACGCACCGGTCACGGTCTACGACACTTCCGGTCCGTACACCGATCCGGACGTGCAGATCGATCTGGTCGCCGGCCTGGCACCGGTGCGTGCCGGGTGGATCGCCGAGCGCGGCGACACCGAGCAGCTCAAGGGGCCAAGTTCGATCTTCGGCCGCATCCGTGCCGCGGATGACACGACGCGCGCGCTGCGCTTCGAACACATCCGCGCGCCGCGCAAGGCCAGGGCCGGTGCCAACGTCAGCCAGATGCACTACGCGCGGCGCGGCATCGTCACGCCGGAGATGGAATACATCGCGATCCGCGAGAACGCGCGGCTGCAGGAGTTGCGCGCCGAGTACGAGAAGGCAGGCTATCTGCGCCGCATGCACCGCGGCCAGGCTTTCGGTGCGCGCTTGCCGGCCGAGATCACCGCCGAGTTCGTGCGCGTCGAGGTCGCCGAAGGTCGCGCAATCATTCCGGCCAACATCAACCACTCGGAGCTTGAGCCGATGATCATCGGCCGCAATTTCCGCGTGAAGATCAATGCCAACATCGGCAACTCGGCGGTAACCTCGAGCATCGC
>CAZDPA010000199.1:6725-6956 GCA_964507195.1 uncultured Salinisphaerales bacterium | reverse complement strand
CGCAGCCGGTCTTCGCGGCGATCTCCATCAGGCGCTTGGCGATCAGCGGACGCGCAATCGACGTGCCGAGCAGGTACTCGCCTTCGTAGACCGCGTTGGCGCGGAACATCGGAAACACGAAATCGCGGACGAACTCCTCGCGCAGGTCGTCAATGAAGATTTCCTTGACGCCGAGCTGCTTGGCCTTGGGGCGGACATGGTCCAGCTCCTCGCCCTGGCCGATATCGGCGG
>CAZDPA010000199.1:1489-6715 GCA_964507195.1 uncultured Salinisphaerales bacterium | reverse complement strand
ACTTCGCAGCCATAGGTGTCCTGCAGCCACTTCAGGATGACGGAGGTATCCAGGCCGCCGGAATAGGCCAGCGCAACTTTCTTGGGTTTGCTCATGAAAAACTCTGTGGAACCCGAACCAAAATGGGGTCGCGGATTATAGAGTGCCGCGCGCCGATGGTCTCCGGTTTTATGTTCGGCTGGCCGGTGCCGCGGCCGGTTTCCGGTATCCTGAACCGCCCCCAAACGACCGACGTTCATGGAATCCACTGTCCCCAAGACCAAGATCGGTCAGCGCTTCCGCGGCTTCCTGCCGGTGGTGGTGGATGTCGAGACCGGCGGCTTCAATGCCCAGACCGACGCCCTGCTTGAAGTCGCCGCGGTGATCCTCGGCGTCGACGAGCACGGCCGGCTGGAACGGCGCAACACGGTGTTCGCCCATGTCGAACCGTTTGCCGGCGCAAATATCGAAAAGGCGGCGCTGGAGGTCAACGGCATCCGCATCGACAATCCGTTGCGCCTCGCGATGAACGAGCGCGATGCGCTGGACCATATCTTCCGGCCGATCCGCAAGGCAGTGTCTGAGAACGCCTGCACGCGCGCGGTGCTGGTCGGCCACAACGCGCACTTCGATCTCGGCTTCATCAATGCGGCTGTCGTACGCACCGCGATCAAGCGCTGTCCGTTTCACCCGTTCAGCGTGTTCGATACAGCGACACTGGGTGGTGCCGCGCTGGGCCAGACCGTACTTGCCCGCGCACTTCAGACCACCGGACTGGGCTACGACGCTGAAGCGGCTCACTCGGCGATCTACGACGCCGAAAAAACCGCGGACCTGTATTGCCTGCTCGTCAATGAGATGCAGTCGATCTACGAGCGCTATGGCTTGGCGGCGCGGCGCGGCGTCAGCGAAACCGCACCGGAAGTCGACTAACCCGCCATCGAGGAGGAGCAGCCGATGCGTGTGCTGATCAAGGTCCTGGTGTTTCTGCTCATCGCCGGCGCCCTCTGCGCGGGCGGCCTCAAGTGGCGTTATGGCGGCGGTGGCGCCTTTCCGGATCGCCTGCCCGGTCCCGCGCGTCTGCCGGAAACCGCCCTCGAAACCGTCGCCGAACTGCCGACCCCGCCCGGCAACATCGCGGTTTCGAGCAGCGGCCGGGTCTTCGTCTCGCTGCACCCGGAGGCCCGCCCGGAGTGGAAGATCGTCGAACTGGTCAACGGCGAGATGCAGCCTTGGCCGAACCTTGCCTACCAGACCAGCGCCGATGAGCCGCGCCGGTTCCGCGACGTGCTGTCGCTGCGCATCGACCGCCAGAACCGCCTGTGGACGCTGGACAACGGCCAGCACGGCCTGCATCCGGGCCGCCTGCTGGCGTTTGATGTCGACAGCGGCGCTCTGCTGCATGAGTTCGAGTTTCCGCGTGAGATCGCGGGGCTCGGCTCGCACCTCAACGACTTCCAGGTGTCGCCCGACGGCAACACGATCTATATCGCCGAGGCCAGCTTCTTCGCCTTGACCCCGGCCCTCATCGTCTACGACGTGCAGCAACGCAGCGCCCGGCGCCTGCTGGAGGGCCATCCGGCGGTGCAGGCGGATCGCTTCGTCCCGGTGGTCCAGGGCCGCAAGATGGAGGCCTTCGGCCTCGTCGCGATCCGCCCCGGCGTCGATTCGATCGCTCTCGACCGTCGCGGCGAATGGCTGTACTTCGCTGCGGTGACCGATCTCAACCTGTACCGCATCCGCAGCGCCGACCTGCGCGACGGGCAGATGGACGCCGCGACACTCGCCGGCCGCGTCGAAACGGTCGTCGCCAAGACCGTCTCGGACGGTCTGACCATCGACGACGCCGACACGATCTACATCTCCGATCCCGAGCATTCAGCCATCGTCACCCTGCGCAGTGACCGCAGCCTCGAAACCCTGATCCAGAGCGAGCGCCTGCGCTGGCCGGACGGCTTCAGCTTCGGCCCAGATGGCTGGCTCTATGTCAGCTGCTCCAGCCTGCAGCATGTCATCGGCAAACCACCCTCCGAAGTGTCCGCAAACGCGCCATACTTCGTATTCCGGATTCGGACCCACGCCACAGCCGCAGCAGGTCAGTAAACCGCCACCCCGGAGCCGGGTGGCCGGACTGACCGGGCGATGTTCAGGCCAAGCTCATCCGTAACCGACAGAATTATTGATTCGGCCACATGAACTTTGAGCAAATGAACTTTGCCGGTCGCCTCAGCTACGTCGGTGCCAAAAGCGGTGATGTGGCCGAATCAATAACAATACCGCGCTCTGTGGTTATTGAGGTGGCAAATCCGTGCTTCAAAATAGGACGCGCAGCCTCGCACGCTGCGGCGCCATGTTAAAACCTCAGATTGCCACCTCAATAACACTTTGCCCGCTGCCCAGCCGATGCCTGCCTCAGTGCCCGCCTCAGTGTCCCCCTCTCTTTGCGCCAGGATTGTCCTCGCCACGGCGCTGCTGCTGCCGGCCTCCGCATCCGCTGCATTCGATTTCAACCAGGTCGCCAGGAAAGCCAAGGCGCTCGCTGGTGAGACCTACAAGGCCCCCGACACCAAGCTGCCGTCGGAACTGGCCAAGCTGAGCTACGACGACTACCGCAAGATCCGCTTCCGTCCGGACCGCGCGCTGTGGCACAACTCCAGTCTGCCGTTCGAACTGCAGTTCATGCCGCGCGGCATGTACTTCAACCAGAACGTCAAGATCAACCTGATCGGCAGCGACGGCGTACGCCCGATCGCGTTCAATCCGTCGAACTTCAGCTACGGCAATACCGGGCTGAATACTTCGACGCTCAATGAGCTGGGCTTCTCCGGCTTTCGCGTGCACTACCCGATCAATCGCGAGGACTACAAGGACGAAGTCCTGGTGTTCCAGGGCGCGACCTACCTGCGCGGCCTCGGCAAGGGCCAGCGCTACGGCATGTCGGCACGTGGCCTTGCAGTCGACACCGGCGAGCTGTCCGGCGAGGAATTTCCGCAGTTCACCGAGTTCTGGATCAAGTGGCCACGCGCCAGCGATCACGAGCTGACCATCTACGCCCTGCTCGATTCGCCGCGCCTGACCGGCGCCTATCGCTTCATCCTCAAGCCCGGCGACGCCACTTCGGTTGCAGTGACCTCGCGGCTGTACTTCCGCGGCGACGTCAACAAGCTCGGCGTTGCGCCGCTGACCAGCATGTTCCTGTTCGGCGAGAACCAGCCGAGCCCGCGCGAAGACTACCGCCCGGAAGTGCATGACTCCGAAGGCCTGATGGTGCATTCCGACGACGAATGGATCTGGCGTCCGCTGGTGAATCCGCGGCGTCTGTTCATCACCTCGTTCGGCCAGAACAATCCGCGCGGCTTCGGCCTGATGCAGCGCGATCGCAACTTCGCCCACTACGAAGACCTCGACACCCGCTACGATCTGCGCCCCAGCGCATGGATCGAGCCGCAGGGTAACTGGGGCAAGGGCCGTGTCGAGCTGGTGACGATCCCGACGCCCGACGAGACCAACGACAACATCGTCGCCTACTGGGTCCCGGAGCGCGCACCGCGCGCCGGCGATCAGCTCGATCTGTCCTACACGCTGTACTGGCAGATGAGCCCGGAAACGATGCCGCCGCTGGCCCGCGTGGTGCAGACGCGTCGCGGCCACGGTTTCAAGCCCGCCGAGGACACGCTGCGCTACCAGATCGATTTTGCCGGCGGCGAGCTGGACAAGCTGCCACCGGATGCCCAGCTGGTGGCCGGCGTCTGGGTCAGTGACACCGGTGAGCTGCTTGAGCGCCAGCTGGTGCGCAACGAAGCCAACGGCGGCTGGCGGCTGAACCTGCGCGTGCGCCGCGGCGATGAGTCCAAGGTGCTGGAAATGCGTGCGATGCTGCGCGACGGCAACCGCACGATTTCCGAAACCTGGGCCTATGCCCTGCCCGCAAACGCGGGGCGATAGGACTTCGGCATGACGGCAGGTGATTCAGGCCCGGCGCTTCGCAACACGGTGCTGCACGGCTATGTCGATGCGATGCCCATCGACAGCGCAATGCGCGCAGCGCTCGATGGCGTCATCGCCGCCGGGGCGAAGGATCCGAAACCGGCCCGCTTCGCGGCGCTGCACACCACGCTGAGCGGACACGAGCCCAGCCCGAACGCCGCAGCCACGGTCCGCCGTTCGGCGCTGGCACGCCTGCGCTACGCCTTGCAGCAATCGCCACGCAAGGGCGATCGCGAACTCGCCGGACGCATCGTCGAGAGCGTTCAGGGCGAACTGCAGCTGGTGACGATGCCGCCGCTGGCGCGCGCGTCGATGAGCCCGCATCCCTGGAACAACAATCCGCTCAAGCGCCTGTGGGCATGGCTCAAGACGCTGACGCTGGGTCGGCGCGGTCGCATGCAGCCGCGTGACATCGGAGCGGTGCCGGTACCGCTCAAGGCCGCACGCCGGCCGTGGCGCATCAACGCGCGCTGGCGCCGGGCACTGCTGGTGACGCTGATCCTCGCGCAGACCATCGTCGCAACCTACTTCATGACGGCCGTGCTGCCCTATCGAGGCCAGCATTATCTCGAATGGGTGATCCTGACGATCTACGCCGTGCTGTTCGCGTGGATCTCGGCCGGCTTCTGGACCGCGCTGATGGGTTTCTACACGCTGTTGCGGCGCAAGGACCGTTTCTCGATCTCAGCCAGCGCGCCTGACGATGCCCCCATCGCACCGACGACCAAGACGGCGATTCTCGTTCCGATCTGCAACGAGGACGTGGTCCGCGTGTTTGCCGGAGTGCGTGCGACCTGGGATTCGATCTGCCGCACCGGACTGCGCGACCAGTTCGAGCTGTTCATCCTCAGCGACACCTATCAGGCCGACACCCGTGCCGCCGAAGTGCAAGCCTGGCTGCAGCTGTGCCGCGAAGTCGATGGCTTCGCGCACATCTTCTATCGGCGTCGCACGCATCGCATCAAGCGCAAGTCCGGCAACATCGCCGACTGGTGCAGACGCTGGGGCAGCCGCTTCAAGTACATGGTGATCCTCGACGCCGACAGCGTGATGTCCGGCGAATGCCTGAAGCGCCTCGTGCAGCTGATGGAAGCCAACCAGACTGCCGGCATCATCCAGACCGCGCCGCGTGCCTCGGGGCGGGAAACCCTGTATGCGCGCATCCAGCAATTCGCAACGCGTGTGTACGGCCCGCTGTTCACCGCCGGCCTGCATTTCTGGCAGCTCGGCGAATCCCACTACTGGGGACACAACGCGATC
>CAZDPA010000199.1:0-1479 GCA_964507195.1 uncultured Salinisphaerales bacterium | reverse complement strand
GCAGCACTGCGCCCTCGGGCGTCTGTCCGGACGTGGCGCACTGTCCGGCGAAATCATGAGCCATGATTTCGTCGAAGCCGCGCTGATGCGCCGCGCCGGCTGGGGCGTTTGGATTGCCTACGACCTAGCCGGCTCCTACGAGGAAATGCCGCCGACCCTGCTCGACGAGCTCCAGCGCGACCAGCGCTGGTGCCAGGGCAACCTGCAGAACTTCCGCCTGTTCTTCACCCAGGGCCTGCACCCGGCGCATCGCGCGGTATTCATGACCGGCGTGATGGCGTACCTGTCGGCACCGCTGTGGTTCCTGTTCCTTTTACTGTCGACCGCGCTGCTCGCGGTATTCGTGCTGTCCGAGCCGCAGTACTTCACCGAGCCGTATCAGCTGTTCCCGAACTGGCCGCGCTGGCATCCCGAGTGGGCGATGCGCCTGTTTGGCGGCACGATGCTGCTGCTGTTCCTGCCGAAGATTCTTTCGTTGCTGCTGCTGGTCTGCAGTCCGCGCGAATGGCGCGGTTTCGGCGGCACCGGCCGTCTGATTCTCGGCGTCATCGTCGAAAGCCTGTTCTCCGCCGCGCTCGCGCCGATCCGCATGCTGTTCCACGCACGCTACGTGGCTTCGGCGCTGGCCGGCATCTCGATCAAATGGAAATCGCCACCACGCGATGACGCGCAGACGCCGTGGGGTCAGGCGCTCCTGCGCCACGGGGGCGGCAGCGTGCTCGGCCTCGCCTGGCTAGCCGCGGTGTACTGGCTCAACCCGAGTTTCCTGCCCTGGCTGTTGCCGGTCGCCGGAAGTCTCGTCGTCGCCGTGCCGCTGTCGGTGTGGAGCTCGCGCGTCAACTTCGGTCGCGCCACGCGCGCAGCGCGGCTGTTCCTGATTCCCGAGGAGGCGATCCCGCCGCGCGAATTGCGCTGGCTGCGAGCCGGCATGCGACGCGCGCAACGTCCGGCGGATTTCAAGGCCGCCGTTGTCGATCCGATGATCAATGCACTGATGACCCTGCAGGCCGGTCGCCTGCGTCGCCATACCGATGCACAAAGGCAGGAGCGCGTCGAGCTGTTCGACAGCTGGATCAAGGGCACGCCGGAACAGGTCAGCGAGATCAACCGCAACCGCGCACTGTCCGATCCGGATGCGCTCGCTTCGCTGCATCTGCGTGTCTGGACCGATGACAGCGCCGATCCGCAGTGGCGCCAGTAGTCGCTGCTTCGCGTCGTCGCGCGTTGTCATAAATCCACAACGCCGGCGTCATCATTCGTTTACAGCCGAGTCATAGAGTGCGCAGCATCCGAACAGGAGCTACGCATGTCCACACGCATCGATGGTGATCTGCCGCAGCAGCGTCCGCGCCTCGAAGTGCGCTTTGCGACGACGCCGGAACAGATTCTCGCAACACAGAAGCTGCGCTATCGCATCTTTGCCGAAGAACTCGGCGCACAGATCGACGGCGGCGCAGATGGTATTGATCACGACGAGTT
>CAZDPA010000198.1:0-7013 GCA_964507195.1 uncultured Salinisphaerales bacterium | reverse complement strand
TCGAGAATCCGACCAACTGTCTGAGCGGCGCCGGTAGCGGTCCCACCGTGCAGGAGCAGCCGCTGCTCGGCAGCAAGCATGCGAAGCACGTCTGGGAGAGCTACTGCGAAGGCAAGGACGACGCCGCGGCGCTGCCGCAGGATCCGCGCTCGCTGATCCAGCCAGGGCTCGTCGCCAGCGATCGTGCGGTGTATTACAACGCCTGGTGGCAGGACTGCCACGTCAATCTGCCGGAGCAGGAGCAGCAGGCAAAAACCTGCGGCGAGTTCCGTGCGCGGCGTGACCGAGGCCTGGCCTTCCTGATGGATGAACTGCCGGCGCCATCAACCACCGCCGCCGAGTACAACGAGACGTGGTCGAAGTGGGCGATGCCGGGTCGGCCGGACAATTTCGATGAGCTGTACACGCTGCGCTACGGCCTCAATCACTCGCCGTTTCCCAACCCGTATCCGCTGCCGGGCGAAGATCCCAAGACCACCAACGGCGGCTCCGGCAATCTGCCGCTGGGCCTGCGCCAGCTCAAGGATGAGAACGGCCAATGGACCGGCGAGATCGGCACCGCGGCCTGCTTCCAGTGCCATGGCGGTCAGATCGGCGATCCGGCGCTGGGCGAGAACCTGCTCGGTGTGAAGAACCTGGGGCTGGGCAACAACAACTACGACGTGGTGATCTCGGGTCAGGACAGCTCGCCGTTTGCCGGCACGCCGCTGACCAGCCTGTTGCCGCCGATCAGCATCGACTCGCTGTTCAACATCGGCATCAAGCAGCGCGGCCAGAACAACGCGGTGGGCGCCTTTGAATTCCTGATCACGATCCTCGATCTCGATACGCTCGGCGTGAATCCGCTGCCGACCAAGACCATCATCGGCGCAACCGGCCTGATCGATGTTGCGCATCCGCTGGCGCACACGCAGGACACGCCGCCGTGGTGGAACATGGGCTCGCGTCCACGCAAGTTCTTCGATGCTGGTGTATCCAACGATTCGACGCGCATCATCATGGCGGCGGGCCCCGGTGAAACCCAGCAGCTGCTGACGCTCAACGGCGATCTCTACCGCAATCGCATCGAGCAGTACGACCAGGATCTCGAGGCATTCTTCCTGTCGCTGCAGTCGCCGGTGTATCCGCTGCCGATCGATGCCGCGCTGGCCGAACAGGGCGCGATCCTGTTCCACACCAAGGATCTGTGGGCCGAGGAAGACAATGCCGATGCGCCGAAGCCGCTGGGCGGCAACGGCTCCTGCGCGAGCTGTCACGGCGCGTACTCGCCGCACTACGTCAACGACACGCGCTATCTGGAGACGCCGGCACTCGAAGGCGTGGCCGGGCACATCTCGCCGCTCGATGTGATCGGCACCGATACCGCGCGTTCCGACATGCTGACGCCGACGCTGCGCGAGCGTTGGGATACGACGTACTGGGGCTACACCGAGGGCGGCAAGAACTATGTCGCGCCGGGTGAGAAAGATCCGATCACCGAACTGCTCGACGACAACTTCCCTCTGGCCTTGCGCGCAGAGGGCGTATGCGGCTGGCAGAAAGAAGTGATCGGTTATCAGGCCCCGCCGTTGTACGGCACCTGGGCGACGTCGCCGTACTTCCACAACGGTTCGGTGCCGACGCTGGAGCAGGTGCTCGACTCCAGCAAGCGCGCACCGATCTGGCGGCGTCAGCTGCAGGAGAAGGACGGCATCAAGGGCTTCGACCAGCGCTTCGGCGAGGCCTACGACAGCGTCAACATCGGCTGGAAGCACGACGTGCTGAGCTGCTCGGACATCCCCGGCAGCCCGCTCAGCAACTGCAACCCGGTCAACGACCAGGGCCCGTCGCTGACGCAGATGCTGCAGAACTTCCTCAATGGCGCGGTGAGCTGGACTGGCCTTGTCAACATCCCGGACCCGGTGCCTGGCGCGGTCGACAAGCGCCTCGTCTATGACACCCGCACGCTGGGCAACGGCAACGGCGGCCACACGTTCACCGATGCCCTGACCGAGCAGGAGCGCAAGGCACTGATCGAGTATCTGAAGACCTTGTAGGCAGCGGTTCGGAGACCTGCGCACGCCGCCCCTGTGGGCGGCGTTTTTCATGGTCGTTGTTTTTTGGGGCCCGGCAGGCGTAAACGGTGATCGACTAGAATGCTCGCCCCTAATTGCTTGTGAGCATCGCAGTGAACGCCCTGCTTGAACCCGAACTCTGGATTGCCCTTTTCACGCTCGCCGCGCTGGAAATCGTGCTGGGCATCGACAACATCATTTTCCTGTCGATCATGGCCAACAAGCTGCCCGAACATCAGCGCGCCAAGGCCCGAACGATCGGCCTGGCCGGCGCCTGCCTGACCCGTGTTGCGCTGCTCCTGTCGCTGGCCTGGATGGCCAAGCTGGTCGCGCCGCTGTTCCATGTGTTCGGCCAGGGGGTTTCCGGCCGCGACATCATTCTGTTTGGTGGCGGTCTGTTTCTGCTCGGCAAAGCCTCGCTGGAAATTCACGAACAGGTCGAAAGCACCGATGGCGGCCACGGCCCGGAAGACGTGATCGGCAAGACGGTGGCGGTCGGCTTCGCCAGTGTGATCGTCCAGATCATGATTCTGGATATCGTGTTCTCGCTGGACTCGGTGATCACTGCCATCGGCATGACCGACCGCGTACCCGTCATGGTTGCCGCAATCATGATTGCCATCGGCGTGATGATGTTTTTCGCCGGCCCGGTCGGTCAGTTCGTCGAAGACCATCCGACGATCAAGATCCTCGCGCTGTCGTTCCTGATCCTGATCGGCATGGTCCTGGTCGGCGAAGGCATGGGCTTCCACGTGCCCAAGGCCTACGTCTACTTTGCGATGGGCTTCTCGGTCGCCGTCGAGCTGCTGAACCTGCGCATGCGGAAGAAACGCAGCTGAGGTCGCACGCTGCAGATCGCGAAGGCGGCCTCACCAGGCCGCCTTCTTCGTTTCAGGTAGCGCGCAAAGCTTCGCCGAGCGCACGCATCAGCGGCTTCATGAAGTAGTCGCCCGCAGGCATCGCCTGCACCGCGACGCCGTGTGCGGCGAGCGCGTCGGCGACGACAGGGCCAACCGCAGCGACCACGCAGCGCGCCAGGCCCTGCTGCAGATCGGCTTCGCGCGCGGCGCCGCGGGCAACGCGGAACAGGCGATCGACCTGCGCCATGCTGGTGAATGCAATCGCATGCAAGGCGCCGGACGCGAGCTGATCGATCAGCTCGATGACGCGCGCGGTATCGGCGGCATCCGCGTAGATATACGGCGCGACGATGTTCAGGCTTGCGCCGGCGCTGCGCAGTGCGGCCTGCAGCGGCTCGTTCTGCACCTGGCCGTACAGCTGCACGCCGACCCGCCGATCGTGCAGGTCGAGTGCCTGCAGCGTCGCAATGACACCGGAAGTGGTCGGTTCCACCGCAACGAGCGCCGGCTTGAGTCCGAGCTCGCGCAGCGCGCGTCCGGGCTTGGGTCCGCGCACGATCGTGCGGACTTGCGCCAGGCGTCCGATGAAGCCGGCGCGCAAGTCCGGCTCATGGCGGTCGATGCAGGCGACGATCCGGCGCAGGCCTTCGCCGGTCAGCAGGATCAGGTCATCGCAGCTGCCGGCATTGAACGCACGGACCCAGGCCAGCACCGGCTGCGGATCGGGTGCATCGAGGATCGCGACGAGCGGGCAGCGCAGCACCTCGGCGCCGCGGCGTTCGAGCAGGGCCGCGAATACGTCGAGCTCGCGTGTTTCCGGTATCGCGATGCGGCGCTGCTGGAGATTGGGTTCATCCATGTCTGCCGGCAGTGTACCGAGATGCAGGCGCGGATTTACCAGGCGCGTGCGTACTGCGGCGACGATGCGCTCCTGGCCATCGCCGGTCCCGGCTCGGGCAAGGTCGGCGCGGCCGCTTCGGCATGCTGCGCGCTCCATTCCAGCCGCCAGTGCTGGGTCTCCAGACGCGTCAGCCAGGCCTGCACCAATGCCTCGGCGTAGCTGCGACCGAAATGCGAGCGGCAGCGGCGCTGGTCCTGCCAGCGCATGAAGGAGTCGTCCTGGCCCTGGCACAGCCGGATCAGGAACTGGCCGTTGCCGTCGCGGCTCAGGAATACTCCAGACAGCTCGCCGCTGTGCGTCTGCAGCAGCAGATAGCTGGCGAGCAGCTGCTCATTGGTTTCGATCCACTCGCTGAAACGGGCATGCGAGGCCAGGGCGGGAAGGCAGGTCGTGTTCATATCCCTGTTTCGGCCGCGAGCCGCGGAGGCTGATTAGGAAGATCGCGCGGCCGCGTGTAGGAAAATCACCCGCCCGGAGCAAAAACGCGGCTACCAGGCCCGGGCGTACTGCACCGGCGCGTCGATCTTGACCTTCAGGGTTTCCGCCGCATGCCGCGGCCAGTACGGATCGCGCAGCATCTCGCGCGCCAGCATGACGACATCCGCCTGGCCGCTGCGGACGATGTGATCGGCCTGCTCGGGGGAAGTGATCAGTCCGACCGCGGAAGTCGGCACGCCGGTGCGCTGGCGGATCGTCGCCGCGAACGGCGTCTGGAACCCGGGGCCGATCGGGATCTGGGCTTTGGGCAGCGAGCCGCCGGAAGAAACGTCGATCAGGTCGACACCGTCGCCCTTGATCGCTTCGACCAGCGCGCAGGACTGTTCGAGATCCCAGGCGGTGACGCCGGGTTCGGCCCAGTCGGTTGCGGAGATGCGCACGAACAGCGGCAGATTCTCCGGCCAGACCTTGCGCACCGCGGCGATCACGCGGCGCAGCAGGCGGATGCGGTTGTCGAAGCTGCCGCCGTAGTCGTCGGTGCGCTGATTCGAGATCGGCGACAGGAAGGAATGCAGCAGATAGCCATGCGCCGAGTGCAGCTCGATGACCTTGAAGCCGGCGGCGAGCGCCCGCTTTGCGGCCGCGGCGAAGTCGTCGACGAGCTTGTCGATCGCCGCGCGGTCCATTGCCTTGGGCAGCGGACTCCTGTCGCTGAACTCGATCGCCGATGGTGCGATCACCGGGCGCCAGCCGCGCTTGTCCGGATCGAGCGCATGGTTGCCGTTCCAGGGCTCGGTGGTGCTGGCCTTGCGCCCGGCATGCGCGAGCTGGATGCCGGCGATCGTGCCGGTGTGATGCAGAAAGCCGACGATCGGGCCCCAGCCCTGCACATGGGCGTCGTTCCAGATGCCGGTATCGGACGGCGAGATGCGCCCCTCTGCAGACACCGCGCTGGCCTCGGCCATCACCAGACCCGCACCGCCGATCGAGCGACTGCCCAGATGCACCAGATGCCAGGTGTTGGGCTTGCCGTCGGTGGCCGAGTACTGGCACATCGGCGATACCGCGATGCGGTTCTTCAGCGTCACGCCGCGCAGGATCAGCGGTTCAAACAGGCTCATGCTCAGGCTCTCACTGTGCTCGATGTCGATTCGTGGTCGTCATGACTGCCGCAGCCGCCGGCGAGTTCCCTCGGCGGCGGCTGCGGTTTGCATCTCACGCCCGCTCGCGCGGGCACGACGTGTGGATCAGTCGCGGTCCGACCGCTTGCGCTCGTGTTCCTTGAGGAACTTCTTGCGGATGCGGATCGAGGTCGGCGTCAGCTCGACGAGTTCATCGTTGTTGATGAACTCCAGCGCCGGCTCCAGCGCGAATTTCACGGCCGGCACGAGGATCACGTTCTCGTCCGAACCCGACGCACGCATGTTGGTCAGCTTCTTGCCCTTCAAGACGTTGACGACGAGATCGTTGTCGCGCGAATGGATGCCGACGATCTGGCCTTCATACACCTCGTCGCTGGGCTCGGCCATCATGCGGCCGCGATCCTGCAGGTTGAACAGTGCGTAGGCGAGCACCTTGCCCTGTTCATTGGAGATCAGCACGCCGTTGCGGCGTTCGCCGATGCCGGTCGCTTCCGAGCGCGGACCGAAATGGTCGAAGTTGTGGAAGATCAGGCCGGTGCCCGAGGTCATCGTCATGAACTGGGTCTGGAAACCGATCAGGCCGCGCGACGGGATCATGTACTCGAGACGCACGCGACCGCGGCCGTCCGGCACCATGTTCTGCATCTTGCCGCCACGCTCTGCAAGACCCTGGATGACGCCGCCCTGGTTGGCTTCCTCGACGTCGGCGACCAGGGTTTCGTACGGCTCGCATATCTCGCCGTCGATCTCCTTGAGAATGACCTGCGGACGCGACACGGCGATTTCATAGCCTTCGCGGCGCATGTTCTCGAGCAGGATGCCCAGATGCAGCAGGCCGCGGCCGGAGACGCGGAACTGATCGCCGGTGCTCATCGGCTCGACGCGCAGCGCGACGTTGGTCTTCAGCTCGCGCTGCAGGCGGTCGCCGATCTGGCGCGAGGTCACGAACTTGCCTTCCTTGCCCGCGAACGGCGACTTGTTCACCTCGAAGATCATGCTCATCGTCGGCTCGTCGACCTGCAGGGTCGGCAGCTGCTCCGGCACCTTGGCGTCGCAGACCGTCTCGGAGATGCCGAGGTCCTCGACGCCGGTGATCGCGATGATGTCACCGGCTTCGGCTTCGGCGACTTCGACCTTGTCGAGGCCCATGAAGCTGAGTACCTGCAGCACGCGACCCATGCGGACCTTGCCTTCGCGGTCGACGACCGACACCGGCATGTTGGTCCTGACCTTGCCACGCTTGACGCGGCCGGTGCCGATGACGCCGACATAGCTCGAATAGGCCAGTGACGTGATCTGCATCTGGAACGGCAGTTCCGGGTGGACGTCCGGCACCGGCACCTTGTCGACGATGGCCTGGAACAGCGGGTCCATGTTGCCTTCGCGCACGTCCGGCGTCAGGCCGGCGTAGCCGTGCAGCGCCGAGGCGAACACGATCGGGAAGTCGAGCTGGGTGTCGTTGGCGCCGAGCTTGTCGAACAGGTCGAACACCTGATCGACGACCCAGTCCGGACGCGCGCCGGGGCGATCGACCTTGTTGACGACGACGATCGGGTTGAGGCCCATCGCGAACGCCTTCTGGGTGACGAAGCGGGTCTGCGGCATCGGGCCGTCGGCG
>CAZDPA010000197.1:1708-7016 GCA_964507195.1 uncultured Salinisphaerales bacterium | reverse complement strand
GGCATCGAGGACTTGAATGACCTGCAGGCCGACCTCAATCAGGCCTTGAGCGCTTAAACTACGTACCCAGCCGCAAGCACCTGTCCGAAGAACATGTCCGATCTAGCCAAGAAAAAGTGCGTGCCCTGCGAAGGCGGCGTCCCGCCTCTGGATCTCGCCGCGGCGAGCAGCCTCAGGAACCAGCTGGACAGCCGCTGGAAACTCGCGAAGGACGGCAAGCTGTTGCGCGCGACGTTCAAGTTCGACAACTACTGGCAGACCACTGGCTTCGTCAATGGCGTTGCGTGGATCGCCCACACGCAGGATCACCATCCGGACATCAGCTTCGGCTACAACAGCGCGACCATTGAATGGTGGACGCATGCCGTTGACGGATTGTCCGAGAACGATTTCATCTGTGCGGCCAGGGTAGACCTGCTGCTGGCCTAGAGCGTCGTTCGCCCCGACAGCGCCTGCACCAGGGTGCCGGCATCCACGTATTCCAGCTCGCCGCCCATCGGCACGCCGTGTGCGATGCGGGTGACGCGGATCTCGCGCGCCTTGGCCATTTCAGCGAGGTAGTACGCGGTCGCTTCACCTTCGACGGTCGGGTTGGTCGCGATGATCATCTCGCGCACCCAGCCTGCATCGAGCATCTTCGCGAGCGCAGGCAAGCCGAGCTCCTCCGGACCGATGCCGTCGAGCGGAGACAAGCGCCCCATCAGCACGAAGTAGCGTCCGCGGTATGAAGTGTTGTGCTCGACCGCGATCAGATCCGCTGGACCTTCGACAATGCACAGCTGGCCCGCCGTGGCGCGTTGCTCGGTGCAATAGCCGCAGCGTGCATCCTCGCAGAACATCCGGCAGTGCTCGCAACGGCCGATACCATCGAGCGCCTCGCCGATGGCCCTGCTCAACAGCAGCGCGCCGTCGCGTTCACGATCAAGCAGGTGGAACGCCATGCGCTGGGCGGACTTCGGACCGACACCGGGAAGGCGGCGCAGCGCATCGATCAACAGACTGAGTCGGGGTGAATAAGGTGTCACTGCGCAGAGAGTCCCATGCTTTGTGCAGTCGGACGCTGCACGAGTGCATAGGATAGCCGGGCCGTCGAGGCCCGGCTTGCGTACCTACGGCGCGGGCGCTGGCATGTCGGTGCGCGGCTCGGTGGCGGACGCAGCGACCAGATGGCGGGTGCCTGCATCGACCAGATAGGCCGCACCGAAGGTCTCGGTGTCGTCGCCCTGCTCGATGCTGGTGTACCAGTGCTCGCCGACCAGACGCTCAGGCTGGATGTCGAGCAGCAGATAGCCCTGCTGCTCGAGGTTCACGTGCTTCATGTGCGGATTGAGCAGCTGCAGCACCGGCGTCAGCGGATTGAGCGCATCCAGGCCCGGCGACGTGACCGAGGTGCAGACGAACTCCACGCCGCGCGATCCGGCACCGGTCAGCGGGTTGTAGACCAGCGGATTGCCAGGGTCCGGTGAAAGATCCATCGACCAGGACGTATGGATATCGCCGGTCAGCACGACCGGATTTTCGACATTCAGCGATTCGAGCAGCGCGTAGACGCGGGCGCGCTCGGCGCGATAGCCGTCCCACTGGTCGGTATTGATGATCAGGCCGCCCGTGCTGACAACCGGCAGCGAAGACAGCAGCGTCTGCAGCTGCTCGATCGGAATGCCGGTCAACACCGACAGCTCAGGCAGGTTGGGAATCCGCAGCTGGCCGAACATGACCTGCTGGCCGAGCAGCTTCCAGGTGGCACCGGTCTGCGCGAGCTGTTCGCCGAGCCAGGTGAGCTGGGTCGCGCCAAGCAGATGACGTTCCTCGTCGTTGATGGACGCCGCGTCGATGAGCGAGGCCTGCAGATCGCGGCCGATCAGGCGCGTGTCGAGCATGACGAGGTCGGCGAGATCACCGTAACGGAAACTGCGGTAGATGCGCTCCGGCTGGCCCGGGTCGACCTGACGGATCGGCAGCCATTCGTAGTACGCCTGGATTGCCCAGGCCTTGCGCTGCGCCCACACCCCTTCTGCGCCTTCGGTGTGGTTGTTGGCGCCGGCATTCCAGGAGTTGTCCGCAGTCTCGTGATCGTCCCAGATGTTGATAAAGGGATGCTGGCGATGCGCTTCCTGCAGGTCCGGATCCTGCTTGTACTGCGCATGGCGGATGCGATAGTCCTCCAGTGTCAGGATTTCGTGGCTCGGCTCATAGGGGCGCGCGTCACCGTAGCCGCCGGTACCGTATTCGTAGATGTAGTCGCCGAGGTGCAGGACGACATCGAGGTCGCTGCGCTCGGCGATCTTGCGATAGGCGTTGAAATAGCCGTGTGCAAGGCTGGAGCAGCTGACCACGCCGATGCGCAGATGCCCGGTCGCACCCTCTGGCGCGGTGCGTGTTCTGCCGACGGGCGACTGCGCCGAACCGGCATCGAACCGGTAGTAGTAACTCGTGCCAGGCTGCAGGCCACCGACATCGACCTTGACGGTGTAGTCACGCGAGACGTCGGTCGATGCGGAACCGCTGGTCACGAGCTGGCTCAGCGCCGGATCGGACCATACCGAATAGCTCACGCTGACGCTGCCGGAATTCATACCCGACACCCGCGTCCACAGCATCACACGGTCGGCAAGCGGGTCACCGCTGGCGACACCGTGGCGGAACTCGAGATCACCGCCATCCGGGCCGCGGCCACCGGCGCCATCGCTGGAGCCGCAGGCGGGCAGCATCGGCAAGCTGCCCAAGGCCACTGAACCGAGCGCGGCGCGACGCAGAAAATCACGGCGGCTGAGGGCATGAAAACGCGGGGCTCTGATGCGGGGTCCTGACATGGCTGGCTCGTGAGTAACGTGGCTTGAGGGCAGGCAGTGCCTGCTGGCTTCAAAATCGGTCAATCAAACATTCAGCTTAGGCAGTGCAGATTGCGTCGTCATGACGGCCCTGCCCGCCTCTCTCCTATGCGCTGCGCTTGCGCAGCTGCTTCTGCTGCATGACGGTCGCGGCAATTTCCTCGACCGACATCGTCGCCGAATTCAGGTAGGGCACGCCAAAGCGCCGGTACAGCTGTTCGGCCTGGCGCAGCTCATAGGAGCATTGTTCGAGCGTGGCGTAACGCGAGCCGGGTCGGCGCTCGGCACGCACCTGCGACAGCCGCTCAGGGTCCGAGGTCAGGCCGAAACAGCGCGATTCCAGGCCTTTGAGCGACGCCGGCAGGCGCATCTCCTGCAGGTCGTCTTCGGTCAGCGGGAAATTGGTCGAGAACAGGCCGTACTGCAGGGCCAGGTACATGCTGGTCGGTGTCTTGCCGCAGCGCGACGGCGCGATGAGGATCAGGTCGGCCCGGCTGAGGTCGCGGGTCGAGGCGCCGTCGTCATGCTCCATCGCATAGCTGATCGCCTCCATGCGGTCGTTGTACTGGCGCTGGTTGGACATGCCATGGGCGCGGCCCTGGGCATGGGTCGAGCGTACCTGCAGCTCCTTTTCCATCTCGTTGATGAAAAGGTCGAACATGTCCATGAACAGACCCTTGACGCCGCGCAGGATCGCACGCGCCTCGTCGTTGACCGTCGTGCTGAATACCAGCGGCCTCTGGCCAGACTGATCACCGACGAAATTGATATAGTCCACCGTGCTTTGCGCACGCTCCGCGGTATTCACGAACGGTAGGCTGGCCTTGTCGAATTCGAGGCCATCAAACTGGGTCAGCAGGGTGTTTCCCAAGGTTTCGGCAGTGATGCCGGTGCCGTCGGAAACGAAGAATACGGGGCGTGGACTGGCCATCGGGACGCTACTCAGCTGCTGCGGCACGGCCGCGACCCGGCGACTTTACCCTTTTGATCACCTTTCCGATTAGCGAATGAGCAAGAACGTCCTGTGGTACTCGGAGTTGGGCATGGCTGACGTCGAAATCGTCGGCGGCAAGAATGCCTCTCTGGGTGAAATGATCCAGAACCTGGCGAAATCCGGCGTCAGTGTGCCCAATGGCTTTGCGACGACGGCGGAGGCTTTCCGCGAGTTCCTCGCCTATGAACAGCTCGACGAGCGCATCAAGGGCATGCTCGCGACGCTGGACATCGAAGACGTCACCGCATTGGCTGCGACCGGCAAGAAAATCCGCCAGGCGCTTGCCGCCGCGCCGTTCCCGGCCGCGCTGGAAGCCGACATCCGCAAAAGCTACGAGACCCTGGTCAACGAGTCCGGCGCGGAAATCTCGGTTGCCGTGCGCTCCTCGGCCACTGCCGAAGACCTGCCGGACGCCTCGTTTGCCGGCCAGCAGGAAACCTTCCTCAACGTCCAGGGCATCGATTCGGTGCTGGCGGCGATCAAGGAAGTCTTCGCCTCGCTGTACAACGACCGCGCGATCGCCTACCGCGTCCACCACGGTTTTGAACACGCGGCAGTTGCGCTGTCGGCCGGCGTGCAGCGCATGGTGCGCTCGGACAAGGGCGCCAGCGGCGTCATGTTCACGATGGACACCGAATCCGGTTTCCAGGACGCGGTGTTCATCACCTCGTCGTACGGCCTCGGCGAAGCCGTGGTCCAGGGCGCGGTCAACCCGGACGAGTTCTACGTCTACAAGCCCGGCCTGCGCGCGAAGCGCCCGGCCGTGCTGCGCCGCAGCCTCGGCGCCAAGGCGCGCAAGATGATCTACACGGCGGATCGCACGCTCGGCAAGACCGTCGAGTTCGTCGACGTGCCGGTCAAGGAACGCGGCCTGTTCAGCCTCAACGACGAAGAGATCCAGGCCCTCGCCCAGCAGGCGCTGATCATCGAAGACCACTACGGTCGGCCGATGGACATCGAGTGGGGCAAGGACGGCATCGACGGCAAGCTGTACATCCTGCAGGCACGCCCGGAAACCGTGAAGTCGCGCGCCTCGGCCAATGTGCTGCGCCGCTACAAACTCAAGAACAAGGGCAAGGTGCTCAGTTCCGGTCGCGCAATCGGCCAGAAGATTGGTGCCGGCTCGGTGCGCATCCTGACCTCGATCGACCAGATGACGCGCGTGCGTCCGGGCGATGTGCTCGTCACCGACATGACGGATCCGGATTGGGAACCGATCATGAAGCGCGCCAGCGCGATCGTGACCAATCGCGGCGGTCGCACCTGCCACGCGGCGATCATCGCGCGCGAACTCGGCATTCCCGCCGTCGTCGGCTGCGGTGATGCCACCACCGTGCTCAAGGACGGAGACGAAGTCACCGTGTCCTGCGCCGAAGGCGACACCGGTCTTGTCTACGCAGGTCACATCGACTTCGTCGTCGATGAAGTCGCACTCGACGCGATGCCGGAAATTCCGGTCAAGATCATGATGAACGTCGGCACA
>CAZDPA010000197.1:0-1698 GCA_964507195.1 uncultured Salinisphaerales bacterium | reverse complement strand
CCGCGGCGTCGGCCTCGCCCGCCTTGAGTTCATCATCAACCGCCAGATCGGCATCCATCCGCAGGCACTGCTGGAACTGGACCGCCTGCCGCCGGACGAGCGCCGCATCATCGACCCGATGATTGCGCCGTACGGCTCGCCGGTCGATTACTTCGTCAAGCGTCTCGCCGAAGGCATCGCGACAATCGGCGCGGCCTTCGCGCCGGAACCGGTGATCGTGCGCCTGTCGGACTTCAAGTCCAACGAATACGCCAACCTCATCGCCGGCAAGCGCTACGAACCGCACGAGGAGAATCCGATGATCGGATTCCGCGGCGCCTCGCGCTACATCTCGGAAACCTTCCGCCCCTGCTTCGAGATGGAATGCAAGGCGATGAAGTACGTGCGCGATGAAATGGGCCTGACCAACATCAAGGTCATGGTGCCGTTCGTGCGTACGCTCGACGAAGCGCGTCAGGTCGTCGAGATTCTGGCCGCCAACGGCCTGAAGCGCGGCGAGAACGGCCTGCAGCTGATCATGATGTGCGAGCTGCCATCCAATGCCGTACTCGCCGAGAAGTTCCTCGAATACTTCGACGGTTTCTCGATCGGCTCCAACGATATGACCCAGCTCACGCTGGGTCTGGATCGCGACTCCGGCCTGATTGCGCATCTGTTCGACGAGCGCAACGAGGCGGTCAAGATCATGCTCGAAATGGCGATCAAAGCCTGCAAGAAGCACAATAAGTACATTGGCATCTGTGGGCAGGGCCCGTCCGATCATCCTGAGCTGGCGCGCTGGCTGCTCGACCAGGGCATTGAGTCGATGTCGTTGAACCCGGACACCGTGGTGGAGACATGGCTGTATCTGGCAGGTCAGAAGGCCTGAGCGCCGACATGCCGCGGCGCGCGCTGATCGGACAACGACTCGGGGCGCTGCTGCTGGCGTTCATCGCCAGCCTCCCGGTACGCGCTGCCGAGGAGCCCGGTCAGTTCGACTACTGGGTGCTGTCGCTGTCGTGGTCACCGCAATACTGCAAAACGCATCCGGGGAGCGAACAATGTGGGCAGCCGCGCGGCCTCGTCGTCCACGGCCTGTGGCCGCAGTACGAACGCGGCTACCCTGACTATTGCGGCAACCGCGAGCGCGTCCCGAAGGAAATCGTCGAGCGCATCCTGCCCCTGACGCCGGACAACGATCTGATCCAGCTGCAATGGCGCAAGCACGGCAGCTGCAGCGGCATGCCGGTGGACGAGTACTTCCTCCATGTAGAACGTGCCTGGCGCAGCATCGTGCTGCCTCCGTCCCTGAGCGTCGACACGCCTGGACTGGAGGCTACCGCCCGCGAAATCGAAGACAGCCTCATCGAGGCCAATCCCAAGCTCGATCACGACAGCATCGCGCTGCTGTGCAAAGGCCGCTGGCTCACCGAAATCCGCATCTGCATGGACAAGGCGTTCCAAACCAGAGCCTGCGGCGAGGATGTCGACGATCGCTGCGACAACGAAGTCAACGTTCGCGCCAACCGCTATCGCAAGTCGCAGTAGGCATTTCCACAAGGGCTGAAACAGCGCTTCTGCAGCCCGTTCCGGCGGCTGATTATTTTCCGCTTCAACGGGTTCCAATCTGCTTTTCATTGGGTATAATGCGCGCCCCTGCACGTGGGGCTATAGCTCAGCTGGGAGAGCGCTTGCATGGCATGCAAGAGGTCGTCGGTT
>CAZDPA010000196.1:2377-7084 GCA_964507195.1 uncultured Salinisphaerales bacterium | reverse complement strand
CTGCCGGAACGTGGCACTTCATTCCGGGTCTCTCCCCGCAAGTGCGAAGAGGAAACTGGATTTGTCGGCGCTGCGCGCTCATGCCGCCGCCCTCAGATTCAGCGTCTCACTCAGCGCGCGCGCAAACACGCGCTTGCCGACCGTCCGCCGGTACTCTGCGGTCGCGTGGTGATCATCAAACGGTGCGGTGTCGGCGACTGCGAGTTCAGCGAGTGCGCGCGGATCGAGCGCTGTGATCGATTGGCCGAGCAACGCGGCTTCAACCTGGCGCGCCTTGATCGGCGTCGGGCCCATGCCGAACCAGGCGATGCCGGCCTTCGTGATCCTGCCGTCCTGCACCGTGAGCGCCCCGGTCAGGCCGACGAGTGCGAAATCACCTGGACGCTGGGCGATCTCACGGAACAGCCAGACGGTGCCCGCAGGCCACTCGGGGATATGGATCGAGGTCAGCAACTCATCCGGTTCCAGCGCGGTGGCGTAGGGACCGAAATACAGTTCCCCGGCCGCAATGCGCCGGGTTCCGCGTGTGGACTGCACTTCGACGGATGCGCCGAGTGCGACCATCGTGGCTGGCAGTTCGGCTGCCGGTTCACCAAGCGCGACCGATCCACCGACGGTGCCGCGGTTGCGTGTCTGGTGATGGCCGACGTGCTTCGTTGCAGTGACGATCAGCGGCTGCGCCTGCCCGAGCGTTGCATCGGCAATCGCGTCGTTCTGGCGCAGCACCGGGCCGATGCGTGTGATGCCGGCATTACGCGACACGCCCTTGAGCGCGGCGATGCGGGTGATGTCGATCAGGATGAACGGCTGGCTCATGCGCAGCGCGAGCAGCGGCATCAGCGTCTGGCCACCGGCGAGGATCGTCGCGCCGCCGCCGGCTTCTGTCAGCAGCTGGCAGGCCTCGGCGATCGAGTCCGACGCGAAGTAGTCGAATGGCGCCGGCTTCACCGCTTGTCCTCCAGCAGCCGCGCGAGCAGCTCGGCGTCGAGCGTGACGACCGGTGCTGCGGAACGGCGACCGAACTCGAAGCCGGCAGCGCCGACGATCAGCAGCAGCAGGCCGATGGCGATGCCCATCCAGTCTGCCTGCCCGATGCCGCCGCCCTGGCCGATCAGATACCCGACGACCGCACCGACGACGAGTGTCAGCATCCAGATCACCGGACTGCCGCGCACTGCGGGCGCGCCAGCGCCGCGTGTGGTGCCAGCTGCAGCCGTGGCCGGCGCAGGGCCGGCGATGACATTGCCGAACTGGCCGAAGAAACGTGCAGCCAGCTGTTTTGCGGTGGCGTCCATGATCGGGCCGCCAAGCTGGGCGAGGCGGCCGCTGACCAGCGCATCGACGTCGTAGGACAGGACGGTCACGCCGTCGCCGCCATCCGAAAGGCTCACCTTGGCAATGCTCCTGACCGAGCCGACCGTGCCGCCCTGACCTTCGATGGTCATCGTGTACGAATCCGGCGCGGCGATGTCTGACAGCTCGACCGTGCCGTTGAAGCGCGCGCCGATGGGGCCGATCTTGATCTCGACCGTCGCGACCAGGCGCGTGTCGGATTCCTTGCTCAGCGACTGGCAGCCCGGAATGCAGCGCTTGAGTACGTCGGGATCGTTCAGCGCATTCCAGACCTGCTGGCGGGTAGCGGGAATCCGCTGCTGTCCTGTGATCTGCATGGCTAAGTGTCTCTGGAGCTGTGTCGGTGGAGGACGGAGTCTCTGATCAGACCTGCATATTCGCCGAAAACCACGCAATCCCTCTTGACCCCAAGCGACATAGGGAATGCCTGTGTTTGCCTGCGGCGCAGCAGGACCTTGACCCTGAAACATATTAACGTCATTGTCATGACATCAAATTTAGCATGCAAGGAGCGCCTGATGAGCAGCCCAGCCCACCCGGTCTATTACGACCCGTACAAGGTCGACATCACGGCCAATCCGTACCCGGTGTTCCGCCGTCTGCGCGAAGAAGCACCGCTGTACTACAACGAAGAACACGACTTCTACGCGGTGAGCCGATTCGCCGACGTCGAGAAGGGTCTGGCCGACAAGGAAACCTTCACCTCCGGGCGCGGCGCGATCATCGAGATCATCAAGGCCAATGCCGAGTTTCCGCCGGGCGTGCTGATCTTCGAAGACCCGCCGATCCATACCGCGCACCGCGGCCTGCTCGCGCGCCTGTTCACGCCCAAGCGCATGGTGTCCCTGGAGGGCAAGGTCCGCGAGTACTGCGTGGCCTGCCTCGATCCCCTGGTCGGTGCCAGCGGTTTCGACTTCATCGCCGATCTCGGTGCGAAGATGCCGATGCGTGTCATCGGCATGCTGCTCGGCATTCCGGAGGCGGATCACGAGTCCGTGCGCAAGCGCGTCGATGCGACGATGCGCACCGAAGCCGGCAAGCCGATGAACCACAACGTCGGCGAGATGATGGGCGAGGGCTTCGAGGAATACATCGACTGGCGCATCAAGAATCCGTCGGACGACGTGATGACCGAGCTGCTGACGACCGAGTTCAAGGACGAGACCGGTGCGATGCGTCGCGCAACGCGCGACGAGGTGCTGACGCTGGTCAACGTGCTCGCCGGTGCCGGCAACGAGACAACCAACCGCCTGATTGGCTGGACCGGCAAGGTGCTCGCCGAACATCCGGACCAGCGCCGCCAGATCGTCGCCGACAAGGGCCTGATTCCGCAGGCCATCGAGGAAATCCTGCGTTTCGAGCCGCCGGCACCGCACGTGGCGCGCTACATCAATCACGATGTCGAGGTCCACGGCCAGAAGATCGCTGCGGGCAACGCGATGATGTTCCTGACCGGCTCGGCGAATCGCGACGATCGTCGTTTCGAGAATGGCGACAGCTTCAACATCCACCGTGAGAAGCGTCCGCACCTGGCCTTCGGCTACGGCATCCACGCCTGCGTCGGCGCAGTGCTCGCACGTCTCGAAGGCCGCATCGCGCTCGAGGAAGTGCTGAAGCGCTTCCCGGAATGGGATATCGATCTCGATCGCGCGACGCTGTCGCCGACCTCGACGGTGCGTGGCTGGGAAACCATGCCGGCCTACATCGGCGGCAAGCGTGCTGCCGGTGCCGCTCCTGCGGCAGCGGAGCGTGAAGTCGCACCGGTCGCTGCACCTGCGGCGGTTTCGCTCGACGGCAGCTGGACGATCACGGTGAAGGGGCCGACCGGCGCCGAATCGACAAAGCTCGTGCTGCAGAGCAATGGCGGCAAGCTCAGCGGCACGCAGAGCGGCCGCGGCATGACCGCTGACATCCTCGATGCGAAGATTGACAACGGCAAGATCTTCTGGGTCAACCAGATCACCAAGCCGATGAAGATGAAGGTGGAGTTCTCTGGCACCGTCGACGGCGCGACCATGAGCGGCAAGGCCAAGGCCGGGTTCATCGGCTCGTTCCCGTTCACCGGCGTGAAAGACTAAAGACTAAGATGCGCGCCGCATCTTCCTGAGATCCCCCGGCTGACCTGTCAGGTCCTGTTGAGGCCGGAGATGGATGGCTTGATCGTGAGATTGCCGGCGAGTCAGTTTTAAGACTCGGCTTCGAACATGAAATCCCCCTCTCCCCGCTCGCGGGGAGAGGGCCGGGGTGAGGGGCGTCTTTTCAGTCGATGTGCTGCAAGATTTTCTCCAACACGACTTCGATCTCATGCAGTACCTGATCGTTGCAGGGCTGCCACGCCGTGTTGCCCCTCACCCCAACCCTCTCCCCGCAGGCGGGGGAGAGGGGGCACATACTTTTGTTTCCCGTGCCGCGCCGACGGCGCGGTGTATCGAGATGCCGGCGCAGAGTCGGAAGCGAACGTTCAACTCAGGGCATCAGCGCCCGGGACGCTTGCCCTGCACCGCCCCCGGCCGCAAGTCCTGCCTGATCGCATGCTGCAACAGCCCAACCATCCAGGTAATCGCCTGCGTGGCGCGCCTGCTGTCGAACTGCCACCCGGTCGTCAGTCGTTCGTAGAACGGCGGATGCCAGAGGATGTCGAGCATCGCTGCAGCGATTTCGCGTTCGCTCTCCGTCCAGCCCGGCGTTGCTTCAACAACTGCGCCGACCAGGGCGGTGCGCCGATGCTGGTCCAGCGCAGCGAAAGTCGGGTCGGTCACTGAGGTCTGCGCCACAGTGAATGAGGACATGTACCGGTAGACGCCCGTTGCAATGCCGGCGAAGTTGTCGAGCTTCAGACCGTCGAGGCTGATGCCGGATTCCTGGAACAGGCGCTGCAGCACTGCATCGCGCAACAGGCGTTCGGTGGCGATATGGCGATGCACGGTACGCTCGCTGACGCCGGCGCGCTCGCCGACCGCCTTGAAGGTCATTGCGCTCCAGTCCCAGCTCGGCAGTTTGTGCGCAATCTCGGCGCCGGCGGCGATGATGCGCTCGCGCGTGTCTGCGGTCTGTTGCTTGCGCAGGGGGCTGTCGTACTGCCGACGCTCGATCGGTGTCTTGCTGGCGCTCTTGCCGGGTTTGTTCCCGGACTTCTTTCCGTTCTTCGAGGGTTGCCTCATCGGGAGCCTGTATGCGGAGTCGGGAGTGCGGCAATGCAGGAAATGAAGTTCACCAATCAAATCATATAGCAGTTCTGGTCAATTCCAGCGTGCACAGTGCAGCCGATCCGTGCGCATGATCGTGCTTCGCGCCGGCATGTTCGCGATGTCTGATTTTCCGATTTGCGAACTGCCATGCCACAGACGGGTTTTC
>CAZDPA010000196.1:0-2367 GCA_964507195.1 uncultured Salinisphaerales bacterium | reverse complement strand
TAATCAACATCATTGTTGTCTAGATAATATACGGGATCCGAGGAGAGCGCATGACCGCCACTGAGGCATTTACGCCAAGAACGCTGCTGTCGATCTATCGCAAGGCAAGGCTGATCAATCTGATCGACGAGCGCTTCCGCGGCCTGCTGCGGTCGGGTCGTCTGGCTGCGGTGTACTACTCGCCGCGTGGTCAGGAAATTCTGGCTGCGGCGATGGGCGTGCACCTGCAGCCCAGCGATTATCTGGTCACAACCTACCGCGGCATCCACGATCAGCTCGCCAAGGGCATTCCGCTGCGTCCGCTGTTCGCCGAGTACTACGCGAAGGCGACCGGTGCCTGCAAGGGCAAGGGCGGCCCGATGCACATCACGCATCCGGAAACCGGCGTGATGGTGACGACGGGCATCGTCGGCAGCGGGCTGCCGATCGCCAACGGCCTGGCCTGGGCCTCGCAGCTCAAGAAGGACGGCCGCATCACGCTGGTCACTTTCGGCGATGGCGCATCGAACATCGGTGCCTTCCACGAGGCGTTGAACATGGCCTCGCTGTGGAAGCTGCCGGTGATCTTCCTGTGCCAGAACAATCTGTACGGCGAGTCGAGCAAGTACGCGAAGTGCACGGCGGTCGACAACATCGGCGAGCGCGCGGCCAGCTACAACATGGTCGGCGTCACGGTGAACGGCAACGATCCGGAGGCGATGTGGCGTGCGTCCGGCGAAGCCGTTGCGCGTGCGCGCAGCGGCGAGGGCCCGACGCTGATCGAAGCGAAGACCTTCCGCTTCATGGGACACTACTTCGGTGATCCGGGCGCCTACATTCCGAAAGAGGAATACGACGCGCACATGGCGCGCGACCCGATGCCGATCGCCCGCGCCGCGCTGTTGAGCCACGGCGCTGCAACAGAAGCCGAGCTGGACGCCTACGACGCCGAGGTCAATGCGCAGATCGACGACGCGCTGCAGTTCGCTGCCGACAGTCCGTTCCCGGATGTCTCTGAGATCGATATCGACGTCTATGGAGCCGTGGCATGAGCGCCGCTACTGAAACGACTGCCAAGCCGGAAGTCATCACCTTCACCGAGGCTTTCTCGCGTGCGCTGCACGACGCGATGGAGATGGACCCGACGGTCATCACGCTCGGTGAGGACATCGGCGACGAGGAAGGCGGCGGCATCTTCAAGGTCACCAAGGGCCTGTCGACCAAGTTCGGCACTGATCGCGTGAAGACCACGCCGATCTCCGAGCAGGCGATCGTCGGTGCTGCGATCGGTGCATCGCTGGCCGGCATGCGGCCGATCGCCGAAATCATGCTGATGAATTTCATCACCGTGCCGATGGACCAGATCGTCAACCATGCGGCGAAGCTGCGTTTCATGTCGGGCGGCCAGACTCACGTGCCGATCACGATCCGCACGCGTACCGGCGCCGGCGCCGGCACCGGTGGTCAGCACTCCGACATGCTCGAAGCCTGGTTTGCCCACGTCGCCGGCATGAAGGTTGTCGTGCCGTCGACACCGGCCGATGCCTATGGCCTGCTGATGGGCTGCATCTTCGACAACGATCCCTGCCTGTTCATCGAAGACCAGCTGACGCGTACGCAGACCGGTCCGGTGCCGGTCAAGGGCAACATCATCAAGCTCGGCAAGGCGCATGTCGCGCGTGAGGGCAAGGATGTCTCGATCATCGGCTACGGCCGTCCGATCCGCGACGCGATGGTGCTCGCCGACAAGCTCGCCGGTGAAGGCATCTCGGTCGAAGTGGTCGACCTGTGCACGGTTTCGCCGCTGGATACCGACACCGTGCTCAAGTCGGTTGCCAAGACCGGTCGCGCCGTCGTGATCCACGAAGCACCGCGCAGCTTCGGCTGCGGCGCCGAAGTGGTCGCGCGCATCCAGGAGCACCTGTTCAGCGAACTCAAGGCGCCGGTGCTGCGCGTCGCATCGCGCGACGTCACCGTGCCGTTCTCGCGCGTGCTCGAAGCCGAATACCTGTATCAAGCCAGCGCCATTGAATCGGCGATCCGCAAGACTTTGGAAAAGAGACCCGCACGATGAGCACAGAAGTACGCATTCCGCAGATCGGTTTCTCGACGCAGGAAGGCACGCTGACCGAATGGCTGGTGGCCGACGGCGCGAAGGTTGAAGCCGGCAAGGCGCTGTACACGCTGGAACTCGACAAGTCGGTGCAGGAAGTCGAAGCGCCAGCGAGCGGCACGCTGAAGATCCATGCGGCCACCGGCGAGGTCTACCAGGTCGGTGCGCTGATCGCAGAAATCCTGTGAGCGCGGTGCCGCAGGTCAGTGCGGCGTCGGCCTGGCCCGACAGCTGGCGCGTCCTCGAACACGGCATCCGCGCCGGCCGCTACACCG
>CAZDPA010000195.1:0-7123 GCA_964507195.1 uncultured Salinisphaerales bacterium | reverse complement strand
GGCACCGGCGGGTAAGGGCTGCGAGGACGCCTGGAGCGAGATCGAGGCAGGGGCGCGGCCATGAAGCGCCTGACGGGCTTCCTGGTCATCCTGGCGCTCGCCGGCTGTGCGACGCCGATCGAGATCCCGAAGACGGTCTACGAGTCGGTGCCGGTGCCCTGCCTGGATCCGGCCGACCGGCCGCAGCGGCCGCAGCTCCGGACCGAGGAGCAACTGCTCGGCCTGGATCGCTACCGCAGGACACACGCGCTCTGGGCGGAGTGGCTGAAGCTGCAGACGTATGTACCGCAGCTCGAGGCGGTGGTCGAAGGATGCTCGCGGATCCCGGCGATGGCCCAACCTGGTGGCGATCGTGCGACGCCGTAAGCCACAGTGCGTACGTGGAGACCGGTTCTGGCGGCTGCTATCGCCGCGTGCCGACCTGTAAGGACTGATCTAACTCACCGAAGGGAGACAGCAATGCCGCATGACTGCAAGGGCCGGCTTATCGAAGTCGGCGACATGGTGAAGGGCCGGGGGTACAACGTGAAGCACGAGATCATCGGGCCGGTCATTTCGGTTACACCCGGAGCGGAGAGCTGCAACATATCGCTCGCTGTCGTTTTCGTGCAGCGCCCGCTCGGCGATGGCCTGCTTAGCGGAAGTGGCACCATTCTGACCACAAACGATGGTTCGAAACGCGGTCAAGTGCTCGTCCATGCCGGATGTGAGTATGGGCAATGCGATGCCTTCGAGATCATCCAGAAGCACGACGGGTCGATGCCGAAGTAACCGAACCCAAAGGCGGGAGACGGGCCCGCCCAGTCCTCGCGAATGCGGGGCAGGAAGCGGCCGGATCGGGGAAACCCGGTCCGGCCGCTTTTGCGTTTACGATGCACTGCGGTCGGTCCGGTCGAGCACGCCCCAGGCCCGTGCGTGCTAAACGGCGAGGTGTTTCCTAAAATCGCCGATTCAGTCCTTGATGATTAAGGGTTTTTCGGTAGTATTATTTTTGGAAGATTCGCCGAAAGGCATTTATAATCAGCACCCGGCGCGCGGCCTGTCACGCCGGGGGTCGCGGGTTCGAGTCCCGTCCACTCCGCCAAAATCAACAGGTTAGGAAGGCCGGGACAGCGGTCTTCCTAAAATTCCCGGGATCTTCCAAAAATTCGCCGGTTGTTGAGCCGAAGTTCGCTCGATCATTCGTTGGCCGCGCGGGCTGAACAACACGACCAGAAGCGTTAGCGCAATCGCGAGCGCAATCGCGAGCAGCATGGCGACGATCCGGTTCATGGCTCGGGCGACGCCGGTTCGCGCGCCGGATCAATGCCGTCGAAGCTCCAATCGTGCGTATCGTTCCAACGCGAGGCGCTTTGCTTCATCGGCTCAGAGTAGTCCCAGGAGATCGGTGCTTCGCCGGCGCGCCATAGGGTGATTTCGGAAAAGATTCCCTCGCTCCAATCGGTGCCGCGCATCGCTATGCGGTGCTTACGGCAGAGCTCGCGCAGCTCAGCGAGGAACGCTTCTACTTCGGCTTTCTCGAGTGGTGTGGACATCATGCCCTCTTGAGTGACAGCGGCTTCACGCGTTTCGTGCGCTTGCCGCGCATATAAATATCGGTCGTCGATCGCCGGGCGTGCCCGAGGCGGTGCTGCGGATTCGTGCCTTCGAGCTCCTCTTCGTCGGTCGCGCTGCGGGCGCGCAGGTCGTGAAAGCTGAACGGCACCTCGAGCGGGTTCTCCGGATCCGCGATCGCCGCGCGCACGATCTTATAGACCGTGGTTTTCCAGCCGTGCGGCGTGTACGGGCCGCCGCTGCGGGCCGAGATCACGTACGGGCTCTCGATCTTCCGCGGCCGCTGGATCTCGTCGGACCAGGCGAGCAGGCCGAGCACGATCGCGTACAGCTCGTCGCTCCATTCGATCACGACTTCGGCGCCGGTCTTTGTCTGTTTCATGTGGATCCCGTCGGCCTGCAGGGCCTTGCGCGGTAGCAGCCGAGTATCAATGCCGCGCTGGCCGCACACGTACGCGAAGTCGAAGATCAGGGCCCACATGGGCGGCGCCTTCTGCTTTGCGGCCTCGATCTCCCAGCGCTCCGGACAGCGTTCCTTGCGTCGCTCCGGATTGCGCTCGACGCCGTAGCACGGGTTCGAGGTGATCTGCGGCCAGGCGGGCGAGCTCATGGCCCAGGTGTACGCGGCCGAGAGCAGCGAGAGCTCTTTATTCGCGCGTACGGGCGCTCGCCGCGGCGCCTGGGGGATCAGCTCGCCGTCCGGTCCTTTGCGCGGTCGCGGCTGCCAGGTGCGCTGCTGCAGGTAGGCGGTCGCGTGCCGGCTGTTCAGCGTGTGCGCGGGCATTCGGCCGAAGGCGAGCTTCAGATAGCGCGCGTACTCGAGGTTGTCTTCGTACGTGCGGGCGGCGAGCTCACGCTGGCGCACCAGCTGCTCGCGGTGTTTGATCACGTCGTCGAGCAACTCGGCGACGGTGCCCGGCGTCGACTTGCCGGTCGAGAGCTCGAGCCACTTCTCGCGCGCGGCCTTGTCCCAGCTCTTCCCGAGCTTGTGCCATTTCTTGGTCGCGCGATCGCGCCAGAAGAGCCAGCCTTTCGACGGATAAACGCCGTCTGGGTAGATGCTATTTGCTGCGGATCGCCTGCGTGCCATGGTTATCCTTGGGGTGCCTGAAGTCCCGCGCGTGAGTCTACGCCAGGCGCGGGAATGCTGAAAAGTCGGGCGCGATCGCGGGCTCTTCGCTCGTCGCCTGGCCGAGCAGCTTTCGCTCGATCGAGGCGGCGAGCACGATCGGCCGGCCGAAGTCGTCTTCGTCGTAGGGGATCTTCCGCTCGCGCAGCACGCGCTTCTGCGCCGGCGCGTACTTCCGGCCGGTGAGTCGCTCAAGCTCGTCGCGGGTGAGGAACATCGCGTTATGCGCTCGGGCCGAAGAGCTCGTGCCTGCGTGCGCGCCAGATCGCGACCGCCTGGTGCCTGTCGACTTCCTGGGCGCCGGCCGCGATCGCGACCGCCTGGTGCCTCGTTGCTGTCAAATCGTAGTGCGGCGAGCTCTTTGGCTGGAACCAAGCGCGCTTCAGGCCGATGCGCTGCGCGAGCTCGTGCAGCTCGTCGATCTCGACGCTGTCGGTGAAGAGATGGCAGCTCTGAATCAACCGGCCGTACATGATCCAGCCGTGATTCGCGAGCGGGTCGACGTAGACGGTCATGGGGCCGTCCGATTGGCGAGTCGCAGCAGCACGTCGGCGTGGCACGGTTTATCAAGAGGACACCAGCAGGCGAGATTCTTAGCGCGGAGCGGCTCGATAAAGTCCGGATCTGCCTCTGTCTTCGCGCGCAGCCAAGCCGTATAGAGATCAATGCAGCTCTCAAGCGACGGCTTACCGAGGCGGGGCACGAAATCGGCGAGATACTTGCCGCGATCGTGCGTCGGCGGGGCAAAGCAAATGCCGATCTGCGTCGCGTTGAACGGGTTCCCGTAGCGTGTCGGCCGGCAGACCTTGACGGTGTTCGGCGGCATGCGCCAGCCCTTCGCACGGCGTAGCTGGACGCGCTGAGGAGGTGTCACAGCAGCCGCCCCTGAGCTGCCCGCAGTGCGGGCAGACCGTTCCACACTTGAGCCAGCACATCGTCGGGCACTTCAAAAAGTTGCTGCCTGCCGCGATAGGGAATCGGATGATCGAACACGCGCGAATTGCTCGCGCCCCAGGCGAAGCGCCCGGGCGTGAAGTTGCCTTGCGCGTGCTCGTCGGTGTCGACGTGCACGCGTTCGGTCGGCAGGCAGCTTACGAGCTCGCATGTGGCGATCAACGCGCCGACAGGTAGTTCTACGGCCCAGTGCCCACCGAACTCGTCCTCGCAGATCTCGCGCAGCTCATCGGCGATGTCGGTGCACATCGTCTTGGCGGCGTGGATCAGTAGCGGCCCGCGGTAGCTCGTCGACCAGCTGCGCGTCTCGTAGGATTTGCGGCCGCAGGCCCACAGCGAGGCCCAGGGCTGCCACAGCGAAAGCGCCTTCATGCCGGGTACTCCTCCCAGGTGCGGCCGTCGAGCAGGCGGCCGGCGGCTTTCTTGCCAACGCGAAACATGCCGTCGACAAGCCAGCCGCGCTCGTCATGTACATCGATACTCTTGCAACCACCTAATGGGGTGTCTTGGGGGCCAGCATTCTGACTGACCCACTCGCCCCACTGCTTAAAGAAAAACGGCACGCGCGACACCCGGCACTGATCGCGCAGCGAGCGGAACCAGTCCGGATGCGCCGGCCGCGCCTTCGGGCCGCTCTCGCCCCCTGCGATCACCCAATGAATGCGGCCGTACGCGCTGCCGTCGGGCGGATCATCGAACGCATTGCCGCAGTCGATTTCGTCGCGGAGCGGTTCGCAGCTGACGAAGCGCACGGCCGCGGGCACCTCGGCGAGCTGCGAGACGCGCTCGTCGAACGTCTGTTGATTCTCCGCGCTTACGCCGAGCCAGACGTGGGTCAGCGCCTGCATGGGGTTGTAGCCATTGTGCGGCAGGCGGCTGGCGAGATACAGGCCGCGGCCGTCGTTCTGCGCGAAGCGCAGGCGCGTGCAGAAGTCGAGCATGCGGGCGGGGCGCTTGGTGAGGATCTGGAAGGTGTGCGAGGCCACCAGCCGGCCGCGCTCCCCGCCGAGCCGCCGCGTGAAGCCGTTCTGGCATTCGCGCATCACGTCGAACACGTCGAGGATCAACTCATCCGGCACCCACTCGCCGAACAGGTCCGTCTGCGAGCAAACGAAGACGCGTCGTGGTTCTCGCCAGCGCAGCGGATGCGTGAGGATACGCTCGTCGAGGAACAGGTCCACCAGGTCGCGCGAGCGCCGGTCGAACGGCAGGCCGGTGCCATTGTTGGGCAGGCAGCGGCTGTTGTTCGTCTCGCTGTAGCAGTTGCGGCAGGCGTCGGAGACCCGTTCGCAGTGCGGGCCGACGTGGCCGGCCATCTTCGCGGCGATGTCGACAAGCGACGTGTAGCCATGAGCGCGCGCAATGTCGTACGCGTCCATCTTCACCTGGGCGCGGACCGGTGTCCAAGTGGCGTCGGTCCATTCGATGGGGCTTGACTCGGCCATGATCAGTAGGGCCGTTCATCGTCGGGATCTGTATCGCCGGCGACAGTGCTGTCAACGCGCCTGTAGCCGAGTTGTTGCAACTTGCCCGGCGCCACGGCCTCGAGCGCTTCGCGCAGGTCCCATACCCCGACCGGCTGCAGCTTCAGGCCCGCGGCGGTACTGCGCGCTGTGATCTCATCGACGAACGTGATCGCATAGATGGCGCCGTTGCCGTAGAGCTTGGTGAAGCCGGGGATCGGCGCCTGGCCGTTCGCCTGCTCGATCGGCGGCACGTCCACGCGCACAAAGGCGCAGCCGCCGATAGTGTGCTCGCTGATCCGGCCGGCGATGCGCTGGTGGCCGAAGATCTCGACGATGGCCCACTGCTCGATCGGCGCTTCCGTGTTGTTCTGAGTCTGCATAGTGAGGGCTCCCATTAGCGATAGGTCTTGGTGAAGGTGCGATTGACGGCATGTCCGCGCTGGCGTACCAGCCGCGCGATGCGGGTGCGGTCGGTATGGCTGGCCGAGGCCTGCCGCAGCATGCCGAGGTAGCTGTTGGCGGACGCGTAGACCTCCTCGGCCGGCATGTTCCGCAGCCGGCTCAGCGCCTCATTGAACGTCCGCCGGCGGATGGTGCTGCGGTGCGGCTTGATGACATGGCCGACGAAGTCGATGCCGCGGGCGATTGGCTGCAGGATCGTCTTGGCCGGGTTGAGGCGCGCGTGCAGCCGCTCCGCGAGGAACGCGCCGATCGCCGCGGCCGCGGCGTTCAGCCACTGGGCCGAATCGTGCAGCAGGATGAAGTCATCGACGTAGCGCACGTAATGCCGCGCGCGCACCTGGTGCTTGACGAACTGGTCCAGCGGATCCAGATACACGTTCGCGAAAAACTGCGAGCTCAAGTTGCCGATCGGCAGCCCCAGGTGCGCCGGTTGGTTCCATAGGCTCTTGTGCGGCGGCACGCGCTCCAGCAGGTGGCGCGGCGTGCGCATGTCCACCTCGGGGCGCGGGTCGTGCATGAGGATCTGCTCGGCCAGGGCCATCGTCCAGGGCTCGGGGATGCGCGCGGCGAGCAACTCGCGCAGGATGCGCTTGTCGATCGAGACGAAGAAATTGGCCAGGTCCAGCTTCAGGTAGTACGCTGGCCGGGTCCAGTTCTCGGTGACGCTGCGCACCTTCGCCCCGAGGCGCTGGGCGGCGTACAGGGTGCCGCGACCCGGGATGCAGGCGCAGGTGTCCGCGATGAAGCTGCGGTGAAACCGGTCCGCGATGCGGTTGTAGAGCAGGTGATGCACCACGCGGTCGGTGAAGGGCGCGGCCCACACCTCGCGCGGCTTCGGGCGGGTGATGACGAAGCACGTCGAGCGTCCGGGCCGGTAGCTGCCGTCGCGCAGCGCCTGGTACAGCGCGAAGAGGTGGCGCTCCTGGTGCATTTCGAAGGTGAGTGCGCCCCGGGTGTTGCGCTTGGCGCGGCGGCAGTCGGTGTAGGCCTGGATCAACTCCTCAAAGGAAACATCAGCATGGCGGGCAGCGGTTTCACCTGCGGACGACGAAGGCCCGGTACTCGTTCGACTTGTGGTTGTTGTTCTGATTGCCGTTGCCGAAGTTCTGGATCCAAGCGTAGTCGTCGTTGAACTCGTTCTGCGTCCATTCGTGCTATCCACGTCGCCCCGCCGAAGGCCCGTGTCGGCGCCGATCAGCGGGGTAACTGCGCCGGACGCGTCTCGGCCGCCGAACAGATCCGGCTGGTCGAAGGTATCCGCGGTGCGCATGTCGGTGACCATGATGCGAGTCAGCGGCACGACCAGATGAAAATACGCACGGTTTTAATCGCCTTGACGATTGAAAAGCTGGCGTTGCTGCGGGCTGCCGAGTTCCTTCATTCGCGAGCGCCAGGCGTTGGTCTGCCGGCCGATCGACTGGGTGCGCTCGACGATATCCGCGTAGTGCTTCGCCGGTATCCAGCCTTTGTCCCGGCAGACGCGCGCGATCAACTCGATCACCTCCAGGCGCTCCAGCAGCCGCGCGAGCTCGGGCTCCTTGTCCTGGTCGATGTTGGC
>CAZDPA010000194.1:0-7204 GCA_964507195.1 uncultured Salinisphaerales bacterium | reverse complement strand
AGGCCGTGCTCAACGATCTCGCGCATCAGGAAGGCAACGTCATTCTGTTCATCGACGAGATTCATACGCTGGTTGGCGCTGGCAAAGCCGATGGCGCGATGGACGCCGGCAACATGCTCAAGCCGGCACTCGCGCGCGGTGAGCTTCACTGTGTCGGCGCAACCACGCTCGACGAGTACCGCAAGTACATCGAGAAAGATGCAGCGCTCGAACGTCGCTTCCAGAAGGTATTTGTTGGCGAGCCGTCCGTCGAGGACAGCATCGCTATCCTGCGTGGACTCAAAGAGCGCTACGAGGTTCACCACGGCGTCGACATCACTGACGGCGCGCTGATTGCGGCGGCCAAGCTCTCGCATCGCTACATCACAGATCGCAACCTGCCGGACAAGGCAATCGATCTGATGGACGAGGCCGCGTCACGCATCCGCATCGAGATCGACTCCAAGCCGGAAGCGCTAGACCGCCTGCACCGACGCCTGATCCAGCTCAAGATCGAGCGCGAGGCGCTGAAGAAAGAACAGGACGAAGGCGCAAAACGCTCGCTCGCCGAGATGGAGAAATCCATCAGCGCCCTGGAGCGCGAGTACGCCGACCTTGACGAGAAATGGAAGGCTGAAAAAGCCTCGGTCACCGGCTCGGCCGGTGCCAAGGAAGAACTGGAACGCGCGCGGCAGGACTTTGAAGTGGCACTGCGCGCCGGTGACCATGCGCGCGCTTCGCAGATCAAGTACGAACTGATCCCGGATCTCGAGCGCAAGCTCGCGCAAGCGTCCACCGCAAACGAGGGCGCGCCGAAGAAATTCGAGCTGCTGCGCAACAGCGTCACTGAAGACGAGATCGCCGAAGTCGTCGCGCGCTGGACCGGCATTCCGGTATCCAAGCTGCTCGAAGGCGAGCGCGAGAAACTGCTGCGCATGGAAGACGCGTTGCATCAACACGTCGTGTCGCAGGACGAGGCGATCACCGCAGTGTCGAACGCAATCCGGCGCTCGCGCGCCGGCCTGTCCGATCCAAACCGGCCGATCGGTTCGTTCCTGTTCCTCGGGCCGACCGGCGTCGGCAAGACCGAACTGTGCAAGGCGCTCGCCGGCTTTCTGTTCGACTCCGGCGACGCAATGGTGCGCATCGACATGTCCGAATACGGCGAACGCCACAGCGTCGCGCGCCTGATCGGCGCGCCACCAGGCTATGTTGGCTTCGAGTCCGGTGGACAGTTGACCGAGGCGGTGCGCCGCCGACCCTACTCCGTGATCCTGATGGACGAGGTCGAGAAGGCCCATCCGGAAGTGTTCAACGTGCTGCTGCAGGTACTCGACGACGGCCGCCTGACCGACGGCCAGGGCCGTACCGTCGATTTCCGCAACACGGTCATCGTCATGACCTCCAATCTCGGCTCGCAGCTGATCCAGGAAATGCTCGGCAGCGGCAACCCGGATCGCGGTTCTGCGAAGAACTACGCGGCGATCAAGGAAGCCGTGATGGGTGTGGTCGGCAATCATTTCCGGCCGGAGTTCATCAACCGCATCGACGAGTCGGTCGTGTTCCACCCGCTGGGTTCGACACAGATCCGCCAGATCGCGCGGATCCAGACGCAGACCCTGATACAGCGCCTGATCGAGCGTGGCATCCGCCTGACCCTCAGCGACGCGGCGCTCGACCAGATCGCGGCGATCGGCTTCGATCCGGTCTATGGCGCCCGCCCACTCAAGCGGGCGGTGCAGGCACAGATCGAGAATCCGCTGGCGCGGATGATTCTGGACGGCCAGTTCGCCGCCGGCGACGAGGTCAGCGTCGATGTGGCGGATGGGCAATTGGCATTCAAGCGCGTCAACTGACCCGAAGTGCCAGCGCGGCGACAAGGCGGTATGATGATAACGATTCTTGTCTACCATACCGCCGCTGCTCATGCGCCTTCCCGATCTGCCCCGCGACACGGCTGCATTCGTCCTCGACGTCGATGACGTGACGGCGCCCGATCCGGTGTCGGTGCGCCTGCGCGAACTCGGCTTTGTCGCGGATGAACCGGTGCGCGTGCTGGCTGCCGGCCCGTTCGGGCGCGACCCGCTGCTGGTGCAGATCGGCTACACCCGCTTTGCGCTGCGCCGCGCCGAGGCTGCGCGCATCCGCATCCGCACCGAGGCGGCGCCATGAGCGCCGTGCTGAGCATCGCCCTCGTCGGCAACCCGAACTGCGGCAAGACCGCGCTGTTCAACCGCCTGACCGGCAGCCGCCAGAAGGTCGCCAACTACGCTGGCGTCACGGTCGAGCGCAAGGAAGGCCGTTTCGTCACGACCGGGGGCCGCCATGTGCGCGTGCTCGACCTGCCCGGCGCCTACAGCCTTTCCGCCACCAGTCCGGACGAAGCCGTCACCCGCGATGTCGTCACCGGCCAGCTCAGCGACGAGAAGAAGCCGGACCTGCTGGTCTGTGTCGTCGATGCGACCAATCTGCGTCTGCACCTGCGTTTCGTGCTGGAACTGAAGGCGCTGGGTCTGCCAATGGTCGTCGCGCTGAATCTGAGCGACGCCGCTGCCAGGCGCGGCATCCGCATCGACGTCGGCGCACTCTCGACCTCGCTCGGCATGCCGGTGATCGAGACCGTGGCGATCCGCCGCAACGGCGTCTCTGACCTTGTCGCCGCGCTCGATCAGCCGGTGAGTGCAGCAGCGGCGAACAATGCCAGCGCGGCCGACCTGCATCGCGAAGTCTCGCGCCTGCTGCGCGAGGCCGTCAGCGTGCCGCAGCGCACGGCTGCGATCGATGACGCACTCGACCGCGTGTTCCTGCACCCGGTACTGGGCCTGGCCTTGCTGGCCGGCGTGATGTTCATGATCTTCCAGGCCGTGTTCAGCTGGGCCGGCCCGGTCACCGATGCGATCGACGGCAGCTTTGCCGCGATCGGCGAATGGCTGTCGATGCACATGCCCGACGGCGTGCTGCGCAGCCTGCTCGTCGATGGCCTGATCGCCGGTGTCGGCGGCGTGCTGGTCTTCTTGCCGCAGATCCTGATCCTGTTCCTGTTCATCCTGATCCTCGAGGAATCCGGCTACCTGCCGCGCGCGGCCTTCCTGCTCGACCGCATGATGGTCGGCGCCGGCCTCACCGGTCGCGCGTTCATTCCGCTGCTTTCGAGCTTCGCCTGCGCGATCCCCGGCATCATGGCCGCGCGCACGATCCAGGACCCGCGCGATCGCCTCGCGACGATCCTGATCGCACCCCTGATGACCTGCTCGGCGCGCCTGCCGGTGTATGTGCTGCTGATCGCCGCATTCATTCCGGACCAGCCGGTCGGCTGGTTCAACCTGCAGGGGCTCGTACTGTTCGCGCTGTACGCCGCCGGCATTGTCAGTGCCCTGCTCGTCGCCTATGTGATGAAGTGGATGCAGCGCGATATCTCCGAGCACGCACTGATGATGGAGCTGCCGTCCTATCGCATGCCCAATCCGATGGACGTGGCCATCGGCCTGTGGGAGCGCGCCCGCATCTTCGTGCGTCGCGTCGGCACGATCATCCTGTCGCTGACCGTGATCCTGTGGTTCCTGTCGAGCTTCCCCGGCGCACCGGCGGACGCGACCGGCCCGGCTATCGACTACAGCTTCGCCGGCATGCTCGGCCACTGGATCGAACCGGTGTTCCGTCCACTCGGCTTCAACTGGCAGATCTGCATTGCACTGATCCCGGCGATGGCGGCCCGCGAAGTCGCGGTTGCCGCGCTTGCCACGGTCTATGCGCTGTCCGGCGAAGGGGTCGAATCGGCACTGGAGCCGCTGATCGCTGCACAGTGGTCGCTGCCGACCGCGCTGTCGCTGCTGGTGTGGTTCATCTATGCACCGCAGTGCATCTCGACGCTGGCCGTGATCCGCCGTGAAACCCAGAGCTGGCGCACGGTCGGCATCGCCACCGGCTACCTGTTCGGCCTGGCCTATCTGGCTTCGCTGCTGGTCTACCAGATCGCGAAGGCCTGGTGATGGACGCCTACGGCCTGCTCGAACTCGCGATCGTCGGCCTCGTCGTCGGCATCAGCGCGTGGTCGGTCGTCCGGCCCTGGCTGCGCAAACGCAATGCGGTCACCAATGACGCAGCGGGCTGCGGCAACAAGACCAGCAGCTGCGGTGGGTGCAGCGGCTGCAGCAATGCGACCAGCACCGAGCAGCCGATCCGTTTTCACTCCTGAAGCGCAGATGGGGTGATAATCCGCCCCCGAAATTGCTCCCTGCTGTTCTCGCTGGTCCATGACTTCCGCTTCCGCTCCCGCCCCGTTCCGTTCCGACACTGCCGCCGTCGCGCTCGCAGTGGCCCGTCGCGCCAGTGCCCATGCCGGACTGACCGTGGTGCTGGTCGCGAATGAGCAGCACGCCTACCGCCTCGAAGTCGAGTTGCGTTTCTTCCTGCCGGCCGAACTGCCGCTGCTGCATCTGCCGGATGCGGAGGTATTGCCCTACGACCATTTCTCGCCGCATCAGGAAATCCTGTCGCAGCGCATGGCCGCGTTGCATCGCCTGCCGAGCCTGCAGCGTGGCGTACTGCTGACGACCGCCGATCAGTTGATTCAGCGGCTGCCACCGCGCAGCTGGCTCGACAGCCGCGCGTTCCAACTCGGCGTCGGCGACAAGCTGCGTATTGCACCGTTTCGCGAGCGCCTCGTCGCAGCCGGGTATCAGTCGGTTTCCGAAGTGCAGGCTCAGGGCGAGTTCGCCGTACGCGGCGCGCTGATCGATCTGTTCCCGATGGGCAGCGAGTCGGCCTATCGCATCGATCTGTTCGACGACGACATCGAGACGATCCGCACCTTCGATCCGGACAACCAGCGCAGCCAGGACAAGGTCAGCGAAATCCGCCTGCTGCCGGCGCGCGAGTTCCCGACCGACAAGGATGGCATCGAATCCTTCCGTCGCAACTATCGCGAAGTGTTCCCGGGCGACCCGGCGCGCTCGCGTATCTATCGCGACGTCAGCAAGGCGCTGATGCCGGCGGGCATCGAAAGCTGGCTGCCGCTGTTCTTCGGCCTCGGCGGCACCGCGACGCTGGCGGACTATCTGCCGGACGATGCGCTGATTGTTTCTGTCGATGAGCTGCAGGCCGCGCTCGACGAGGACTGGCGCCAGATCGAGGAGCGCTACGAGCGCTATTGCGGCGACATCGAGCGGCCGCTGTTGCGTCCCGAACAATTGTTCTGCCGCCCGGCGCAGGCGCTGTCGACGATCTCGCATCTGCAGCGCGTGATGCTCGAAGCCGAGGCAGGCACGGGCGTGGAAATCCTCGAACGCGGCGCAGATGCGATCCGCGCGACGCTCGCTGCACATCAGGATCGAGTGCTGTTCGTCGCCGAATCGCCGGGCCGGCGTGAAGCACTGCTCGCCTGGCTCAAGCCGCTCGGCATCCTGCCGCGCGTCTACGAAAACTGGGCCGAGTTTGAAAGCGACAGCAAGCGCTACGGCATCACGCTGGGACCGATCCAGGACAGCTTCCGCCGTCCAGATGATGGACTCGCGCTGATCAGCGAGACCCAGGTGCTCGGCCAGCGCGCGCCGACGCAGCAGATCCGCCGTCGTGCGCGGGTGCGTGATCCGGAAACCGTATTGCGCGATCTGTCGTCGCTGGTCGAGGGCGCGCCGGTCGTTCATGTCGAGCATGGCGTCGGTCGCTACCGCGGATTGCAGCGCCTCGACGCCGGCGGCATCCAGGCTGAGTACCTCGTGCTCGAGTACGCCAACGAAGGCAAGCTCTACGTGCCGGTCGCCTCGCTGAACCTGATTCACCGCTACACCGGCGGTGAGGCGGAAACCGCGCCACTGCACAACCTGGGCTCGGACCGCTGGGCCAAGGCGCAGGCAAACGCGCGTGAACGTGCGCATGACGTCGCCGCCGAGCTGCTGCAGATCCAGGCACGTCGCCTCGCCAAGCCGGGCCTGAGCCTGGACTTCGACGAAGCCGACTACGCGCGTTTCTGCGAAGGCTTTGCGTTCACGCCGACGCCGGATCAGGTTACCGCGATCGACGCCGTGCTCACCGACCTGCGCAGCGAACGGACGATGGATCGCGTCGTCTGCGGTGATGTCGGCTTCGGCAAGACCGAGGTTGCGCTGCGTGCTGCCTTTGTCGCCGCGCGTGGCGGCCGCCAGGTCTGCGTGCTGGCGCCGACGACGCTGCTGGTCGAACAGCACGCCAAGAACTTTGCCGATCGTTTCGCCGGCTTCCCGATCCGCATTGCCGCGCTGTCGCGCCTGCGTTCGACCAAGGAACAGAACGCGATTCTCAAGCAGCTCGCCGAAGGCAGCCTCGATGTCGTGATCGGCACGCACCGTCTGCTGCAGGAGGATGCGACGTTCAAGAATCTGGGACTGGTCATCGTCGACGAGGAGCATCGCTTCGGCGTGCGCCACAAGGAACGCATGAAGAACCTGCGCGCCGAAGTCGACATGCTGACGCTGACCGCGACACCGATCCCGCGCACCCTGAACATGAGTCTCGCCGGCCTGCGCGAACTGTCGATCATCGCAACACCACCACCTTCCCGTCTCGCGATCAAGACCGCCGTGTCCGAATGGAACAACGCGCTGGTGCAGGAAGCCTGCCTGCGCGAGCTGCGCCGTGGCGGGCAGATCTACATCCTGCACAATGAAGTGCGCGACATTGAATCCTTCGCACGCAAGATTCAGGAACTGGTGCCGGAGGGCACTGTGCGACATGCGCACGGCCAGATGCGCGAGCGCGAACTGGAACAGGTGATGCTCGACTTCTATCACCAGCGCTTCAACATCCTGGTCTGCACGACGATCATCGAGTCCGGCATCGACGTGCCGAGCGCGAACACGATCCTGATCGACCGTGCCGACAAGCTCGGTCTGGCGCAGCTGCATCAGCTGCGCGGCCGCGTCGGTCGCAGCCACCATCGCGGCTACGCCTATCTGATGATTCCGAGCCGGCGCTCGCTCAATACCGATTCGGAAAAGCGCCTCGACGCGATCGAAACCCTCGGCGATCTCGGTTCCGGCTTTGCACTGGCCACGCACGACCTCGAGATCCGTGGCGCCGGCGAACTGCTCGGCGCCGAGCAGTCCGGGCAGATCTCCGAAGTCGGCTTCACGATGTATGCCGACCTCCTCGCCCGCGCGGTCAAGGCGATCAAGACCGGCAAGCTCGACGACACACCGTTCGGTGCCAGCGCCTGCGAAGTCGACCTCGGCAGTGCCGCACTGATTCC
>CAZDPA010000193.1:0-7260 GCA_964507195.1 uncultured Salinisphaerales bacterium | reverse complement strand
TTTCACGCCTTACGCCTCACGAAAAAACGATCGTCTTGTTGCCGTTGACGATGATGCGGTCCTCGACATGCCAGCGCACTGCGCGGGCCAGCACCTGACGCTCGAGGTCGCGACCTAGATCGCGCAGGTCCGGCACCTCATGGCGATGCGAAACGTTTGCAGTGTCCTGCCCGATGATCGGACCCTGATCGAGATCGGACGTCACGTAGTGCGCGGTCGCGCCGATCAGCTTCACGCCACGATCGTAGGCCTGCTGGTACGGATCGGCGCCGACGAAGGCCGGCAGGAAGCTGTGGTGGATGTTGATGATGCGCGTCGGATAGCGCGCGACGAAATCAGCCGACAGGATGCGCATGTAGCGCGCGAGGACGATGAAGTCCGCATCGCTGCCTGATTCTCCCAGAATCTCCAGCATCCGCGCTTCGGCCCTGGCATGGCTCGCCGCATCGATCGCAACATGCTCGAAGCGGATACCGAAACGCTCGACCGCCTCGCGCAGATCCGGATGATTGGAAATCACGACCGGAATGTCCACGCGCAGTTCGCCGCGCTGCCAGCGCCACAGCAGTTCCATCAGCGCGTGATCGTGCTTCGACACCAGGATCGCCATGCGTGGACGGTCCGCGGCGTAGCTGACATGCCACTGCATGTCGAAGCGCTTGCCGACGGCTTCGGCAAAGGCCTGCCTGAACGCGCTGCGCGACACATCGAGGTGTGGCGTCTGGAATTCCAGGCGCATGAAGAAGCGCCCGCCTTCGGGATCGGTCGAATGCTGATCGAGCTCGGTGACATTGACACCGTGCTCGAACAGGAAGGTGGTCACTGCCGAAACGATGCCCGGACGGTCGGGGCAGGCGATCAGCAGGCGGGCAGTGGTTTCGGGTTCAGTGGTCATGTTGCAGCACGCATTGCGGACGCCAGCGGCGCCCACGGGCGCGCTTTATAGCGGTTCCGCTGGCCAATTGCGAACCGCGAGAATGCCTTATGGAGGCAGCAGCATCGCCTTGAGCTTCGCTGCTTCCTCCGCAAACCACGGCCCGTTGGCCTTGAGCGTCTCGGCCACGACTTTGCGCGCATCGCCTGCGCGATCGAGTGCGAGCAGCGCCTGCACGCGCTGCTCCGCTACCGAGAGCCGGTTGATGCCGTAGGCCAGCTTTGCTGACTGCTCCAGGAACGGCAGCGCCTCGGCCGTCTTGCCACGCCTGAGCAGACTGCGGCCGTGGCGGAAGGCGTAGACGTAGTCATCCGGGTACGCCGCAACCAGCTGCGGCATCAGTGCATCGATCGCGGTGTAGTCACCCGTGACTTCGGCGAGCTGATCCATGTACACGCGCAGGTTGTCGGACAGATTGCGATCGATCGTCAGATCGCCATCCAGGCGTTCGGCAGCGCGATCGATCGCGCGTTCGAGCAAGGCCTGTCGCGCCGCGCCATCACCGACTGCGCCCTGCAGCTCGCTCGCGGCGAGTATCGCCGAGCGCTCGTCCGCACAGCGTGGTTCGCCAAACACTCGCGACTCGACCAGCTGCTCGGCAGCAGCACGCTGCGCCGTCAACCGTGGAACCAGATCCGGTGCCTTGGCGGCGCAATCCATATAGCGCGACAGCTCGTAGGAACGCTCGCAACCGAGTTCGAGCTTGAGCACCGCTTCGCCCTGCGTGAGGCACGCGGCTTGATCCCCGGCCCTGGCCGCCTGCAGGAAGCGCAGGCGCGCCAGCCATGCAGCGCTCGCGGCATCGGCATTGACCGCAGCCTGAGCGGGCTCCGGCAAAGCCTGCAACCAGTTCAGCGCACCCGTCGTGTCATAGCGCGCGTGATACGAAGCGAGCACCGTGCGCGCAGCGTCCAGACTGGCAGCGCTGCCATCGACGACCCGCTTGGCCAGCGCATCGATACCGCTGCCGCGCGCAAGCATGCCGTCAAGTGCGGCGAAGAAATCCTCTCGGGTCTGCTCGCCGAGGATGCGTCCCAGCTCCTGCCCGGCTGCATCGAGCACCAGATAGCTCGGCAGCGCCTTGATGCCGTATTGATCCTTGAGCGCCGCGCCTTCGGGCGAGTCGGCATCGACTTCGACGACGACGCTGCGCGCCTCCACGGCCTGCCATTGCGGGCCGGTCAGCACGTGCGTCGCCATGTAGTAACAGGAGTAGCACCAGGGCGCGTGGAAATCGACGATCAGCGGCTGCTGGCGCTGCTGTGCCAGCGACTGTGCCTGGGGAAAAGTCAGCGCCTCGGCGGGTGCCGTCCTGGCTGCCACTACCGGCACCGCCGTTGCGACTGCGGACTGCGTATCCGTGTTGTTATCCTTGCAGGCGGTGATGCACACCACCGCCACGAGCGCGGCAAGCGCAGTGCGTGCACCGAACCTCATGGCGTCAGCGGTGGCAGATTGCTGACACCGTCGGGTGTTTCCGAAAAGTAGGAAATGCGCGTGATGAACAACTTGCCGGTTACCGGATCGACGACATTCGACATGCCTTTGTATTCCAGCAGCTGTCTGGTGTTTTCGTCGTAGGTCAGTTCCAGCGGGTCAACGACAAAGCGCAGCAGCGAATCCGGCTCGACATAAAAGCGCACCGCTGGTTTGCCCTCGAAGGTCGTGTCCTCGATACGCCGTGCGCGGAACTTGAACTGATCGAGGCTGCCAGCCGCCACCAGCCTGAGATTGATCTTGTCGCCCTTCATCAGCTGATCGAAGTGGGCGAGCAGAAAACTGTGAAAGCCGGCGTCGGCGCAGGTCGGACCGTCACGCTTGATCGATTCGCTCTCCGGCTTCTTGCCCTTCTCCTGACGCTGCACGATGATCGGATCGGTGTTGCTGGTGATCCCTTCGCTGTAGCTGCTCGCGGGCAGATCCATGCGAAACACCGGCACGTAGGGATCGGCCGAGAAGTCGAGGGTCTTGCTGCCGAGCGTGCTGCCGTCGGGCAGGATGTAGCGGACCTTGCCGCCGACCCACTTGTCCTGCGCGTCGATCTCCTGCTCGTGGACTTCGGTGTAGAGGTACTGGTTCGACTTGAGATCGAAGGCATAGCCGTAGAAGCGCAGCGTTTCTGCCGAAGCGGACGACACGGCGAACAACAGCGAGAAGGCAGCAAGCAGGCGAATCATGGCGTACATCCTCCGGACATCCATGCAATTGATCATGCGACCTCGGGCCGCCGCAGTCTACTCAGCGGCGATCGAACAGATAATGCGCTACACCCCATTCATTGCCGCCGGCGTAGCCGAACAGTTCCGCGACGGCCATATAGAACATGCGCCAGCGCTGAAACCATAGCGCCGCCTGCTCCTGGCCGTAGCCGGCGCGAAAGACCTCCATGATCTGTGCGCGATTCTGGTCCATGCCGGCCAGCCAGTGATTCGAGGTGCGCTCGTAATGCGTACCGCTGACCCACCACTGCTGAACCAGCCGCACATCATCCTGGAAGTTCAGCAGCAGGTTCTCGCTCGGCATCGTGCCGCCGGTGAAGAAATACTGCGACATCCAGTCGGTCTGATCCCTGGCCTGGAAGTGATAGGCCAGCAGCTTGTGCACGAAGATATGCACGAACAGCTTGGCCTCCGGCTTCATCCAGTGCGCGACCTTGGCGAGCAGCAGGCCGTAGTTCTTCATGTGCTCGAACATCTCGATCGACAACACGCGATCGAAGCCCTCGCCCAGCGCCTCGGCGACGCCGTGCGTGCCGAAGTCGAACTCGACGATGTTGCCGGTGACGATAGTCAGGTTCTTCAGTCCGCGTTCGGCGGCACGCCGCATGATGTACTCGCGCTGGCCATGTGAGTTGGACAGGCCGACGACCTGCGAACGCGGGTAGTGTTCCGCCAGCCACAGCGACAGCGAACCCCAGCCGCAACCGAGATCGAGCATGCGCTGGCCATCCTGCAGCTGCGCGCGCTCGGCGTAGGTCTGCAGCATCAGCTCCTCGGCCTGCGCCAGGGTTTCGTTGCCGGTCGGATACAGCGCGCAGGAATACTTGAGCCGCGGGCCAAGATGAATGTGGAAGAACTCCGCCGGCACTTCGTAGTGCTGGCTGTTCGCCGCTGTGGTGTCGATCGCAATCGGACTGCTGCGCAGCTCGCCGAGAAACTGGTTGAAACGCTGCGATCGCACTTCACCATCGTCCGTCGCTTCATCAGCGAGACGCTGCTTCATCAGCTGACGCATGCCCAGGCGGGTCAGTCCGTCGGGAATCAGGCCACGCTCACACAGATCAATGATGTTCATTCACGCTCGATGCAGAAAATGTTGTCGACACAGGCCCACGTTCGCCACTACTTGCGCGGCAGCCAGGGAATCAGCGCGCTGGTCGTGCGCAGGTACTCCGCGTAACCCGGCTTGCGCTGCACCATCTCCGCCTCGAGCATCGGCACGCCGGACAGCTTGAGCAGCAGGAAGGCCATGACCACCGGCGCAATCAGCACAGCCCAGCCCCAGACGCCGCCACCGATGACCAGCGGCGCATACGCCAGCCAGTGCACGCACTCGAAGAAGTAATTCGGATGCCGCGAGTAATTCCACAGTCCGTCGCGACAGACCTTGCCCTTGTTCGCCGGGTTGAGCCGGAATGCCTCCATCTGCCGATCCGCCAGGCCCTCGCCGAGCACCGATCCCAGCCACAGCGCGATGGAGAGCGCGATGGCCCACGACGGCGGCATCCCGGATCGATACGCGACCGGCGCAAAAGCGGATGCAGCGAGCATCATCGTGAACACATTCTGGAACTGGAAAAACCAGAACATCTTGCCGTTGGCTGCATCACCCCATTCGGCACGCAGGCGCGCATAGCGCCAGTCCTCGGGCTTGCCGTAATTGCGCACACACAGGTGCCAGCCGAGGCGCAGCCCCCAGGCGCCGCCCATCACCGCGACGAGCATGCGCAATTCAACGGGGGCGTCTCCGCGCACGGCGTAGACCACGGCCAGACCGCCAAGGGTGACTGCCCAGATCGCATCGACCATGCCGGCATTCTTCGTGCGCAACTGCCAGAGCCATGCGCCGGTCTTGGCGGCAATGACGATCACGAGGGTCAACAGCACGGCATGGGTGAGCTGCATGGTCTTTCCCGAACTCGGATTTACCATGCGCACTATACGTCGCCGAACGCCCGGGAAATGAGCGCAAGTTGGCAGACGCGATGCCCGCTCTCGCGGCTGACTCAGACCAGACCGGCGAGTTCCCTTGCGCTGTCTGCCAGTACCTGCGCCCATGGCAGGCCGACAATTTCCCGGCCGGTCTCGCTGTCGGCAAACGGCAGGCGTTCACCGTCACCGATGACGTAGCGGTAGTCCATCGTCACTTCGGTGCCGGCCGGCAGATCGCGCAGCGCGAAGATGAAGCCCAGATGCCACAGCGCGCTCGGCGCAAACGAGTGATTGACGTAGCACTCGTCCGACCATTCCGGTGTCAGCGAGAAATAGTGTTCGAACCAGCGCACGCTGGACTCGACTTCGAGCGAGTCCTCGGCGTACTGGCGCAGCTTCTGCTCCGGCCAGACGGTATGGATGTTGTCCGGCGCGATGATGACCTTGCCGCGCGCAACGCCTTCATCGAGGAACAGACCTTTGCCCGCACCGCGAATGCGTGAAGCTTCGACGCGGTAACGCGGCAGAATCACTGCAGCGTCTGCGTGGCCGGCTGGGTGCGCGCGGCAAGCAGCAGTTCGTCGACATCCGGCCGCGTGAACAGGTACTGGCGACCGCAGAACTCGCAGGTGACGTCGATCTGCTGATGCTCGGCCAGATGTTCGGTCAGCTCGGCCTCGCCGAGCGACAGCAGCATCGTCGCAATGCTCGGCCGGCTGCAGCGACAGCTCAGGTGAACCTGGCGCGCGTCGAACAGGCGCAGGTCTTCGGCATGGAACAGCCGCCGCATGATGGTTTCGGCCGGCGTGTTCGCCAGCTCGTCTTCACCGAGGGTGCCGAACAGGGCGCGGATCAGATCCCAGTTCTCGACACTGCTGCCCTTCTCGCCGATCGGCAGGCGCTGCAGGACGATGCCGCGAATACCGTGGTCACCGACTGCAAGACGCATCAGCGACGGTATCTGCTCCGAGCGTGCGTAATAGGTTTCCAGCGCAGCGGCAAGGCTGCCGCCTTCGATCGCCACTACCGCCTGATAGCTCTGCGAACCCCGCTCGGGTTCGAGCAGCAGTCCAAGCATGCCGCCGCCCATCAGGGTTTCAAAATCGCCGGCCGTATCCTCATTGCTCTTGGCCATGCCACGCAGCTGCAGATCGCGCTCGATCTGCGCGACCAGCATTGACAGCCCGCCCTTGCCCTGGAACTGCAGGCTCATGCGTCCTTCGAATTTGGTGTTCGCCGCAAGCAGCGGCATCGCAGCGACCGCCTGGCCGAGCAGCCGCCGCACGTCCGCCGGATACGGTCGCGAACCGAGCATTGCCTCGATGCCCTCATCGAATTCGACGATGGCACCGCGCACGCCCAGTTCAGGGAACAGGAATTCGGTGAGCTGATTCATGACCGAAGAACGCGCCTAACCCGGCAGCTTGTCCTTGAGCAGTTGATTGACCAGATCCGGATTCGCCTTGCCCTGCGTCGCCTTCATGACCATGCCGACAAAGAAGCCGAGCAGCTTGTCCTTGCCGGCGCGATAGTCGGCGAGCTGCTGCGGATTTTTCGCCATGACGTCGGCAATTGCCTGCAGGATCGGACCCTCATCGGTGATCTGCACCAGCCCCTTGGTCTTGATGATGGTGTCCGCATCGCCTTCGCCGTTGAGCATCGCCTCGAACACATCCTTGGCGAGCTTGCCGGAGATGGTCTTGTCGGCAATGCGCGCAACCAGGCCGGCAAGCATCTGGGCGCTGATCGGCGAATCTTCGATGCCCTTGCCGATCTTGCTCAGTGCGCCGAGCAGGTCGGTGGTGACCCAGTTGGCACAGCTCTTGGCGTCGCCACCCGAGGTACGCACAACGGCCTCGTAGTAGTCGGCGAGCGGTGCTTCACCGGTCAGCACGGTAGCGTCGTACTTCGACAGCGCGTACTGCGCAATGAAACGCGCCTTCTTGGCTTCCGGCAGTTCCGGCAGGTTGGCGCGCACGCGCGCGATATCGGCCTGCGTGACGATGACCGGCAACAGATCCGGATCCGGGAAATAGCGGTAGTCGTTGGCGTCTTCCTTGGTGCGCATCGAACGCGTTTCACCGGTGCCCGGATCGAACAGGCGGGTTTCCTGGATGATCTTGCCGCCGCCCTCGATCACTTCGATCTGGCGTTCGATTTCATATTCGATCGCCT
>CAZDPA010000192.1:0-7288 GCA_964507195.1 uncultured Salinisphaerales bacterium | reverse complement strand
CCAGCGCACCTCGCAGCGCCCCGCGCAGCACGGCGAGCCGGCGCAGCGACACCATCGTCGAGGCGGCCGTGAAGAGCGCGACGCGCAGCGTCGCCAGCAGCGTCGGCCGCGAGCTGGGTCGCAGTATCCTGCGTGGAGTTCTGGGCTCACTGAAGCGCTGAGCAGGACGTGGAAGGTAGGGCTGCGCAGGTATACTGCGCGGCCGTTCCTTCCCCTTTTGCCCGCATGGCTGAATCGCTGCCCGCCGCCGCGCTCGCCCCCTGGTTGACCGACCTCCGGCCGGCGCTGGAGTCCGGCATACGCGCGATGGGCCTGGAGCTGTCGGCCACGGCGCAGACCCAGCTGTTGGCCTACATCGGCGAGCTGTACAAGTGGAACAGCGCCTACAACCTGACCGCGATCCGCGATCCGCAGGGCATGCTGACCCGGCATGTGCTTGATTCGCTGAGCCTGCTGCCGCTGGTGTCGGGCCGGGTGCTGGATGTGGGCGCGGGCGCCGGCCTGCCGGGCATCGTGCTCGCAATCGCCAATCCGGCGCTGGAAGTCACCGTGCTCGACAGCAATGGCAAGAAGGCGCGCTTCATGCGTCACGCCGTGCGGACCCTGGGTCTGCCGAATGTGCAGGTCGAGGAGGCTCGCGTCGAGGCGCTGAAGCCGGCGCAGGCCTTTGATTGCATTACCAGCCGCGCGTTTGCCGCGCTGGACGCCTTTTTCACGGCTACTGCGCATTTGCTGCTGCCGGGTGGGCAGTGGCTCGCCATGAAAGGCAAACTAGAGGACGCTGAGCTGGCGGCGGTGCCGGGGAGCGTGCAGATACTCGAAACCCGTCGCCTGTCGGTGCCGGGGCTCCCCGAAGATCGGCACGTCGTCATTGCTGCGCTTCACTAAACGTTACGGGGACCGCTGCAAACCATGAGCCACGTCATTGCAGTCGCCAACCAGAAGGGCGGGGTCGGCAAGACCACGACCGCGATCAACCTCGCCGCGTCGCTGGCCTCGACCAAGCGCCGCGTGCTGCTGGTCGATCTTGACGCCCAGGGCAATGCGACGATGGGTGTCGGCGTCGACAAGAGCACGCTCGACAAGTCCGCGCGCGATGTGCTGCTCGAACAGGCGGCGATCCGTGACGTGATCATTGAGTTACCGAGCCTTGGGCTGTCGCTGCTGCCGGCCAATCCCGACATGACCGAAGCCGAGATCAAGCTGCGCGAAGTGGCGATGGGCGACTTCGCGTTGAAGATGGCGCTGGCCGATGTCGCCGACGACTACGATTACGTGATCCTCGATTGCCCGCCGGCGCTGTCGAAGCTCACGGTCAACGCCCTCGTTGCCGCTGACGGCGTGCTGATCCCGATGCAGTGCGAATACTTCGCGCTTGAAGGCCTCAGCGCGCTGATGGACACGATCCAGAAGATTCGCCGCGTGATCAATCCGCGCCTCGATGTCGAAGGTCTGCTGCGCACGATGTACGACCCGCGCAACAACCTCGCGAACGATGTTTCGAATCAGCTGATCCAGCATTTTGGGGACAAGGTCTATCGCACCCTGGTGCCGCGCAATGTGCGCCTCGCCGAGGCACCGAGCCACGGCTTGCCGGCGATGGCTTATGACCCGGCCTCGACCGGCGCCAAGGCCTACCTCGCGCTGGCCGGTGAAGTTCTGCGCCGGCATGACGGCGGACAAATGAGATTGAGTGCATGAGTGTCAAGAAGCGTGGACTGGGCCGTGGCCTCGAAGTACTGCTGAGCAGCGCCGCGTCCGGTAACGAGCCGGGTGAAGGTGCGGGCGAGGAGCTGCGCGATCTGCCGCTGGAGTGTCTGCAGCCGGGCAAGCACCAGCCGCGCCGTCACTTCGATGCCGCTGCGCTGGAGTCGCTGGCTGAATCGATCCGCTCGCAGGGCGTCGTGCAGCCGATCGTCGCGCGTCCCGCAGGCGCCAATCGCTACGAGATCGTCGCCGGCGAGCGCCGTTGGCGCGCCGCGAAACTCGCCGGGCTCAAGACCGTGCCGGTGGTTGTGCGGGTGATTGATGAACGCACCGCGATGGCGGTGGCGCTGGTCGAGAACATCCAGCGCGCGGACCTGAATCCGCTGGAAGAAGCCGAAGCACTGCATAAGCTGATCAAGGAATGCGGACTTACGCACGAGAAGGCAGCCGCTGCGGTGGGTCGTTCACGTGCGCACATCAGCAACCTGCTGCGCGTGATGGAGCTCAACGACGACGTGCAGGCCCTGCTGCGCAATGGCCACCTGAGCCTCGGCCACGCCAAGGTGCTGCTCGCGCTGGCGGGTGCGGTGCAGTCGACGGTCGGCAAGCTCGTTGTCGAGCGTCAGCTGTCGGTGCGTCAGACCGAGGCGATGGTGCAGGCCCAACTTGAAAGCAGGCCACCGGTGAAAGCAGCGAAGAAAACCACCGCACCTGCGCTGGAGAAGCAGCTCAGCGAGCGCATCGGCCTGCCGGTGCGTCTGCAGCAGACCGACGCCGGCCGCGGCAAGCTCACGGTGAGCTTTCGCAGCGCGGCTGAGCTGGAAAAACTGCTGGGTTTGCTGAAATAGCCAACGAGCTGTCCGGAGCGGTCGACGCGGGCAACGGAATCTCTACGCCGTCGCTCCAATAATAAAGCCGGACTACGCGCAGCGTAGCCCGGCTTTATTGTCTGCCTCAGCCTATGACGGACTGCCCGGATTCTCCGGCGTCGGTGTGGGCTGCGGTGTACCGGTTGGCGTCGCGCTGGGCGTCGGCACCGGCGTCGGTGTGGCATTGCCGGTTGGCGTCGGGCTGGCCGTCGGTGTCGGGCCACCGGTCGGAGTCGGATTCGGGGTCGGAGTCGTTACGATCGGGCCGCCATCTTCGAGCCTCAGCACCGGACGCAGCTCAATGTTGGGGGTGAAATCAAAGCTGCGCATATCAAATTCCATTGCCGCGAACATCTCAAGCACGAACGTTGGTGCCTTGGGAATGATGATCGGAGCGACCGATGACGATGCGGCATAGATGATCTGTCCCGGATTGGCTTCAATCTTCCCGGCGACGTTGATGGCCTGCACCAGACCCGCTGTGACGCGCACATAGAGACCGGCACGCATGCCGCACTTGCCCTTGTTGCAGTCGTAGCTCGAGAAGTCCGTGCCTGTGGCGATGACTTTGGCTTGTGGTGCGGTGACCGTCGGCTTGATCAGGCCGGAAACGATGCGGACACCGCCGCCGTTGATTCGATAATCCGCTGCGTTCTGACTGGCGTCATGACGCTCGATCACGATGCTCGACTGTGGCACGACCGACAGCATGGAGTCATCGTCCATCCACCACTGGACGGCGCTGTCGAGCGGCGTGACGATGGTGTCACCGGGGGCGACGGGCGTTGCCGTGGTCGCTTCAAGCTGCAGGCTGCCGCGCTGGATGTGCGGTTGGCCGGAGGCGTACGTTACGCGACCGCCACCGGCGTTTGCCAAGGCAGGAGCACATGCCAGCAGAAAAGCGACAGTGACTTTGATCAACGGGTTGTATGACTTCATCGATGTTCTCCAACGCCGGTTCCGGTACTGGGTGTTGCCGACCCAGTGTAAGCGATCTGTCAAGGCTCGTCGTCAAGCCGGCTCCCCGAGCGCCGGCGGCGTCGGGAAGCGCCTGACCAGGTTGCGGCCAGCGCCATCAGCACCAGCAGGCTGGCGGCATTGGCCGGGATCTGCAGATTGAAGTCGGCGGTGGCGTGAATGGCCTGCGCCATGATCGCCATCAGGGCGGCAAATGTGGCCGCTGCGGCGCTGCGGCGACGGCGAGCCAGCAGCACACGGATGGCATGGAGTACGTGCCCGAGCACGAAAACGCCGAGCAAACCCAGGCCGATGACCCCGGTTTCAATCACGAACTGGACGTAGTCGTTGTGCGCATGGTCGAAATAGGTCCAACTGCTGGGTTTGCGAAACGGCGCATGAGCCATGGCAAAAGTGCCCAGACCCGAGCCGGCCCTGGCGTAGGTCTCCACGGTGCGCTGGGCCTCGCCGAGCAGGGTTGCACGGTTTTCTGTGGCCAGATCGGTTTGTTCGATGCGATCGACGACGCGTTCCAGGCCGTACCAGTTGCTGACGATCAGCAGGTCGATCAGCACGATGCTTGCGAAGAGCATCAGCGTGCGCAGCACATAGCGCCGGTGGCGCAGCAGCATGAAGCCTACCGCACAGATGCACATGCTGGCGAAAAATGCCGTGTTTCCCATGCGTGAGCGCGTCAGGATCAGCGCGATCACCATCATGATCAGAGCCAGACGTGAGCGCATCTTGGCGCTGAACAGCAGTGCAATGAGACCCAGTATCTGGTTGCGTGCGCCTCCCGCGCGATTGCCGCTGCCGATCTCCGAGAGGATCAGGCCGAGCGCGGCTGCGGCGCCCAGCGCCAGGTAACCGGCCAGGTGGTTGCGATTGACGAAGGTGCCGGTGGCCACGCCAAGGTAGGCTTCCTTCTTGGCGAAAAAGCCCCATTCGAGGCCTGAAAGCAGCATCAGACCGGCGTACACGGCCTGGATCGAACTGGAAATCACGATCACGCCGAGCACGTGTGCAATGCGCCGCTCGTCCCCGGCGCAGGACAGCATCGTCAGCAGGTACAGCGCGGCATACCCGGCGGACAGCAGCCAGGCATCCATCGTCGCGGCCGGCGCAATGCTGATCCGGGCAATCGGGTCTACGCCGAGTACGCTTGCGGACTCGGTTGCCAGCTGGGCAGCAGCGGGAGAGAGGGCGCTGAGGGTCGTGAGACCCAGCGGCAGGATCTGCCAGCCGATCCAGCCCAGCCAGACCAGCCACCACAGAGCGGGGGCGATCAGCAGACGTCCGAATCTGGCCGGTAGCCCGGCGCGGCCGCTGGCGAGCAAGATCAGTTGCGCGAGCAGCAGGAAGCTTGCGCACAACACGAACAGATCGCTTGCCCAGAGTCGATGGCTCCCCCACGGCAGCGGCAGCCAGAGCAACAGGACCAGCAGACCGCCGTAGACAAAGCGTTCAGCGGCAGACCGACCGATTGTCGAGGCTTCACTCATCATGGGTCGTAGCGGGTTGGGAAACCACGCCCCTGGCACCAGGCAATACCCGCAGGCTTGATCTGTTCGTCGGCGCAGACAGCGCGCGCGCGCGTCGCGAGGGCACACCAGTCGTTCAGCGGCAGCCGTTTGCCCACGGTCGCGCAGAAGTAGGGGTCACGGCCATAGCGGACGATCTCCCGCGAGAACTCCTTGCGGCGGCGGTGCAGCGCATAGTCGATGCTGTCGGTCCACACCTGGCGCAGGTCCTCGTCGCCGTGACGCCAGCGCATGACACCATCGAGGGCGATCGATTCGCGGACGTTCCAGGCATTCGGCGCCAGCGATACAGCCAGCCGATAGCCCTGCAGCAGCAAGTTGTCGTAGTGATCCGCAGCACCGCGCAGCCGGGCCCAGTACACCCACTGAAGCGCATCCGCTGGCGCGCGCTGCAGGGCTTCTGATGCCGCCTGTACCGCTGCATCCATGTCGTAGGTGGTGGTGTGTACCTGGGCTTCCTGCATGCGCGGTGCCGATCGCCAGGGCGCCCAGGCAACGGCGCTTTTTACCCGGTCGAGCACGTCGAAGCGCCACCTGACGCCGTTCAGCGCGGAATCGGCGAGATTGGAGTTGATGCTGGATATCAGCGCCGAGCCCGACAGCAGGAGCACCACCGCGACGGGCACGGTCAGCGCCGCAACAATCAGCCGCATGCCGCGATTGGGGACGTCGAATGACACCTTTCGTGGCGATTCCGGTCCAGCCTGCCGCTTGCGCGAGTGCCCTGGCATAGCCGCGCGTCGTGCTCAGCCAGGCCTAGCCGTAATAGCCGTAGGCGTAGTAGTAGGTATCCGCGTAATGCGGGTTGCGCCGGGTATCGACCTGATTGACGACCGTGCCGAGCAGGTTCACGCCGGCGTTGCGCAACTGCTTGAGGGAGTTTTTGACCGCGCGTCGCGACGTGGCATCCGACTTCACGACAAAGATCACGCCATCGCACAGGCGCCCGATCAACAAGGCATCGGCAGCCGCCTGGCAAGGCGGCGAATCGAAGATGATGCGATCAAAACGTGCAGAAGCCTGATCGAGCATCTGATGGAACGCCGGCAGATTCAGGATTTCCGACGGGTTGGCGCTGACGCGGCCGGCTGGCATGACCCAGACCTTGCCAATTTCGTTGAAATGCACGCACTCCTCGAACGGGCTGCCCGACACAAAATCGGCGAGGCCCTTGCTGCTGGTGTTGAGGCCGAAATAGCGGCGCAATGCAGGTTTGCGCAGATCGGTCTCGATCAGCAGCACGCGCTCGTTGCCAGCCATTGCCAGCGCAATAGCGCCGGACAGGCTGCTCTTGCCTTCGCCGGGGATCGATGAGGTCAGCATCACGCGTTTCGGTGCGCCGCCGGCGCCGGACAGACGCAACGAAGCGCAGATGCTGCGTACGCCTTCGGCAAACGGCGTTCGGGACTTGTCGGCAAAATACGTGGGCAGATTCTGTTTGCGCCCGCCAAAACCGCGGACCAATGGCAGCACGCCAAATACGGGCAGATGAGTGACGGCTTCGAGTTGTTCGGCGCTGCTGATGCTTTCGCTCAACAAGTAGTGCAGCACGGCGAGCATGATGCTGGCCGCCAGCGCGGCCAATGTCGAGATCAGCACGATCATCTTCTTGTTCGGCGATTCCGGTTTGCGCGGCTCGACTGCCGGATCGATCACGCGCGCGGTGACGTTCTGATAGCTGCTGGCGACATCGGTTTCCTTGAAACGGGTCAGGAAGGTGTCGTACAGCTCGCGGTAAGTGGTGACCTCGCGTTCAAGCACAGAAAGCTCGTAGTCCTTGCGATCGAGGCGCTGAACGCTGGACTTGGCAGCATTGAGGCGCTGGCTCAGGTCGGATTCGCTGTCTCGTGAAATCTCGTACTTGCTCTGGATGCCGCGCGCGGCGATGCGCAGCTGCTCATTGAGCGAGGTTTCGGCGTTGTCGAGGCGCGCTTGTGCAGCCACGCGCTGCGGATGCTTCGCGCCATAGCGCTCCTCGGCCTGACGCAAGGCTTCCTGTGCTTGCAGAAAACTGGAGTTGGCCTGCTGTACCACCGGATCGTTGAGCAATGCGCTGATGTCGCGCATCCGGCGGGGATCATTGCCGGCCATGCGAATCTTTTCGTAGGCGTTCTGCAGGTTCGACCGTTCGCGCTGGGCCTCGCGCAGGCGGCGCGAGTAGTCCAGCAGTTCGTCTTCCGTCAGTCCTCGGGTACCGCCGACATTGACCAGCTT
>CAZDPA010000191.1:0-7295 GCA_964507195.1 uncultured Salinisphaerales bacterium | reverse complement strand
CTACGCCAAGCTGCTCGCGGACAAGATGCAGCAGCACAAGGCACGCTGCATCCTGCTCAATACCGGCTGGAGCGGCGTCCCGCACGGCGTCGGCAAACGCATGTCGCTCAAGGTCACGCGCGCGCTGCTCAACGCGGCACTCAACGGCGAACTCGACAACGTCGAGACCGACGTGCAGCCGACGCTGAACCTGAAGATGCCGAAGTCCTGCCCGGGCGTCGACAGCGCCATCCTCAACCCGCGCAATACCTGGGCCGACAAGGCCGCGTATGACAGCACTGCGGAAAAGCTGCGCGACATGTTCCGCGAGAACTTCAGGAAGAAGGGCTTCGCTGCCTTCGGGATTGAAGAGCGCATCTGAACCTCATGCCATCGCGTCAGACAACGGCTGCTTCGGCAGCCGTTTGTTTTTGTATGCTGCGAAGTGGCACACCGGAGTAGCGCATGAGCGTCAATCGCATCTTCTGCATCGGCAAGAACTACGCCGAGCATGTCGCCGAGCTCGCACACCTCGGTCATCAGGCCCGCGCCGACGCCGGCACTGCTTCGGCTGAAAGTGCGCCCAGGTCGGCGCGGCAGACGCGCGCCGCACCCGCTTCGCTGCGCGAAGGCACCGTGTCCGCGCCTGACGCCGATTGCGTCGTTTTCCTCAAGCCGGCGTCGGCGATCGTCGAGGAAGGCCAGCCGATCGTCCTGCCGAAGAAGCGCGGCAGCATTCATCACGAAGCCGAGCTGGTCGTGCAGCTCACCGGCGGCGGCCGCGACATTCCGCTCAGGCACGCGCTCGACAGCGTTGCCGGCATCGCACTGGGTCTCGACCTCACGCTGCGCGATCTGCAGACCGAACTCAAGGCCAGGGGCAAGCCCTGGGAACTCGCGAAGGCCTTCGACGGTGCCGCGCCGCTCGGCGAGTTCCGTCCATATCTGGATCAGGATCTGCAGGACATCGAGTTCACCTGCCACGTCAACGGCGAACTGCGCCAGCGCGGCCATACGCGCGACATGCTCTATACGGTCAAGCGCCAGATCCACATCCTGTCGCAGACCTGGTCGCTGGAGCCTGGTGACGTGATCTACACCGGTACGCCCAAGGGCGTCGGCCCCCTCATCCCGGGCGACCGCGTCGTGCTTGAAAGCACGCTGACCGGGCGCTACGAGTGGCGCTGCAAATAAACGCTTCCCGGATGAGCAATTTCCAGCGCTGGAGCCTGCTCGCCGCGCTGTATCTGGCACAGGGCATTCCGTACGGATTCTTCACGCAAGCGCTACCGGTGCTGCTGCGTGAACAAGGCCTGTCGCTGAAGATGATCAGTGCAACCAGCCTGCTGTATCTGCCGTGGGCACTGAAATTCCTGTGGGCTCCGCTGGTCGATCGCTACGGCACGCGCCGGCAATGGTTGCTGCCGCTGCAGATGAGTGCGGTGATCGGCGCTGCACTGCTTTCGCATATTGATGCCGCCAGCGCACTGTGGCTGCTCGTGCTCGCGCTGTTCGTGTTCAACCTGATCTCGGCGACACAGGACATCGCAACCGATGGCCTTGCGGTGAATCTGCTCAGCAGTCGCGAACGCGGCCTCGGCAACGGCATCCAGACCGGCGGCTATCGCATCGGCATGATGCTCGGCGGCGGTCTGCTGTTGTGGATGTTTGCGCAGTTCGGTTCGCAGCCGATGTTCATTGCGATGACTGCGATGCTTGGCCTGACCGTGCTACCCGTGCTGTTTCTGCGCGAGGAACGCAGCAACTCGCCACGACCGCCAATGGATCATCGCAGCGTCTGGATCGGCGCATGGGCGCGCCTGCGCCAGCCCGGCATGGCCGGTTTCATTGCGCTGATCTGCTTCTACAAGTTCGGCGACTCGATGGGCGCGGCCCTGATCGGTCCGTTCATGCTTGACTCCGGCATCGCCAAGCAGGACATCGCGCTGATCAAGGGCGCGCTCGGCTCCGGCTCTGCCCTGCTCGGCGCCGCAGCGGGTGGCTGGCTGGCCTGGCGTCTGCGACGACGTACCGCGCTGCTCAGCGGCGGCCTGCTGCAGACTGCCTCCCTGGGCCTCTACATGGCGTATGCCGCGGGCTGGGGCGGCACAGCGCTGCTCTACGCGGCCTGCATTGCCGAACACGTCCTCGGTGGCATTGCGCTTGTCGCCCTGTTCACGCTGATGATGGATGCCAGCGATCCACAGCATGCGAGTACCGACTACACCCTGTTGTCCTGCGCGCTCGTGATCAGCCAGGGCGTCGCCCTGTTCACCGCCTCTGCAGTTGCGGACGCGACGGGCTATCTGGTGCTGTTCGCGACCAGCGTGCTGATTTCGGGCGGAGGATGCCTGATGCTGGTCAGCGCCCTTGACCGCGGCTACGGTCCGCCGCGACTGCGCAGTGTCTGGTTGCCGCGGCACAAATTAGGAAACTTTGAAGAAGCGTAGCGAGCGAAGGCAGGTTGCGTGAGGACGGAGCGCAGGAACCGCAGTTGCCTTCAGTGCGCAATGAGGATTCCGAGCACCGCCCTCACGCAAGATGCAGAGCGCAGTAGCTTATTCAGGGTTTCCTAGCGCGACTTCACTTTCGCCATCAACCGCCGCTTCTTCTTGATCTGGCGCGTCGTCAGCTCGTTCTTCTTGTCCTTGTACGGATTGTCGCCGGTCTTGAAGCTCATCAGCAGCGGCACGCCAACCAGTTTGAATGCTGAGCGGAAATAGTTGGCGAGGAAGCGCTTGTAGCTGAGCGGCAGCTTGTCGGTCTGGTTGCCATGAACAACGATGGCTGGCGGATTGCGTCCGCCCTGATGTGCGTAGCGCAGCTTGATGCGACGGCCGAGCACCGCCGGAGGCTGATGCGCTGCGACGGCTTCTTCAAGCACGCGGTTGACCTCACCGGTGGTCATGATGCGCATCGTTGCGTGATATGCCGACTGCACCGCTTCCATCAGCTCGCCAAAGCCCGAACCGTGCTTCGCGGCGATATAGATCACCGGGGCGTAGTCGAGGAACGGCAGCTTGAGGTCGACTTGGTAGCGCACCTGATCGCGGATGTCCGGCGGCAGGCCGTCCCATTTATTGACGGCAAGCACCATCGCGCGACCACGCTGTGCAACCAGGCCCATCAGCTTGGCGTCCTGCTCGCCGATGTCGGACTGCGCATCGACGACTGCGACGACGACATGCGCACGTTCGATCGCCTGCAATGTTTTGACGATTGACAGCTTCTCGACGCCTTCCCAGACTTTTGCGCGGCGGCGCACACCGGCGGTATCGATCAATTCATACGGACGGCCGCCGTACTCGAACGGTACGCTGATCGCGTCACGCGTCGTCCCCGGCACGTTCGCCGCGAGCACGCGCTCTTCACCGATCAGGCGGTTGACCAGCGTCGACTTGCCGACATTGGGACGACCGATGATCGCGACGCGCACCGTGCCGTCCGCAGCTTCCTCCTCGGCATCTGCGGGTGAAACCCGCGGCAGCTTGGACAACACATGAGTCAGCAACGCAGGGACGCCCTGGCCGTGTTCGGCCGAGATCGCCATTGGCTCGCCGAGGCCGAGGCGGAAGAAATCCGCCGCGGCGTTGGCGTGGGTACGCCCTTCGGCCTTGTTGATGACCAGGGTCATCGGCTTGCCGAACTTGCGCAGAGAGCGGGTGATCGCCTCATCTGCGGCCAGGCGGCCGTCACCCGCATCGACCAGAAACAGGATGTGATCCGCTTCCTCCAGGGCCATCCTGGCCTGGCCTTCGGCCATCGCAGCGAGCGGGTCCTTGGATTCGGGCATCAGGCCCCCGGTATCGACGACGACGAATGCCGCGTCATCGTGCACGCCGGTGCCGTACTGGCGATCACGCGTCAGGCCCGGCAGGTCTGCAACGAGCGCATCCCGGGTACCGGTCAGACGATTGAACAGCGTCGACTTGCCGACATTGGGTCGGCCGACCAGCACGATGGTGGGTAAGGAAACGCTCATTGACGCATTCTCATCATGGAAGCTCCGAAAAACTACTGCGCTCGGCATCTTTGCCCCCGGCGGTGCTCGGATGCTCATGTATTCCTTCATACACTCCGCGTCCTGCGCTCCGGCGGCGACCAAGCAGCCTTCGCTCGCTACCTTCTTCGAATCTTCCTTCAATCGGAACTAAAAAAGGGCGAGCCCAGCTTAGGCCCGCCCTCACGACCGCGTCCAAAAACCGCTCAGTTGACCTTGAGCGCCGTAACGCGACCGCTGGTGTTGAGGACATAGAGCAGTCCACCGGCAGCAACTGGCGCTGTGCGGATCGGATCGCTGCCGACGCGGCTGCGCGCGACCAGACGACCGTCCTTGGCATCGAGCCAGTGCAGATAGCCTTCAAAGTCACCGACAACCACATGCCCATCGAGAACCGCCGGCGGTGACAGCTTGCGGTACTTGAGATCTTCGTTCTTCCACGCGGCAGCGCCGGTGTTGATGTCGAGCGCCCAGACCACGCCGGCTTCGTCAGCGACGACAACCAGATTGCCCGACAGCGCCATGCCGGCGTAACTCTTGACCTCGCGACGCCACAGCACCTGGCCGGTGTCGCCATCTACGCGTGCAACTTCGCCGCCGTAGCTTGCCGCAAAGACGTCGCCATCTTCGAGTACCAGCGCAGCGTCAACGTCGGTCAGACGCTCCAGTTCGTTGCGGCCGGTCGGCGCAGCAATCAGCTGTTCCCACAGCGGCTGGCCATCAAGCATGCGCAGCGCGACGACACGGCCGTTGTCCATGCCGACGAAGGCGAGGCTGCCGGCAATCACCGGTTCGCCCAGGCCGCGCAGCGTCAGATTCGGCACGCCGCGATCAAACATCCAGACGTTCTTGCCGCTGACTGCCGACATCGCGTAGATGCGGCCGTCTCCGGAACGCGCAACAACGAGCGTGCCGTCGCTGACCGGCGGTGCCAGCGCTTCGCTGGAAACGTTCGAGGTCCAGTACGCAGTACCGTCGGCGCGCTTGAGCGCGACGATCTGGCCTTCCATGCTGCCGACCAGCACGGCATTGCCGGCGACGGTCGGGCCGGAAATCACCCGGGCGTCGGTGTCGGTCTGCCAGATGCGCTTGCCATCGGCCGGATCGAAGGCGAACACGCGGCCCTCGACATCGGCCGCGAACACGGCGTCTTCGGCGACGGCCAGCCGCAGCATGCCGCTGTAGTCGCCACTGCCCTCGCCCGCGCTGGCATTCCACACCGACTGGGTCTTGAGTGCGGGATTGACGATATCGATCAGTTCGGCCGGTTCACGCACCTTGCCATCGCTGCTGCAGGCCGCCAGGACGACAGCTGCAACCAGCAGCGCTGACCGTGGCAGCGCCGCGCGCATCACGAAGGCACCACGTCGGACAGATCGTCGATCTTGCGCTGGAGGTCGCCACGTGCAGCGGCGTCTTCCTCATCCGCACCGGCCAGCGCCTTCTCGTAGGCGGCACGCGCGGCAGCACGATCGCCCTGCGAGAGACGAATGTCGCCACGCAGCTCTTCGGTCACCGTCGAGAAGTTCTCGTCACCGCCATCGAGCAGCTTCAGGGCGGCATCGGCCTGATCCTGTTGCCACAGCACGCGGGCCTCACGCAGGCGCGCAACCTGGCGCAGACCATCGTCGGCACCGTTCTCGCGCACCCAGCGCAGGCGCGTCAGCGCGACGTCGAGCTGACCAGCCTTGACCGCTTCGGCGGCCAGATACATCGCGGCGCCGGAGGCATACGGACTCTTTGCGTAATCCTTGATCAGCGCGTCGCCGATCTGCGTCGCGGTTTCGGCATTGCTGGCACCAATTGCAACACGCAGGTCTTCGTACATGCGTGAGGCTTCGGCCGCACGACCCGCCTGGTGATTGTTCCAGCCTTCCCAACCAAAGATGCCGGCCAGACCGATGACCAGTCCACCAGCCAGCGCCATCCAGTTGTCCTTCCACCACTGCTTGAGGCGTTCGGCCTGGTCTTCGTCTTCGTAATGCGTCGTCACTGGTTCGGTTCTCTTGTGTCGTTAGCTGTTGAGCAGACCCGCAATCCGTCCGGACAGTTCCGTCCAGGCGATGGTCTGCTGCTGATTAAACCCGGTATCCGCGGCCGGTTCGGCGGTGGCGCGGAGCGATTTTACTTGAATGCTGCGATTGGCAATTTCCTCGTCGCCGAGAATCAGCGCCAGCGCTGCCCCGCTGCGATCCGCCCGCTTGAGCTGGGCCGCCAGTTTGCCACCACCGGCGTTGGTCACGAGGCGCAGCGCCGGCAGGCTGTCACGCAGCTGCTCGCCGAGCACACTCGCCTGACGCTGGGCAGCCTCGCCCAGCGTGCAGAGATAGACATCAGCCGTCGCGACCGAGCCGGCGACGCCCTGCGCCTTCATCAGCAGGATCAGGCGCTCGACACCGCTGGCCCAACCCACGGCCGGCGTCGGGGAGCCGCCGAGCTGCTCGACGAGACCGTCATAGCGGCCGCCGGCGCAGACTGTGCCCTGCGACCCGAGCTGGTCCGTGATCCACTCGAACACGGTGCGGCCGTAGTAGTCGATGCCGCGCACGAGGCGCGGGTTGATCGTGTAGCCGATGTTGAGGTCAGTCAGTCCCTGCAACAGCGTGTCGAAATGCGCGCGCGATTCGCTGTCCAGCGCATCCATCAGCGCCGGTGCATCGCGCAGGATTTCCTGCGTCTGCGGCACCTTGGAATCGAGCACGCGCAGGGGGTTCGTGTACATGCGGCGCTGCGAGTCTGCGTCCAGCGAGCTGGCATGGCGTTCGAGGAAGGTCAGCAAGGCGGCGCGGTATGCGGCGCGCGCTTCGCTGCTGCCGAGTGAATTGATTTCCAGGCGCAGGCCCTGCAGGCCGAGGCCCCGCAGCAAACGCGCCGACAGCGCAATCACCTCGAGATCGGCTTCCGGCCCGGCAATGCCGTAGACCTCTGCGCCCAGCTGGTGGAACTGGCGATAGCGACCTGCCTGCGGACGCTCATGACGGAACATCGGGCCGGCATACCACAGGCGCTGCTGCTGGTTGTGCAGCAGGCCGTGCTCAAGACCGGCGCGCACGCAGCTCGCCGTACCTTCAGGACGCAGCGTCAGGCTGTCGCCCTCGCGATCCGTGAAAGTGAACATCTCCTTCTCGACGATGTCGGTGACCTCACCGATCGAGCGCGAGAACAGCGTTGTGTGCTCCAGCAGCGGCATCCTGATCTCGCCGTAGCCATAGGCCGAAAAGCTGCTGGCCGCAACGCTGTGCAAGCGCTGCCACAGCACGGTATCGGGCGGCAGTACATCATTGAATCCACGGACGGACTGGATCTTCTTCATCGT
>CAZDPA010000190.1:0-7338 GCA_964507195.1 uncultured Salinisphaerales bacterium | reverse complement strand
CGAAGCCGCGGCCGCAGAACTCGGCGTGCCGGCGCGCGTGCTGATTGCGCAGGCGGCGCTGGAAACCGGCTGGGGCCGCAAGGCGATCAAGCGCGACGATGGCGCATCGAGTTTCAATCTGTTCGGCATCAAGGCCGACCGGCGCTGGAGCGGCCCGCAGGTCAACCGCACGACCACCGAGTATGCGAACGGCGTCGCGCAATCCGAACAGGCAGGCTTCCGCACCTATGCATCGGCCGGTGAGTCGTTTGCCGACTACGTGCGCTTCATCAAATCGAACCCGCGTTACGCCGAAGCCCTGCGTCATGGCGGCGACGAATCGCGCTATGTGGCCGGCCTGCAGAAGGCCGGCTACGCCACTGATCCGGCCTATGCACAGAAGATCCTGCGCGTAGCCCACGGCCCGACGATGAATGCGGCCCTCAATGCGCTGCCGGACGTCAACCCGGCCGCGCCTCGTCAACTGAGCGTCTGAGACTGCCATGACCGACCTGCTCTCGATTGGGTCCTCCGCGTTGCTGGCCTACCGCCGCGCGCTGGACACGACCAGTCACAACATCGCCAACGTCAGCACCGCCGGCTATTCCCGTCAGCGCGTTGAGCTGGCGGCGCTGGCCGGCTCCGGCAGCGGCTCCGGCTTCATCGGCAACGGCGTCGAGACGCAGACCGTGCGCCGCATCAACGACGGCCTGATCAATACGCGCCTGCAGGGCGACACTGCCGCCTATGCACGTCTCGAAGTCTTCGCCGGTTTCGCCGGCCGTGTCGATGACCTGCTGTCGGGTAGCGATACCAATCTCGCGGCGCCGCTGCAGAACTTCTTCGACGCCGCCAACGCCGTCGCGCAGAACCCCAGCTCGACCGCGGCACGCCAGGCGCTGATCGGCAACGCCCAGACCCTGGCTGCGCGCTTCAACGAAACCCAGTCGCAGCTCGACGGCATGGCGAGCGAAGTCGACGCGCGCATGCGCGCGACCGTGACCGAGATCAACCAGATCAGCACCTCGCTGGCGCAGATCAACGAGCGCATTGCGCTGGCACAGGGCCAGTACGGTGGACAGGCACCGAACGATCTGCTCGACCAGCGCGACCAGCTGCTGCAGGATCTGGCCGGGCGCATCGGCATCTCGACCGTCAGCCAGGACGACGGCAGTCTCAACGTCTTCACCAGCGGCGGCCAGTCGCTGGTGCTCGGCAACAGGGCGACTGCATTGGCGGTCGTTGGCGACAGCTACGGCAGCACGCGCGCCGAGATCACGCTCGGCGGCACCGCGATCGTGACCAATCAGCTCAGCGGCGGCACATTGGGTGGCTTGCTCGACGTGCGTCGCGAAGTCATCGATCCGGCGCGCAGCGAACTCGGCAAGCTCGCGGTCGGCATTGCCGAAACCGTCAACGCGCAGCATGCAAAGGGCATGGATGCGACCGGCGCACTCGGCGGTCTGTTCTTTGCCGATCCGTCCGGTACCGCGCTTGCCGCAAGCGGCAACACCGGCACCGCCAGTGTCGGCGTCGGCTTCGGCGATGTCTCGGCCTTGACCGGTGACGACTACGAACTGCGTTACCAGGCGGGCGGCTGGCAACTGACCGCGAAGAGCACCGGTGCCAGTGTCGCGCTGACCGGTACCGGCTCAGCGGCTGATCCGCTGCGCGGAGCGGGATTCGAGCTGACCGTCACCGGCACGCCGCAGATCGGCGACCGCTATTCGCTGCAGCCGACGACCTATGCAGCCGGTCAGATGCGTGTCGCGATCAGCGATCCATCCAAAGTTGCCGCCGCATCGCCGCTGCGTGTCACCAGCAGCAGCGGCCTCACGGCTGCAACGCCGACAGTCGTCGATGCCGGCCATGCCAGCCTGCTCGATCCGGTCACGATCACGTTCACCGATCCGAATACATACCAGATCAACGGCAGCGGCAGCTATGCATATACCGCGGGTACGCCGATCGGCGTCAACGGCTGGAGCGTTGCCATCAGCGGCACGCCGGCCGCCGGCAGCCAGCTGTCGATTGCGCGTGGCGTCGCCAACAGCGGCGACAACGGCAATGCCCAGGCGCTCGGTGCACTGGCGAGCCGCAGCGTGCTCGATGGCGGCAGCAGCAGCCTGACCCAGGCGCAGAGCGCGATGGTCACCAGCGCTGGCCTCGATGCCCAGCAGGCGCTGATGCGGCGCGATGCCCAGGCAGCGCTGCAGTCGCAGACCTTCGCCGAGCGTGAATCGGTCTCCGGCGTCAATCTCGACGAAGAGGCCGCCGACCTCGTGCGCTTCCAGCAGGCGTATCAGGCTGCGGCGCGTGTGATCCAGGTTGCCGACACGATCTTCCAGACCCTGTTGCAGGCAACAGGACGTTAAGGACCAGAGACCAAGGACGCTCGCCATGCGCATCTCGACCAGCATGCTGCACAACCAGGGCCTCGCGGCGATGCAGCGCCAGCAGAGCCAGCTTGCACAGACCCAGAACCAGTTGTCGTCGAACCAGAAGTGGTTCAGCGCCAGCGATGATCCGGTCGGCTTCGGTACCGCCGAGGGGCTTGATCGCCAGCTAGCGCAGATCGCCCGCTACCAGTCGAATGCCGAAGGCGCGAATCATCGACTGCTGATCGAGGAGGATGCGCTGGCGGAGGGCATCGACGTGCTGCAGCGTGTGCGCGAGCTGAGCCTGCAGGCCAACAGTGCAGGGCAGTCCGATCAGTCGCGTGCGGCGATTGCCATCGAACTCAATGCGCTGCGCGAACAACTGATGGGCGTCGCCAATCAGGACGACGGCCAGGGGCGTTACATCTTTGCGGGCAGCGCCGATGGCGTGGCGCCGTTTTCATGGAACGGCAGCGCCGCCAACTATGCGGGCGACCAGCAGGTGCGCGGTGCGCAGCTCGGCGCAACACGCATGGTTGCCGAAGGCGATGCCGGTGATGCGGTGTTCATGAATCTGCGATCCGGCAACGGGACGTTCGCGGTGAATGCGGCCACGACCAACACCGGCGGCGCGCAGCTTGCCGCAGCCAAGGTCATCGATGTCTCAGCATGGGACAACGCGAGCTACACGGTGCAGTTCAACGCCGGCAACTATGAAGTGCGTGACAGCGGCAACGCGGTCGTGCAAAGCGGCAGCTATGCCCCCGGCAGCGCGATCCGCTTCCGCGGCATCGAACTGTCGTTCAGCGGTACGCCGGCCGCCGGCGATACCTATACGGTTGCGCCGAGCCAGGCTCAGGACGTGCTCGCACTCGTCGACAAGCTCGCGCGTCTGGTCGCAACGCCACAGAGCGATGCCGGACAGCGTGGCCAATGGCAGACCGCCCTGCAGCAGGGCCTGACCGAGCTGGACGCCGCGCAGGCTCATTTCTCGGACCTGCGCGCGACGGTCGGCGTGCGTCTGGCCGCGGCCGAAGATGCATCGGGTCAGCTCGGCGCGCAGAAGCTCCACGCCCAGGAGTCGCTGTCGGATGTCCGCGATCTGGACTACGCCGAAGCGGCGACGCGACTGCAGATGCAGCTGACTGCCTTGCAGGCGGCGCAGCAGACCTACACCAGAGTGCAGGGGTTGTCGCTGTTCGACTATCTGCGCTGAACCAAGTTCTCCCTCTCCCCGCCCGCGGGGAGAGGGCCGGGGTGAGGGGCGGTATGCGCCACTGAGTCGATAGCATCCGTGGTGTGTCGTACCAGGAAATATCGCCCTGCGGAAGGAGCCTTCAGTCCTTCGGCTGAAAAGACCCCCTCACCCTAACCCTCTCCCCGCTCGCGGGGAGAGGGAGTGAATATCCATGCCGATGTCCGTTCGTCTCCAGCGTCACGCCTTCCGGCGCGCTGCATCGAAAGGCGCTGCAATCCCTCCTATGCTGACTGCGCACTGCACGAATAACACCGACGCGACCACTCGTCCTCAAAAAAACACCGTTCATCGCGTATCGGAAATTTCTCTCAAGTTTCGTCGACGTTCTCCCGATAAAGCCCTCAGCAGCGGCAAACCTTCCCACAACGGGGACCGCTGAGGCGGGATCGGATTGCAGAAATCCGGTCTCGGTTTAGACCCCCAGAACGGGATCATTCAGGAGAAGTCCATGCAAATCATCAACACCAACGTGAGTTCGCTCAATGCCCAGCGCAATCTGACGACCTCACAGTCCTCGCTTGCCACGTCGCTGCAGCGCCTGTCGTCAGGCCTGCGCATCAACAGCGCCAAGGATGACGCTGCTGGCCTGGCGATTTCCGAACGCTTCACGACGCAGATCCGTGGCATCAACCAGGCTGCGCGCAATGCCAATGACGGCATCTCGCTCGTGCAGACCGCGGAATCGGCGCTCGGCGAAGTCACCAACAACTTGCAGCGCATCCGCGAGCTGGCTGTGCAGTCGCGCAACGCCACGAACAGCCAATCTGATCGTGACGCGATGGATCTCGAAGCCCAGCAGCTGATGTCGGAAATCAACCGCGTCGCTTCGCAGACCTCGTTCAACGGCGTGAAGCTGCTCGACGGCTCGTTCACCAACCAGGCTTTCCAGGTCGGTGCGAACGCCGGCGAAACGATTTCGGTCGCCAGCATCGTCAATGCGAACAGCACGGCGCTCGGCAGCTACAGCCGCGCTTCGGTGACCAGCATCGCCGCGACCACCTTCACCGCAGTCACTGCGGGTGATCTGACCATCGACGGCGGCAACGGCAACGGCGCGATCAGCGTCGGCGGCATTGCTGCCAATGCCTCGGCCACCGAGCGTGCCGGTGCGGTGCGCGATGCGGTGAACTCGGTGTCCGACCAGACCGGCGTGTATGCGGTCAATGACACCGCCACGACGGTCACCCTGGTCTCGACCAGCGGCACCGGCATCACGATCGCCCATGCGGGTGCAACCTCGACGGTCGCCACGACCGGCCTGACCGCTGCGACGACCGCGACAGCAACTGCCACCGGCTTCGCGTCGCTGGATCTGTCCTCGGTCGCCGGTGCGGATACCGCGATGCAGTCGATGGACGCCGCGCTCAACGCCGTCAACACGGCGCGCGCTTCGCTCGGTGCCTACCAGCGCCGCTTCGAATCGGTCGTGACCAGCCTCGCCGGCGCCTCTGAGTCGATGACCGCTTCGCGTTCACGCATCCAGGACGCTGACTTCGCGGCCGAAACCGCCAACCTCACCCGCGCGCAGATCCTGCAGCAGGCTGGTACGGCGATGCTGGCCCAGGCCAACTCCGCTCCGCAGAATGTTCTGAGTCTGCTGCGCGGCTAAGCCTACTCAAACCGCGCCCTCTCTCCATCGGCGGAGAGAGGGCCGGGACCAAGGGCAGGAGGTCCGGTCTCCATTCCCTTGAACCCCGGCCTTTGAACTCCGTCGGTGGTCAGAGGGATGTCGGCTACAACCAACACAGCAGGTGCGGATATGACGCCCACCATTCCATCTGTTTCACCCACGGTCGCGCCGCAAGGCAGCGGCCATTCCGCCGTTTCAGAAGACAGTCGCTATCGCGGCCCGACATCAACGGCTGCGCTGTCTGCAAACGCACGCGCCGCAGTCGAGCCCGACATGAATGTCGAGGGCGCGTTGCCGTGGCTGCGCGAAGCGGCGGAACAGGCCGGCGTGGACCTCACGTTCCGGATCGACATCGATCTGCAGCGGGTCATCGTGGTTGTTGCGAATCGTCGCGACGGCACCGTCGTCCGGCAGATTCCCAGCGAGGAAGCATTGCGTATCGCGAAACATCTGAAGAAGAACGGGCCAGCCGCCGGTGGCCTGCTTGATGGCATTGCATAGCGTCAACAGATTCCAGGAGTCACACATCCATGGCCAGCATCAGCTCCGCCGGTATCGGTTCCGGTCTTGAGGTCAGCAGCCTGGTGTCGCAGCTCGTCGCTGCCGAGCGCCAGAACGCGGACACGCGTCTCAACGCCGCGGAGACCAAGGTCAACACTCAGATCTCCGCGCTCGGTACCTTCCGTGCGGTGATGGCCAACCTGCAGGCGGCGGTCGCCGATCTGCAAAGCGGTGGCGCGCTGACCAGGCTCACGGCGACCTCGGGCAAGACCGAACTGTTCGGTGCGACCGCGGGCACCGGTGCGGTGGCCGGCAGCTACAGCGTCGAGGTTGTGGCGCTGGCGCAAGCACACAAGCTGGTGACCGGAACCTATGCGAGCGCCGATACGGTGCTCGGCAACGGCGATGTGCAGATTACGGTCGGCGCCGAGTCGTTCACGGTGACGCTGAGCGACGGTGACAATTCTCTTGCAGCGCTGCGCGACAAAATCAACGCCGACGAAGACAACGTCGGGGTCGTCGCCACGCTGGTCAAGGACAATGGCAGCACGCGCCTGCTGCTGAGTTCGACGAGCGCCGGCACGGCCTCGGAGATCACCATCAACAGCAGCGTCGTCAGCTTCACGGAGAAGCAGGCGGCACAGGATGCGCACGTCCGTGTCGAGGGTTATGACCACTACGCGTCGACCAACAGCATCAGCGGCGTCATTGATGGCCTGACCCTGAATCTGGTGAAGGCCGAGCCCGGCACGGTCGCGACGCTGGATGTGGCCACCGACAGCAAGTCGGCAACGACCGCGATCGAGTCTTTCGTTCGCGCCTACAACACTGCGATCGCGGCGGTCAGCACGCTGACCCGCTACGACCCGGTCAAGAAGGAAGGCGCGGCGCTGGCCGGTGACGGCCTGGTGCGCAGCGCGGCGCAGGAACTGCGCAGCATCATCGGCAGCACGGTCAGTGGCGGCGGCGCGCTGAGTTACCTGTCGGAAATCGGCATCACGACCAGCACCGACGGCACGCTCAAGCTCGACAACACGAAGCTGAGTGCTGCGCTGTCGACCGACCGCAACGCCGTGCAGAAGCTGTTCAGCAGCAGCGACGGCTATGCGACCCGGCTGGCCAGCGTGCTTGAACGCGCGCTCGACAGCGACGGCCGCATCGCGACCAAGGACACCGCACTCAAGGCGCGACTGACCAGCATCGACAAGCAACAGGAAGCGCTTGATGAGCGGATGGCGCGCATGACGCTGCGCTATCGGGCGCAGTTCAGTGCACTCGATACGCTGGTGTCGAAAATGAACGCGACGAGCACCTATCTGACGCAGCAGCTGGCGGCGCTGAACAACAACAACTGAGTGCGCGAGTCGCCCATCCCCTGGTAGCCCGGTTCCGCGCAGCGGAGCCGGGAAGGTGGATGCGCAATGGGCGTCCCGGCTTCGCCTTCGGCGAAACCGGGCTACTCCTGCTGACGCAGCAGCCGGCGGCGGAATCCCGCTCACATCGAGCGCCGTGCGCAGAGCGCACGGTGTCTCGATACACCGCTCGCCGCCGCGAGCGGCACTCAACACGAACGGTTTGCTGGGGATTCCCGG
>CAZDPA010000189.1:4615-7371 GCA_964507195.1 uncultured Salinisphaerales bacterium | reverse complement strand
ATCGGCGACATCCACGGTGCGGGAGAACTCCCGCATCACCGTGGCGGCGCCGGCGATCTCACCGACGGTCTCCTTCTTCACGCGCAGGCCGGTCAGGATGGCCGCGGTCATCGTCGGCGACACGTCGCCGCGCATGATCTGGCGCATCAGGTCGACCATCTCGTCGTGGAAGATCTCGCGATGCTCGATCGCGCGCTGCAGCGCTGCCTGAGGCGTGATGCTCATCAATACGTCTCCAGGAAGTTCTTCAGCAGGGCGTGGCCATGCTCGGTGAGGATGGATTCCGGATGGAACTGCACGCCTTCAATCGGCAAGTTGCGATGCCGCAGCCCCATGATCTCGTCCATGGAACCATCCAGATGCTGGGTCCACGCTGTGATGTCGAAGCAAGCCGGCAGACTGTCGCGCGCGACGACCAGCGAGTGATAGCGCGTCGCCGTATACGGCGTCGGCAGTCCGCGAAACACGCCGGTGTCGGAATGATGGATACGGCTGACCTTTCCGTGCATGACTTCGCGTGCCCGCGTGACGATGCCGCCGAAGGCCTGCCCTATAGATTGATGGCCGAGGCAGACGCCAAGGATCGGGAACTGGCCCTTGAGGCGCTCAATCAGCTCCAGACAGATGCCCGCCTCGTTCGGCGTGCACGGCCCCGGCGACAGGACGATGTGACGCGGCTTGAGCGCAGCGACTTCGTCAACGGTGATCTGGTCATTGCGCGCGACTTTCACATCCGCACCCAACTCTCCGAAATACTGGACGAGATTGAAGGTGAAGGAATCGTAGTTATCAATCATCAGCAGCATGACTAGCCCTCCGCCTTGGCGACTGCGGGCGTGGCCTGCGCCTGCGCGACGGCTTTCATCATCGCGCGCGCCTTGTTCATGGTTTCATCCCATTCGGACTGCGGCACTGAATCGGCAACGATGCCGGCTCCGGCCTGCACATGCACCTGACCGTCCTTGATCACCGCGGTGCGGATCGCGATCGCGGTATCCATGTTGCCGTCCCAGCCGAGATAGCCGACCGAGCCGCCGTAGATGCCGCGCTTGACCGGTTCCAGCTCGTCGATGATTTCCATCGCACGCACCTTGGGCGCGCCGGACAGCGTGCCCGCAGGGAATGTCGCCGCGAGTGCGTGCAGCGCATCGAGTCCGTCCTTGAGACGGCCGCTGACGTTGGAGACGATGTGCATGACGTGGCTGTAGCGCTCGATGACCATCTGCTCGGTCACCCGTACCTGGCCGATCTGGGCGACGCGGCCGACATCGTTGCGGCCGAGGTCGATCAGCATCAGGTGCTCGGCGATCTCTTTCGGATCGGCAAGCAGATCGGCTTCCAGCGCATGGTCCTGTTCCGGCGTCGCACCGCGCGGACGCGTGCCGGCAATCGGCCGCACGGTGACTTCGCCATCCTCGACCCGCACGAGGATTTCCGGGCTGGAGCCGACGACATGGTGATCGCCGAGGTTGAGGCAATACAGATACGGCGAAGGATTCAGGCGGCGGATCGCGCGGTACAGCTGCAGCGGATCGGCGCTGAACGGCGCCGACAGACGCTGCGACGGCACGACCTGCATGCAGTCGCCGGCGGCGATGTAGTCCTTGATGCGATCGACCGCCTGCTTGAAGCGTTCTTCGCCGAACGCCGATTCGAAGTTGGTTGCCGCTTCGGCGCTGGACAGTGGCGCATGAACGAAGCCGGCCGGCGCAGTGAGCTGTGCTTCGATGTCGTCGAGACGCTGGCGGGCACGCGCGAGGTCAGCTGCGTCTTCCGGATTGGCGTGGACAACGAGGATCAGGCTCGCGCGCTGGCTGTCGAACACGACCAGTTCTTCCGAGAGCATCAGCAGGACGTCGGGCGTGCCGAGCGGATCGGTCTTGTGCGTCGCCGCGAGCCTGGGCTCAAAGTAGCGCACGCAGTCGTAACCGAAATAGCCGACATGACCGCCGGAGAAGCGCGGCAGACCAGGCTCCGGGCGCACGCGGAAGCGCGCGGCATACTCGCGGATCCACTGGATCGGATCGGCGGATTCGAGTTGTTCGACGACGGCGCCGTCGCGACTCAGTTCGATCCTTGCGCCGCTGACGCGCAGCACTTCGCGCGATGGCAGGCCGATGAACGAGAAGCGGCCCCAGCGTTCGCCGCCCTGCATCGATTCGAGGAGATATGAGTAGCGCGCCTGCTCGCCGTTGCGGGTCAGCTTGAGGTAGGCGCTGACCGGCGTATCGAGGTCGCCGGAGAGTTCGCGCGTCAGCGCGATGCGGTTGTAGGTCATGGCTTAAATACGGGTCTGGAGAATCGGTGCGTAAACGGCGGGCAGGAACGCCCCTAGTGGTGAATCACCACCATCGCCACGACTGGTTTCCTGTCTTCCCGTAGATGTCCATGGACTGCATGACCCTGAGCTTGTGTTGCGTCTAGCGACCGGCCTTGGCGATTTCCGCCTTCATGGCGGCAATTGTAGCGGCGTAGTCCTTGTTGCCGAAAATCGCGCTGCCGGCGACAAAGGTATCGGCACCGGCGGCGGCAATGGCGCCAATATTGTCGACCTTGACCCCGCCGTCAATCTCCAGGCGAATCTCGCGGCCGCTGACGTCGATCAGCTCGCGCGCCTCGCGCAGCTTGTCGAGCGCAGCCGGAATGAAGCTCTGGCCACCGAAGCCGGGGTTGACCGACATGATCAGCACCATGTCGACCTTGTCGATCACATGGCGCAGCACGGCTAGCGGCGTCGCCGGGTTGAACACCAGGCC
>CAZDPA010000189.1:0-4605 GCA_964507195.1 uncultured Salinisphaerales bacterium | reverse complement strand
TCTTGCAGCCCATGCCGCGGATCGCCTGCAGGCTGCGGTCGACATGGCGCGAGGCTTCTGGATGGAAGGTGATGTAGTCGGCGCCGGCCCTGGCGAAGGACTCGGCCAGTGCATCGACCGGCTCGACCATCAGGTGGGCGTCGATCGTCGCCTTGATGCCATACTTGCGCAGCGCCTCGCAGATGCTCGGACCGAAGGTCAGGTTCGGCACGTAGTGATTGTCCATCACATCGAAGTGCACGATGTCCGCACCGGCGGCGAGCACGCGCTCGACATCCTCGCCGAGCCGCGCGAGGTCGGCGGACAGGATGCTGGGCGCAATCATCGGGGTAAGCTTGGCCATGGATTCGGTCGGCGCTGGATGAAGGCGCGCATTATTGCCGATATCGGTCCCTGCTGGCCGTTCTCGCGGCGCGACTTTGCCCTTCAGCGCGATGCGAAACGCTGCAGGGTCGCTGCGGTCAGCTCGATGATCCGCCGGCGCTGTGCCGGAGCCAGCTCAGGCTCGCCGGCCTGCGTCTGCAGTCGCGTGCTCAGGCGGCCCAACTCGGCAGGCGCCATCTCAAGCCCACAGTGGTCGAACAGGCGGCCGACCTGCGCCTGCGGCGCGCTGCGCAGTTCCTCGTGGCGAACAACCAGGGTTGCCGCACGCAAGCTCGGACTGGCATCGAGCTGATCGGCAATATGCCGATAGAGGTCGTCCCAGGCCAGGGCATAGCCCTCGATCCCGTTACCCTGCGCCCAGGCCTCACGGATCGCGGCATAACGCGTCGCATCTCCGGTATGGACGGCGCGGCGATCGAGGCCAAACTCGAAATGACCAAGCCGCGACATATAGCGCTGAGCGCGTGGATCAGCGGCATGCAGCGCACAGAAACGCTGATGCTGGCGCAACAGCGAGGCGACATGGGAAACCGGATCGCGCAGGGGCACAACAAAGCGCGCATCCGGATACAGTCGCGCCAGATAGCGCATGCGCGTGCTGTTGTAGTTGCCCTTGGCCAGATAGCGCTGCCCGCCACGCAACCAGAGCAGCTTGCGCAGGTGCTCGTCGTAGTAGCGCTCGAAGGCCGGCGCCTGGGTGTCGCTGTCGAGCACGTCGACCATGCCGGGCTGGTGCAGCCCGGGGAAAAAGCTCATCCACAGCACTTCCTCAACGGCTTCCGGGCTGTCCGGCGTCACGAGGATGCCGTCGCCGTGCGCACGCTCGACGGCCGGCGGCGCCTTGAGTTGTGCGCGGTCGAGAAAGCGGTTCCAGAAATACGGCGTATGCACCAACGGAAAGTCGCGATAAGCATGGGTCACCGTCGCCGCGTGCTCAGCGAGCAGTTCCAGCAGGATCGTACTGCCCGAGCGCGCGAGACCACAGACATAGATCGGCGCCTCGACACGCACCGCGGCTATGCGCTCTTCAAGGATCTGGGTTTCGAAACGACCAAGCGCCTGCCAGAACTGCGGCGCGCGCGCGACCCAAGCGGCCAGATGATCGACCCATGCCGGCACCTCGAACGGATTGCCGGGCGGCAGAGGGCGGTTCATGCGCGCGCCTATTGGATATGCAGCGCGCGTTTGAACCCGAAAGCCACGAGGGTCAATACGCTGAAGAACGTGAATTCCCAACCGCGCATCCAGTTCGGGCCGTAGCTCAGATACTCGCTCGGTGGCAGGTTCAGTTCGATACGGTCGATCGGCAATTCCTCCGGCAGCCAGCCGAGCGGACTACCGGCCAGCGCCGCCTGCCAGGTGCGCTTCACGAGCACCGGCCGCGGCTCGCTCCATTCGATCTCGCCGACGCCGCGACCGCTCAGATCGGTCAGAGCCAGCCGCGCCTTGCCCTGACCCGGTGCGGGGGGAATCAGCTGCGCGCTGAGCAACGCGGGTTGGGTGCGGACTTCGACCAGATCGAGCCGGTCGGGAAAGACATAACCGTAAGTCTGCGCGATCCAGCCGATGACGAGAATCATCGGCGCCAGCGCGACACCGGCCGGCCCGATGACCAGCCCGAGCTGGCCGAAAGCCAGACCGAGCATGCGTCGCATGCGTGGCCAGGCGTCGGCAAACTCGCCGTCGAAATGGTCGAGATCGCGGCGCGCCACAATCAGGTCACGCTCGATCTGGCGGATGCGAAGCTGCGACGACAGCGCGGCGTAAATCAGCATCGTCAGTGCACCGGCAACAACGCTCCACAGCATCAGGCGCGCGGCACGTGGCAGCCACGTCGCCATCTGCGCATCCGCCCAGCTGAGCAGGATCACCGGCAGTTCGAGCCAGTCCATGGCCGCGTGCCTACTTGGGGACGCCGGACGGATCCGGCGCCTGATTGTTTCCGGCCTGCGCCGCAGCGCGGCGCTTCATCATGCGCCGCAGTGGCCACATGACGACGAAGAACAGCGCGGCGAGTACGGCGACGACAACCGCCCACAACGCGCCGATCAGGCTCAGCCCGGCGCCCGGGCCGACATACGCTTGGGCGGGAGCGGCGAAAATCAACACCGTCGCAGCAGCTGCGCTGCCGAGTGCAACGGATAGAAGCTTGGATTGCTTGTTCATGGCTGACTCCTGTCTTCAGCTTCGAGCAGCTGTCGGAAATCGGTATCAAGGGCGTCCGGAGCAATGCGTTGTGCCGACGACACGATCGGTATCAAGGCATCGCCGTCGCCGGCGCGAACCGGATTGACGTATTCCCAGACGATGTCTCCGGCCGCATTGACTTCCAGCAAGCGGCCGCCATCGGATTCGGTGATCAGGGTGTTGCCGTTTGCCAGGCGCTGCTGGGACGAACGGATAATGCTCTCCAGAGGATGGTCGGCAGTGCCTGCATAGCGCCAGACGACGGCACTGGTCTGCGGATCGAACTCGATGACCTGCGAGCGGCCATGGCCGTCGAGATTGCCGTTGTTGTCGAACAGCAGGAAGCGGCCGTTGGCGAGCAGGTCTGGATCGTGCTGACCGACCCAGGCGCCGCGCATGCCCCAGGTGATCGTCTTGCTGTCGAGATCGAGGGCAACCAGCCCGTTAGGTTCGCGCATTGACAGCACCAGCTGTCCCGGACGCAGGAACGGCATGTTGCGCGCAGCATTGTCGTCGACGAAGTCGACGTCATTGGTGTGCAGGTAGTCGCCGCTCTCGCCGACATAGTCCGGCAAGGTATCAAGCAGCCGCAGATAGTCGTTGCGCGCAAGCGCATCAAGCAGGCGCAGCTTGCGCAGCGGCTGGCCCTGCGGCGAAAGCTCGACGACGAAGTCGTCAATGCGCGGCGGCTTGAGATGGTCGCGCTCGACGAAGCGGTCGTGGGTGATCTCGTGGGTCAGCACGAAGATCCGACCGTCTGGCGCGACCGAAAGATCGTGATGAACGCGCTCCAGATACTTCCACAGCACCCGCGAATCCCTGTCGAGCTTGACCAGGCCGTAGCCGTGCGGCGTATCGCCGATACCGTCGTAGATCGCGAGCAGGTCGCCGTTCGGGTACAGATGAACCTTGCGAAAGTAGGTGCGTTCATCCGGGACTGGGTTGCGCGGTGCGGCCGACTCGTCCCAGATCGCGCTGTACGGCATCGCCCACTCATGGACCTTTCGCCCTGCAAGGTCGATGAGGACCGCGCTTTGCGTATGCGCTGAGCTGTACAGGGTATAGCCTGGAAGCGCGGCACCCGTATCTGCAACGGTCACGCCGCGACGGTCAGTGCGCGCCGGCTGCCACAGATTGGTCGTATAGGCCGTGTCGAGTTCGGCGTGCTGCGCCAGCATCGCCCTGGCCGCCCGATACGCGTCGTGCAGCGGCTGATACGGAAATCGCTGCGCCAGGATCGAATAGCTTCCTGCCAGAAATGCCAACAGCATCAAGGCCAGAATCGCAACACCATTGAAGATGCGGTCCGTCACCAGATCCTCGTTCTATTCTCGGAATGATTGGAACGTAGCGATCAAGGACTGAACCCGGGCTGAAAAGCTCGCGCAGCGGACTTCTGCGGGTCACGGGCTTTACCCCCCCGAGCGCCTTCTCCACAATGCGCGCCTGACGCCGAGCTGCAGAACCGTGGACCGCCAAGTGCAAGCCCTATACGAATCGAGCATCACCAGCGTGCCGCGCCTGCACAAGGGCAAGGTACGCGACCTCTACGCCCTCGGCGACAAGTACCTGCTGATCGTTTCCAGCGATCGCCTGTCGGCGTTCGACGTGATCCTGCCGCAGCCGATTCCGGGCAAGGGCATCGTGCTGACCGCGGTGACCGAGTTCTGGATGAAGCGTTTCACGCACATCCTGCCAAATCACTTCGCGCCCGAGGTCAACCTCGCCGACTGGCTCACTTCTGCGGAACGCGAAAAGATCGCCGGCCGCGCTGTTGTCGCCAAGCGCCTCAAGGCGCTGCCGATTGAAGCGGTCGCGCGCGGCTACCTGATCGGCAGCGGCTGGAAGGACTACCAGAGCACCGGCGCGGTCTGTGGCATCAAGCTGCCGGCGGGCCTGAAACTTGCTGATCGCCTGCCGCAGCCGATCTTCACCCCGGCGGACAAGGCACCGGTCGGCAGCCATGACGAAAACATCGACTTTGCCGAAGTCGAAAAGCGCATCGGCCCGGCGCTTGCCGCGCAGGTGCGCGAT
>CAZDPA010000188.1:0-7435 GCA_964507195.1 uncultured Salinisphaerales bacterium | reverse complement strand
CGCAGGACCACACCTTCCTGGAGGTTGGCGAGGAGGGTGTCACGCTCGGCGCTGTACTCGGCTTCGAGCACTTCACGGCGCGAGACCACAACGTTGTTACGCAGCTTGTCGAGCTTGATGACCTTGAACTCGAGCGGCTTGCCTTCGAGGTACGAGGTATCGCGAACCGGACGAACGTCGACCAGTGAACCCGGAAGGAACGCGCGGACCGAACCGATATCGACGGTGAACCCGCCCTTGACCTTGCCGGTGATCGTGCCGATGACCGTTTCCTTGTCCTCGAACGCCTTGGCCAAGCGGTCCCAGGTCTTGATGCGTTCGGCCTTTTCCTTCGAGAACTTGGTTTCGCCGAAGCCGTCTTCAACAGTTTCCAGTGCCACTTCGACATCGTCGCCGACGGCAACGCGCAGCTCGCCGTCGACCATGAATTCCGCGACAGGGATTACGCCCTCGGACTTCAGGCCGGCATCTACGATGACGACGTCGGTTTTGATTTCCAGCACGCGTGCATTGACGATCGTGCCGGACTGCATGGACTGGCCGCTCTTGAGGCTGGCCTCAAACAACTCTGCGAAAGTTTCGATCATTAGTGATGTACTCGAATACAACTTGGTTAGTGGAACATCCCTTCGCGTAATCGCTCCGGGTCCGGTCAGGTCAATGAAATACCGCCCGCTGACCGCACGGGTGGCTGGTTTTTTTGCGCTGGGATTCGCCTCGGATGGGGCTCAGATCAGACCGTGTTTCTGCAGCAGGGCTTCGACCTTGGAAAGAACTTCAGAAGGCAAAAGACCCGTTGTATCAACAACTTCCGCATCATCGGCCGGTCTTAACGGCGCAATGCTGCGGTTTCGATCGCGCTCATCTCGGGCGCGAATCTCCTCGCAAAGGGGGCGGAGTTTAGCCTGTATTCCCTTTGCGCTCAACTGCTTGAGCCTGCGTTCGGCACGCTCTTCGGGGCTCGCGTCCATGAACAGTTTGAGCACCGCATCCGGGAACACTACAGTCCCCATGTCGCGACCGTCGGCGATCAGGCCCGGCGCATTGCGAAAGTCCTTCTGACGCTGGAGCAACGCCGCACGGACTTCGGGGATCACCGCGATCCTCGATGCCAGTGCGCCGGTCGATTCACGGCGGACGTCATGAGTCCAGTCGGCGCCGTCGACCAGAATCGCTTCATCTTCCTCGGACGTGCCGACGAACCGGATGTCGAGTTGTGGTGCGAGTGCAGCAACTGCGGCCGCGTTGTCCGGATCGATCCGGCGCTGCTCCGCGGCAAGCGCGAGGATGCGATACAGCGCGCCGCTGTCGAGGCGGTGCCAGCCATCCATGCGCTCGGCGAGCCAGCGCGTCACCAGCCCCTTGCCGACTCCGCTGGGGCCGTCGACTGCGATCACCGGCACTTGAGGTGTGGTCATGATCAGGAAGAGGTCAGCGCAGCAAGTCGCTCGAAGTAGTCCGGGAACGTCTTGGCGACGCATCCGGGATCGTTGATGCGCACGGGTATTCCGCCGCATGCGGCGAGCGAAAAACTCATCGCGATGCGGTGATCGTCATAGGTATCGATAGTCGCCGCGCGCAGTGCCGCCGGCGGTTTGATCCGCAGGAAATCGGCGCCCGTCTCGACCGTCGCACCAAGCTTGACCAGCTCCGTCGCCATCGCCGCGATGCGGTCGGTTTCCTTGACGCGCCAGCTGCCGATGTTGCGCAGCACGCTGGGGCCGTCGGCAAACAGTGCGACGACCGCCGCCGTCATCGCTGCATCGGGAATGTGGTTGAAGTCGGCATCGATGGCCTTGGGTCGGAAACCGGACGACAGCCCCTTTGACCGGACTTCAGTCCAGTCCTCGCCCTGGCTGACCTCGGCACCCATCGCCGCCATGACTTCGGTGAAGCGCACGTCGCCCTGCAGGCTTGCGCGCCCCATGCCCTGCACGCGAACCGGCCCGCCGGCCAGCGCGCCGAGCGCCAGGAAGTAGGAGGCCGACGACGCATCGCCCTCGACCGCGAACGTGCCGGGTGAACGGTAATGCGCACCCGCCGCAACCGTGAATCGCGGCATACCCGATGCGCTGGACCCACGCGCGACATCGACGCCGAAGCGCTTCATCAAGGCCAGGCTCAGGTCGATGTAGGGCTTGGAGATCAGTTCGCCTTCGACCTCGATCACCAGATCGCGCTCGCGGGCCAGCAGCGGCGCTGACTGCAGGATGCCGGTGAGAAATTGGCTGGACGCATCGCCGCGCACACGCACCGGCACATCCGCGCGCGCCTGCGCCGGCTCGACCAGCAGCGGCGGAAAGCCGTCGTGTTGTTGATATTCGATACGGGCGCCGAGCGGCCGCAGCGCATCGACCAGATCGCCGATCGGCCGCTCATGCATGCGCGGCACGCCGGACAGCCGATAGCGGCCGCCCATGAACGCCAGCACTGCGACCAGCGTACGCACCGACAGTCCGGAATTGCCGACAAAGATGTCCGCCTCGTGCCGCGGGAAGCGTGTTGCGCCGTTCACACGCCAGCCGTTCGCGCCCTCGTCTTCCAGCGGCACGTCGCAGGATCTCAGGGCTTCGCGCATCACGCGGGTGTCGTCGGAATCAAGCAGCCCTATCAGTCGCGTTTCACCTTCCGACAGCGCGGCCAGCAACAGCGCGCGGATCGACACGCTCTTGGAGCCCGGCAGGCGCAGTTCGCCACGCGCCGCACGGATCGGTGCCAGATCGAGAAAGTCCGTCATCGATTCATTCAATCTGCGCCAGATAGCGCTCGCGCGCCTGACGCGAACGCTCGAACAGCTGCAGCAGGTCACCCCAGCGCTCGGCGCGGATCATGTCGCGAATCTGGCACAGCTCGTTGATCTGCTGATCGAGCAGGCCGGCAACCGAATCGGCATTGGCGCGAACGATGTCGTGCCACATCTGCGGCGAACTCGACGCGATGCGCGTGAAGTCCCGGAAGCCGCCGCCGGCGTTCGAGAAAATCTGATCCTTCTCGTCGAGCCGCGCGAGCATGTCGACAAAGCTGTAGGCCAGCACATGCGGCAGATGCGAAGTCGCGGCAAAAATCGCGTCATGACGCTTGGCGTCCATCTCGACGACGCGCGCGCCGGTGGCCTGCCAGAGCCGGGTGATCAGTGCCAACGCAGCCGGGTCCTGACCTTCGTGCGGAGTGATGATGACGCGATGCTTCTTGAACAGGTCCAGCACCGAATTGGCGATGCCGCTCTTCTCGGTACCGGCAATCGGATGCGCGGCGACAAACCACGGCGGCAGCTTGCCGCAGACGCGCGTCACATCGGCGAGCACGGACTGCTTGGTGCTGCCAACGTCGGTAATCACGACATGCGTCTTGCAGCCCGGCAGCACCTCGCGCAGGGCATCGGCGGTATGCAGCACCGGCACCGCAAGCACGATCACATCGGCATCACGCACGGCGGCGGTGGCGGTGTCTTCAACCCGGTCGATGATGCACAGGCGCGTAGCAGCATCACGCTGCGCGGGATCCGGATCGTAGCCACTGATATGCGCGACAACGCCAGCGGAACGCAGCGACCGCGCCAGAGAGCCGCCGATCAGGCCCAGGCCGATGATCGCGAGGCGCTGTGCGATCACGCCTGATGCGCCTTTCGCACAGCGGTGCGCACGGGAAACGAGCATGACGGCGCATGGCTCACATTCCCGCACCCGCCCGCGCTACGCGCGCGACACCGTGTCATGCGAGCGCCTCATCGAGCGCCGTGAGGAAGCGATCATTCTCGGCCGCCGTCCCCACCGTCACACGCAGGTAGTGCGGCATCTGGTACGAACCCATCGGCCGCACGATCACGCCGCGTTCGAGCAGACCCTGATGGATCGGCTTGGCGTCACGATTGAAGTTGATCGTGATGAAATTTGCCTGCGTCGGCAGCACGTTCAGGCCACGCTGCTTCATCGCGTCGATCAGGCGCGCACGCTCACGAGTGTTCAGTGCAACCGAAGCCTCGACGTGGGCCTGATCGTCCAGCGCCACTTCGGCGGCAAGCAGTGCGAGGCTGTTGTTGTTGAACGGCTGGCGCACGCGGTTGAGCAGATCAGCCACGGTCGGGTTCGACAGCGCATAACCGACACGCAGGCCGGCAAGGCCGTAGACCTTCGAGAAGGTGCGGGCGACGAGCAGATTCGGAAAGCGATCGAGCCAGCGACGGGTTTCCGGACGCAGTGACGGTTCCTGGTACTCGAAATAGGCTTCGTCGAGCGCGACGATCACGTGCGGCGGCACCGTTTCGAGGAAAGCTTCGATCTCGGCTGGCGGCAGCCAGGTACCGGTCGGATTGTTCGGGTTGGCGATGAACACCAGCGACACATCCGGACGCTCGCGCAGGGCGCGCGTGAACGCCGCCATGTCATGGCCATACGCCATGGCATCGTCCGTCGGGCGCGCCGGCACGACCACGCTCTCTGCCGTCTGCGCCTGTGCCGCGAGTGCATAGACGGCGAATGCGTAGGCCGAGAACATCACCGCGCGCCCCGGACCGGCATAGGTGCGCGCGAGGAACTCAAGAATGTCGTTGGAGCCGTTGCCGAGCGTGATGCACTCCGGTGCGATGCCATGCATCGCTGCCAGCTTCTGCTTCAGGCGATGACCGCCGCCGTCCGGATAGAACGCCAGGTTCTGGTTGGCCACCGCGTCGGCAATCGCGGCCTTGACCTTCGGACTCATGCCCAGCGGGTTTTCGTTCGAGGCCAGCTTGATCGCATTGCTGATGCCGAGACGGCGCTGCAGTTCTTCCAGCGGCATGCCGGGGGTATACGGCTCCAGGGCGAGGATGCCGGGGGCTGCGCCCTTCGTCAGGTTCTGTGTCATTGGTTGTGGATTCAGACAACGGCGCGCGGATAGGAACCGAGCACCTTGAAGAAGGCTGCGGCGGCGCTGACTTCATCCAGCGCCTTGCGCACTTCCGGCGTCGCCGACGAGCCGGCGAAGTCGATGAAGAAGTAGTAGTCGCAGATCGCCGAGCCCTTGACCGGGCGCGATTCGATGCGCGTCATGTCGAGGCCCGCATCCGACAGCGGCTTGAGCAGGCGCAGCAGCGAGCCTGGCTGGTTGCGGTGGCCGGTCAGCACGATCGAAGTGATGTCCTGGCCGGTCGCCGTCGGGTCCTGCTTGCCGATGACCAGGAAGCGCGTGGTGTTGCTCGGATCGTCCTCGATGTTCGACGCGAGGATTTCCAGGCCATGGATGCGACCGGCCTGCAGACTCGCGATCGCCGCGACGCCCTCGCCTTCCTCGCGCACCTGCGCTGCGCCCTGGCCGTTGCTGGACACCGTCTCGCGGATGGCCTTCGGCAACTTGGCATCGAGCCACTTGCGGCACTGGGCGAAGGACTGCGGATGGGCATAGATCTTGGTGACCTTGGACAGATCGGCACTGGTCGCCAGCAGGTGATGATGCACCGGCAGGGTCACTTCACCACAGATGCGCAGCTTGGTGTGGACCAGTTCGTCGAGCGTGTGGCTGACGACGCCGCCGATCGAGTTCTCGACCGGCACGACGCCGTAGTCTGCCGCGCCGCTTTCGACATCGCGGAAAATTTCATCGATGGCGCTGTTGGCACGAGCGCGAACGCTGTCGCCGAACTGCTTGAGCACGGCCGCCTGGGTATAGGTGCCTTCCGGCCCGAGGTACGCGACCGTCAGCGGCGACTCCAGCGAAAGGCAGGCCGACATGACCTCGCGCATCAGACGCGCGATGACCTCGTCGGTCAGCGGTCCGCCATTGGCCTGGTTGCGGGCGATGACCGCGCGCAGCACTTCGGCCTCGCGCGCCGGACGGTAGTGATCGCCGGTATCGCCCATGCGCTGCTTGATATGGGCAATCGCCTGCGCGATCCGCGCACGCTGGGAAATCAGCGTCTGGATCTGCTGGTCCAGCGCATCAATTTCGCGACGCGCCTCGTCAAGGGTTATCGGGTTCATATACAACCAGTCTCGCGCAAAGTACGCAAAGGCCGCAGAGTTTAACGATACCGGCAGCCGGCCGCTTGTTCTTTGCGGGCTTTGCGTCCTTTACGCGAGGCCTGCTTAGCGAGCGGGGATCACCCGCGTTGCGAGTACGCCCTTGATTGCGGCGATCTCGGCGACGGCCTCGGAATGGATCTCGGTGTCGACGTCAACGATCGTGTATGCGAGGTCGCCGCGCGACTTGTTCAGCAGGTCGGCAATATTCAGTGAGCGGTTCGCCAGTGCGGTCGAAATCTGGCCGACCATGTTCGGCACGTTCTCGTTGACCACGCACAGGCGCGACTTGCCCGGCATCAGCGGCAGTACGGCTTCCGGAAAGTTGACCGAGTTGCGAATGTTGCCGGACTCGAGGAACTCGCGCAGCTGGTCAGCAACCATCACCGCGCAGTTGTCTTCGGCTTCGACCGTGGACGCGCCCAGATGCGGGGTAGCGATCACGCGCGGGTTGCCCTTGAGCGTATTCGACGGAAAGTCGCAGGCATAGGCATGCAGGGTGCCGGCGTCGAGCGCCTCCACCACTGCTTTCTCGTCGACGATGGCGTCGCGCGCGAAGTTGAGGATCACGCCCTGCTTCTTCATCAGCTTGAGGCGATCGGCATTGATCAGGCCGCGCGTCGCGTCGAGCAGCGGCACGTGGACCGAAATGAACTGCGATTTCGACACCAGGTCATCGACCGACAGCGCCTGGCGCACACCGGAGTTCAGCTGCCAGGCATTGGTCACGGTCATCGCCGGGTCGAAACCCCAGACCGTCATGCCCAGTTCCAGCGCAGCATTGGCAACCTTGACGCCAATCGCGCCAAGACCAATGACGCCCAGCGTGCGGCCCGGCAACTCGAAACCGACAAACTTCTTCTTGCCGTCTTCAACAGCGACATGCATCGCCTTGTCGTCGCCGTCGAGCTTGCGGACGAAGTCCAGCGACTGCGGGATGTTGCGCGCGGCGAGGAACATCGAGGCCAGCACCAGTTCCTTGACGGCATTGGCGTTGGCACCCGGCGCGTTGAATACCGGCACGCCGCGCCTGGACATGGCAGCCACCGGAATGTTGTTGGTGCCGGCACCGGCACGACCGATCGCGCGCACCGAAGCCGGAATGTCGAGCTTGTGCATGTCGGCCGAGCGCACCATCACCGCGTCCGGCTGAGCGAGCTCGGAAGCAACTTCATAGCGATCGCGCGGCAGGCGTTCGAGACCGGTGACGGAGATGTTGTTGAGGGTCTGAATTTTGAACATGGTTTGATCCGTGAGTAGTGAGCGTGCGGGCCAGAGGACGACTTAAGCCTTGGTCCTGGCAAATTCCTTCATGTAATCGACCAGCTGCTGCACGCCTTCCTGCGTCATCGCGTTGTAGATCGACGCGCGCATGCCGCCGACCGAGCGGTGACCCTTGAGGCCCGACAGGCCGGCGGCCTTGGCACCCTTGAGGAAGTCCG
>CAZDPA010000187.1:3345-7479 GCA_964507195.1 uncultured Salinisphaerales bacterium | reverse complement strand
TTCTTGCCGGTCTGCTGCATCGCAACAACCGAGATTTTTCGCTGGTAACATAAGAATTTCTAACTTATAGATTTCCTGAACCCTTGCGCCTGCCCCCGCTCAATGCCCTGCGTGCCTTCGAGGCCGCCGCACGTCACCTGAGCGTTCAGAAGGCGGCGCAGGAACTGTTCGTCACGCCGGCCGCGGTCAGCCAGCAGATCAAGATTCTCGAAGAGCGCCTGGGTGTGGATCTGTTCCGGCGCCTGCCGCGACGCATCGAGCTCACCGAAGCCGGTGCGGGCCTGCTGCCGCGGCTGAGCTCCGCTTTCAGCGAGATGGAAGCAGCGATCAGTCAGGTCCAGACCAGCAAGGAAGAAGCCGACGGCCGCCTGATCATCGGCTCTCCACAGGCCTTTGGCTCGAACTGGCTGCTGCCGCGGCTGCATGACTTCCAGCAGCAATGCCCGGACATCCAGATGCAGCTGTCGACGCGGCCAACGATGGCGGATGCCGTCCTGCGCACGTCGGCGCATCCCAGCGAGGTCATGGAAAACTGCGGCGTCGCGATCCGTTTCGGCAATGGCGACTATCCGGGTTACGCCGTACACAAGCTGTTCTCGCTGCACTCGACGCCGATGTGCAGCCCGGCGCTGATCGACGGCCGCCATCCGCTGCGCGAACCCGCAGATCTGCGCCATCACAGCCTGTTGCACATCCGCAACGACGTCGCCCAGATGGACATGGGCTGGCCCGGCTGGCGCGACTGGATCAGGACCGCGGGGCTGACCGACGTCAATTTCAGCCGCGGGCCGTCGTTCAATCACGTCGGCCTGGCCATCGAAGCGGCGGCGGATCGCATGGGCATCGTGCTTGCCGTACCGCTGCTCGCGTCGGGCCTGCTCAGTCTCGGGCGTCTGACGATTCCGTTCCCGATGAGCCTGACGCTCAGTTCGTCGTATTACCTTGTGCATGCGCATCACGCGTCGGCCGAGGTGCTCGCCTTCCGCGACTGGCTGCTTGCGGAAGCTGCGCAGGAAAAATGGGCGCAGCCGCTGGGCGGGCTCGAACCGTTGCGCTGGACGCCCTAACCGGCCTTCGGCTCTTCGGTGTCCTGGGCCTTGTCTTCCTTGTCGCCCTTCTCCGCCGGCTTCGCATCAAGCGCCGAGTGACGGCCGATGCCGCGCAGTTCCGGCGGCAGCGCCCATTCGTTGATGTCGTAACCGGCCTGCATCATCTGCTTGGCGAGCTTCTCGATGGCCATGTGGTGCCCGCGCGTCGGAAACATGCTGCCCTGCCGCGAGATCACCACGGTGATCTGATCGAAAAAACGGGCGCGGTCGGTCATCACGTTGCCTGTACTCGGCTTGCGGTGCGCCCACTTCTGCGCCTGCGAAAGCTCCTGCGACGTCGCGACCATCGCACCACCACCATCGACTACGAGTTGGGCAATATCACCCTGACGGATCGTGCGCATGCGCTGCTGTACCGCTTCCAGCAAGGTGAGGGTGCGGGCAGCCACTTATTCGAACTCCATGCCCCCCGCCCCGCGCCGCGCAGAAAACCCGGCACCGACGAGATCGTCGCAGATCTGCCGCGCATGAGCTTCATCCTGCGCCTCGACCAGCACCTCCAGTGTCGCACCCTTGGCGTGTCCGCGTGCGAGTCGCTCGTGATGGACCTGCACGATGTTGCCGCCGGACTCGCCGATGCGACCAGCGACGGTGGCAAGAAAGCCCGGTTGGTCCTCGATCTCGATCGACAGGCGGATCAGGCGCTGATCGTGCACGAGCTGGCGCAGCAGTACGGAGGCGAGCAGGCGTGTGTCGATATTGCCGCCGCAGAGCACCAGACCGACCTTGCGTCCGGCAAAGCGCGCCGGATCGGCGAGCAGTGCGGCCAGACCGCAGGCACCTGCGCCTTCGACGATGACTTTCTCGATGCTCGCCAGCAGGCCGATTGCGCGTTCGATCGCCGGCTCCTCGACCCGCATCAGCGTGTCGACGTGCTCGCGGATCACCGTCATCGTCAGCTTGCCGATGTTCTTGACCGCAATGCCTTCGGCGATCGTCTGCCCGCCTTTGACCAGCGAAGGGTCGCCCTGCAGTGCCGCGTACGCCGACGGATAGCCGGCGGATTCGACACCGACCATCTGCAAGTCAGGCTTGAGCGACTTGGCCGCGACTGCCATGCCGGAAATCAGACCACCGCCGCCGACGGGCACGACCAGCGTGTCCAGCTCCGGCGCCTGCTCCAGCATCTCCAGCGCGATCGTGCCCTGGCCGGCAATCACCTGCGCGTCGTCGTACGGATGCACCAGGGTCATGCCCTGCTTGCCGATCAGCTCCTGCAGCAGATAGTCCTGCGAGTCGGCCAGGGTCGCGCCGTGCAGGATGACCTCTCCGCCCAACTCGCGGGTATTGCGCACCTTGGTGAACGGCGTGTTCTTCGGCATCACGATCACGCTGCGAATGCCGAGCCGGTGCGCGTGGTAGGCCACGCCCTGCGCGTGATTGCCGGCCGACATCGCCGCAACCCCTGCGGCGCATTCCGCCGGAGTCAGGCTCTTCAGTTTGTTGAGCGCGCCGCGCTCCTTGAACGACGCCGTGAACTGGAAATTCTCGAACTTGAGCCAGATATCAGCGCCGATGATCTGCGACAGCACGCGCGAACGCGTACAGGGCGTGCGTACGACTTCGCCGGCGATCACCTGCGCTGCACGTCTCACATCGTCCAGCGTCACGACCGGCCTGTCGCGGGAAATGTCCACCTACTTCTTCTCCTTCTTCGTGCGCACACCGCTGACCTTGCCGTTGCTGAACGTCACATGCAGGCGCGAGCCGTTGTCGAGCACATAGCTCCAGGTCTCGCGCGCACCGGACTTGCCGGTCGCACTCGAAATCACTGCAGGCTCCCCGCGCAGGCGGCGCACGTCGGCAGCCGACATGCCCTCGACCACCTCGTCGGCAATGCGTCCGGCACGGATCTGCTCGGCTTCCGCCTTTTCGGCCTCATGCGCTTCCAGCCATTCGGCGTCCGATTTGTTGCGTGCGGCGCGCGCCTTGGCGTCACGCTCCTCGGCCAGCTTGAGCAAGTCCGGCGCCGGGCCGGCCGGCACGACGATGGCCGCAGGCAGATCGGCCGGCTTCGCCCCTGCACTGCAGGGCTTGTCGGCATAAATCACGGTGCCGTCACGCTCACAGCGATAGACCGCCGCATCGGCTGCAGCCGACAGCAGCGCTGCTGCCAACACAGTACTGCTCACCCAGAACTGGCATCTGACTCCGACCATGTCCGGATTATGGCCGCTTGCCCGCAGCATCGCATCGGGGGAATTACCGGGGCCCGCCATGACCGCAACCACCGTCGCTGCACCGGAATGCTGCTGCTGGCACGGCTTCCGGTAGAATTGCGCGCCTCGCGTCTTACCCTGCCTCCAAGCCCAGCGTCGCGGGCCTGCCCGACGCCCTATCTAACGGATCAGCAACACCATGTCCCAGTACGTCTACACCATGAATCGGGTCGGCAAGATCGTGCCGCCCAAGAAGGAAATCCTGCGCGATATCTCGCTGTCGTTCTTCCCCGGCGCCAAGATCGGCGTACTGGGTCTGAACGGCGCCGGCAAGTCGACGCTGCTGAAGATCATGGCCGGCATCGACAAGGACATCGTCGGCGAAGCAAGACCACAACCCGGCATCAAGATCGGCTACCTGCCGCAGGAACCGAAACTCGATCCTGAGAAGAACGTCCGCGACAACGTGATGGAAGCGCTGTCGCATGTCACCGACGTGCAGGCCGAGCTGGACAAGGTCTACGCCGCATACGCCGAACCCGATGCCGATTTCGACAAGCTGTCGGCGCGCCAGCAGGAACTGGAAGCGATGCTGCACGCCGGCCACGGCGACAGCCTCGAAGTCACGCTCGACAAGGCCGCCGAGGCGCTGAACCTGCCCGCCTGGGAAGCCGACGTCACCAAGCTCTCCGGTGGTGAACGCCGCCGCGTCGCGCTGTGCCGCCTGCTGCTGAGCAAGCCCGACATGATCCTGCTCGACGAGCCGACCAACCATCTCGACGCCGAGTCGGTCGCGTGGCTGGAGAAATTCCTCAAGGACTTCCCCGGCACGATCATCGCGGTCACCCATGACCGTTACTTTCTCG
>CAZDPA010000187.1:0-3335 GCA_964507195.1 uncultured Salinisphaerales bacterium | reverse complement strand
AACCGCCTGCAGACCGAGCAGAAGCAGGAAGACGCGCGCTCCAAGGCCATGAAGGAAGAACTGGAGTGGGTGCGCAAGAATCCCAAGGGCCGTCAGGCCAAGAGCAAGGCGCGCATCAAGGCGTTTGAAGAACTGGCCTCGCAGGAATACCAGAAGCGCTCGGAAACCAAGGAGCTCTACATTCCGCCAGGCCAGCGCCTCGGCGACCTGGTCATCGACGTCAACAATCTCGGCAAGAAGTTCGGCGACCGCACGCTGTACGAAGGCGTCAGCTTCAAGGTGCCGCGCGGCGCGATCGTCGGCATCATCGGCGCCAACGGCATGGGCAAGACCACGCTGTTCCGCATCCTCACCGGTCAGGACACCGACTATCAGGGCGAAGTGAAGATCGGCGAGACGGTGAAGTTCGCCTACGTCGACCAGAGCCGCGATGCGCTGAACGGCGACCTCACCGTGTTCCAGGAAATCTCCGGCGGCGGCGACATGCTCAAGGTCGGCAACTTCGAAATGCCGTCGCGCGCCTACATCGGCCGCTTCAATTTCAAGGGCGAGTCGCAGCAGAAGCGCGTCAAGGATCTCTCCGGCGGCGAACGCAACCGTCTGCACCTGGCGAAGATGCTGCTGCAGGGCGGCAACGTGCTGCTGCTCGACGAACCGACCAACGATCTCGACGTCGAAACCTTGCGTGCGCTCGAAGAGGCCGTGCTCGACTTCCCCGGCTGCGCGATGGTGATCTCGCATGACCGCTGGTTCCTCGATCGCGTCGCCACTCACATCCTCGCCTTCGAGGACTCCGGCGAAGTGGTCTGGCACGAAGGCAACTACCGCGAATACGAAGACGACTTCCGTCGCCGCACCGGCAGCGAGCCGGGCGTCAATCGTCGCCAGCGGCACAAGAAGCTGGCGTGATGCGCTTCGCACAGTTGTGAAAAGAGGGCCGCTAGACTGCGGCCCTCTTTTTTGGGCATTGTTCCAGTTCCGTCACCGGGGGTGTACTCGTGAAACTCCGCTATTCGCTGCTTCTCCTCGCCGCTGTTGCCACCGCATCGCACGCCGCCGATCCGCTGGCGCCGACTGCGCTGTTCAAGTCCGTACCGCCGCCGCCGGCGAACACCCAGACTGCCGGTCAGTGGCAGAAGAACCTGAAGATCCTTGCACCTGAGGTCGTCGCGGTCGAAACCAGGATTGCCGCCGAGAAGAAGCGCATGGAAGCCGCAGCGCTGCAGTCCGCTTCGGCGGCGATGCCGCCGGACATGGCGCGCGCTGCCAGCGACCCGGCGTATGCGCAGGAACTGCAGAAGAAGATGGAGCGGATGACGCCGCAGGAGAAGATGGCATTTGCGATGCAGATGCAGTCTTCGACGCAGAACGACGCGCTCGCCGCGGTGAAGGATCCGCAAGCGGTTCTGGCTGCGATCGACGCGTACAACACCTACATCCAGACCACGCAGATGGCGTCGTCGCTGGTGATCGAACTCGGCAAGCGCACCGAGGCCATCACTGCAAGGTTCGATGCGCAGCAGCAGAACACCGCGAAGAAGCTGAAGTACTGCGACGTCGGCTGCACCGATGACGCCGGGGTCGACGCCAACAACCGTGCGGTCTGGGCCGAGAAGCGGACGATTGCCGACGCCGAACTCAAGGCCTGGGCCGCGCTGTTCGGCGAATGGCAGGCCAGCCGCATGGCCGCAATCGCCAAGGCTGAGAAAGATCTCGCGGCGACCGGCTACGGCGCACTGTCGAAGAGTGGCACCAACCGCGGCACGCTCAACGCCTACTACGGCGCGATGCTCTCCGAAGTCGAGCTGCTGCTGTCGATCACACGTGATGCCGCCGAGCGTGCAGCGGCGGTCGATCGCGGTGCGAAGGCGAATGCCGCTGCCGGCGTCGTCTACTGATCCAGGCGCTCAGCCGGCGGCGAGGCCCAGCAGGCCGCGCCGTCCGAGCTGGGCGATCTGACGGATTCCCAACTCGGCGAGCAGTTCCGCAGCGACCCGCTCACCGGTTTCGCAACCACCTTCCATGAAGCCCTGGTTGTCGACCGAGCAGTGTTCGCCGGCGAAACGCAGGCCGCCGACCGGCTCGGCAATCGCGCCGCCGAGCGTCGTCCACTCGCCGGGACGCAGGCACAGATAGCTGCCCTGCACCCAGGGATTCGTCGGCCAGTGGAAGCGCGCCTCCTTCATGCCGGCGCGCTGCGCAGCGAGGCCCGGATAGAGGCGCTCGAGATCCGCGACCGCGGCAGCGGCCTGCGCTACCGCTGTTCCCTGCCCGATATCCAGGCCATGCTGGCCACCGACAAAGTTGGTCAGGATGCCGGCAGACCCGGCCTGGGCGCGGCTCGTCTCCCAGCTGGTCTGGAACGGCAGATCCGAGAAGCTGCTGCCGTCCGAAGCCTCGGCACCCCGCCAGGTCCGCTGCGCAAAGCCGATCATCAGCTTGGCATTCGTGCCGTACGCCAGCTCGGCGATCGCCTTGCGCTTGACCGGCGGCAGTTCCAGATCGAGACGGACCTGGCGCAGCAGCGGCACCGGCACGGTCAGGATCACATGACTCGCGCGCACTTCGCTGCTCGCCGCGCCGCGGCGCAGGCTGAGCCGGTAGCTGCCGTCGGCCGCCTGCGTCAGCGCTTCCAGCACCGACCCGGTCTCGATCACGCTTGCGAGCCGCTGGGCCAGACCCGAAGTGACCTGATCGTTGCCGCCGCGCACGTGATAGCGCTCGTCGCTGTCGCCAAAGATCTTGAACGGCTCAGGCTCGGCGGAAATGAAGGTCAGCAGATTGAGCGCCGACTGCTGCTCGGGCTCCAGGCCCATCTCCGTTGTGTAGGCCACCGACAGCAGCCTGCGGATCCAGCCGCTGATGCCGTGGCGCTCGAACCACTGCGTGATGCTGAGGCGGTCCAGTTCTTCGGCGTTCTGGCTTTCGCTGTACGTGATGTCGCCGTCGCCCAGCGTCGCGAGATCGCGCTCGATCGCCGCAGCCACCGGCCGGAAAGCCTCGATCACCTCGCGATCCGAGCGGCGCTTGCCTTCGAAGAACCACAGCGTGCGCGCCAGCTCCGGCTGGTCTTCCTCGAAATCATCGAGCATCAGGCCCAGTTCTGCCGCCATCGCGCGCATGTGCGTGTGACCGCTGTCGATCAGCTCGGCACCCAGCTCCGCCACCTGACCATCAGCGAAATGATTGCGCAGGCTCAGCATTCGGCCGCCGATGCGCTCCTGCGCCTCGTACAGGCGCACGTTCACGCCGGCTCGGTGCAGGCGATAGGCCGCCGTCAGGCCGGCGATGCCGGCACCGACCACCGCGACATCCGGCGCCTGCGGCCCCTCGCG
>CAZDPA010000186.1:0-7510 GCA_964507195.1 uncultured Salinisphaerales bacterium | reverse complement strand
GAACCCACCCAGAGGTGGGGCCGGCGGACGAACCGCAAAAAAAAGGGAGTTGGCCTGTAAGCCGGGTTCTGTGCCAGACGCTTGCGCGCCTGCGACAATCATTCCTCTAGGCACGATGTCGCCATCGCGCTCAAGCAACCTACCCGGAAGGCACGCGGGCCGCGCGTCGTGCGAACAAGTCGCACACCTTCCCTATTTGGTCTTGCTCCAGGTGGGGTTTACCGTGCCGGTCTGTTGCCAGACTCGCGGTGCGCTCTTACCGCACCGTTTCACCCTTGCCTGTGACACACAACTTGCGTTGCGGCCCATCGGCGGTTTGCTTTCTGTTGCACTGGCCGTCGGCTCACGCCGCCCAGGCATTACCTGGCACCTTGCCCTACGGAGCCCGGACTTTCCTCCCTCGCGCAAGCGCAACGGCGATTGTCCGGCCAACTCCCGCGCGCATTATCCCACTAATCCGCCGTCATCGAAGGGAAAACGCGAACGAAATGGCATGAATGCAGCTAGAGTGCAGGCCTGCTCTTTCCAGTTTCAGGACCCCTGCGATGGCACTTCAACAGATTCAGGTACATACAACGGTGCAGGCCCCGGTCGAAGCGGTTTTTGCGTTCTTCGCCGATCACGAAAAGTTTGCGACGCTGCTCGGCGGCCGCTGCCGTCGCGTCAAGGACGGCGAAGACGACCCGAATGGCCTGGGCTCGGTGCGCCAGATCGGCAGCGGCCCGCTGTCGTTCGACGAAACCGTCGTGACCTTCAAGCGTAATGAGCAGATCGAGTACGCCATCACCCGCGGCACGCCGCTGAAGAACCATCGCGGCACGATCAACTTCAAGTCGGTCGACGGCGCGACCGTCATCGATTACTCGATCCGCCTTGAGGGGAAGTTCCCGCTGATCGGCCCGATCGTCGCCCACGCACTGCGCTTTGCGTGGAAGCACAACAGCCCGCGCGTGCTGGCGAAGCTGGAGGCTGGTCAGGCCTGAGGTTTCAGCTCTGGTCTCTCGATACACCGCGCCTGCGGCGCGGCACTCGAGACGAACGGGCTTTCTTTCAAGCCGGCACGACATACCGTCCGTTCGTCTCGAGTGCCACGCGTAGCGTGGTGTATCGAGAGACTGCAGCTTCAGCCCCGATCGCGCGCACTCTGCGCGTGTGCCTGCAGCCCTTCGACATCCGCAATCGTGCCGGCGATCTCCGCCAGCACTTTGGCACCGCCTGGCGTGCATTCGATCAGCGACGTGCGCTTCTGGAATTCGTAGACGCCGAGCGGATTCGAGAACCGCGCGGCGCGTGACGTCGGCAGCACATGGTTGGGACCGGCGCAGTAGTCGCCAAAGGCTTCCGGTGCGTGGCGACCGAGGAACACGGCGCCGGCGTGACGGATCCGCTTCAGCAGCTCACGCGGCTCGGCGACCGACAGTTCCAGATGCTCCGGCGCGATGCGATTGGAAACCTGCGCGGCATCGTCGAGATCTCGCGTCAGGATCAGCGCACCGCGATTCGCTATCGATGCACTGACGATTTCCTTGCGCGGCAGATCCTGCACGCGACGAGTCATCGCCGCGTGCACGGCATCGAGATACGCTGCATCCGGCGACAGCAGGATCGCTTCGGAATCCTCGCCGTGCTCGGCCTGCGAGAACAGGTCCATCGCAATCCAGTCGGGATGGGTAAGGCCATCGCCGATGACGACGATTTCCGAAGGGCCGGCGATCGAATCGATGCCGACCTGGCCGAACACTAGACGCTTCGCTGCCGCGACATAGGCGTTGCCGGGCCCGACGATCTTGTCGACGCATGGAATCGTCGCCGTGCCATAAGCGAGCGCCGCAACCGCCTGAGCACCGCCGACGGTGAAGATGCGATCGACGCCGGCGAGATGCGCGGCACCGAGCACGGCCGGATTCAGCACGCCGTCCGGCGCCGGCACAACCATCACGACTTCCAGCACACCGGCAACCTTCGCCGGAATCGCATTCATCAGCACCGACGACGGGTATGCCGCCCTGCCGCCCGGCACGTAGAGCCCGACGCGGTCCATGGGCGTGACGCCTTGACCGAGCACGTTGCCGTACTCATCGCTGAACGAGAACGGTGCGATCTTCTGATGCTCGGCGTACGCGCGGATGCGCTGCGCGGCCTGTTCGAGTGCCGTGCGTAGCGCAACCGGCAAGCTGTCCCACGCTGCGGCACACTGCGCTTTCGAGACTTCGAGTTCTGCAGCGGCCTTGACCGAGCGACGATCAAAGCGATTGGTCAGCTCCAGCAACGCGGAATCGCCGCGCGCGCGCAGGTCGGCGATGATTGCTTCGACCGCCTGCGTGACTTGCGGGCTGGCCTCGGGCGCACGATCGAGCAGCGCCGCGAGGCGCGCATCGAAATCGGTGTCGCCGGTACTGAAACGCGCAATCTTCATTACGCGGTGGCCTTCGCGAAACGGGTGATCAGATCCTGCACCGCGGCGTGCTTCATCTTCATCGCCGCCTTGTTGACGACGAGGCGCGCGCTGATCTCCGCGATGGTTTCCAGCTCGACCAGGCCGTTGGCCTTGAGCGTCTTGCCGGTGTCGACCAGATCGACGATCAGGTCCGCGAGACCGACCAGCGGCGCCAGCTCCATCGAACCGTACAGCTTGATCAGCTCGACCTGCTCGCCCTTCGCGGCGAAATGACGACGGGTGATTTCCGGGTACTTGGTCGCGACACGGCGGCGGCCGGCGCCGTTCTGCGCCAGATCCTTCTTGGTCGCAGTCGACAGGCGACAACGCGCGATGCCGAGATCGAGCGGTTCGTACAGACCGTCTCCACCGTGTTCCATCAGCACGTCCTTGCCGGTGATACCGAGATCAGCCGCGCCATACTCGACATAGGTCGGCACATCAGTCGGTCGGATGATCAGCAGCGACAGTCCTTTGACATTGGTCGGCACGCGCAGCAGGCGGCCGATATCGCCCGCGGGCGTGATGCCCATCTGGGCCAGCAGCGGCAGGCTGTCGTCGAGGATGCGGCCCTTGGACAGGGCAATGGTGAGCTGGGTCATGACGGGCTAAAGCTTAAAGAGGCGCGATTGTACCGGCGTCAGGCCTTCTTGCGGTTGTCACGCAGGTAGATGACCTTCTGCTTGCCATCGGCGGATGAACGCTCGTCGATCTCGAACAAGCCAGTGGCCTGCACCAGCTCGCGGAGCTTCTTGTAACCGTAGTTGCGCGAGTCGAAATCCGGCTTGCGCTTGGCAATCAGGTTACCGACCGACGGCAGCATGGCCCAGCCGTCGTTGTCGGCATCGTCGTCGACCGCTTCGCGCAGCAAGCGCTGCAGCTCCGGGTCGGTTGGCGACGCCGGCTTGCGCTCCGGCTCGGCGACCGGCACTGCCGGTGCCGGCGGCGCTTTCTGCGGTTTCTTCGCTGCCTTGGCCGCCTTCGCTGGTTTCGCCAGAGCTTCGCCCGCTGGTGCCTTGGCCGCCGCGCCGCGCAGGACATCGAGGTAGGTGAACTTGTCGCAAGCCGAAACCAGCGACTGCGGCGTCTTGCGCTCGCCGAAGCCATAGACATCCATGCCGGATTCCCGCAGTCGCGAGGCAAGCCGCGTGAAGTCGCTGTCGCTGGTCACGATGCAGAAAGCGTCGAAACGCTCGGTGTAGAGCAGGTCCATCGCGTCGATGATCATCGCGCTGTCGGTCGAGTTCTTGCCTGAGGTGTAGGCGAACTGCTGTTGCGGCTGGATCGCCGACTCCACCAGCTGTTCCTTCCAGCCGCGCAGATTGGGCTGCGTCCAGTCGCCGTAGACGCGCTTGACGCTGGCCACACCGTACTTGGCGATCTCGGCGAGCAGTGCCTGGGCAATCGCGGGCTGGGTGTTGTCGGCATCAATCAGTACCGCGATACGTGCAGGCTTGGCGCTGGCCATGGTCGACCTCCGGGATGTCCGCTCAGGATACGCGCTTGATGCTCGCTCCCAACTGCGCGAATTTCGCCTCGATGCGCTCGTAGCCGCGGTCGAGGTGATAGATGCGGTCGATGATCGTCGCGCCGTCGGCGGCGAGCGCAGCGGCGATCAGCGCAGCCGAGGCGCGCAGGTCGGTCGCCATCACCGGCGCCGCGGTCAGGCGCTCGCGGCCGGTGACGATCGCGGTGTGGCCTTCGAGGCGGATGTCGGCGCCGAGGCGCTGCAGCTCCAGCGCGTGCTGGAAGCGGTTCTCGAAAATCGTCTCGATGATCACGCCGGTGCCCTCGGCGACGCAGTCAAGCGCCATGAACTGCGCCTGCATGTCGGTCGGAAAGCCCGGATGCGGCATGGTGTGGACGTTGACCGATTTCGGTCGCTTGCCCTGCATGTCGAGTTCGATGAAATCCTCGCCGGTGCGGATCAGTGCGCCCGATTGCTGCAGTTTCACGAGCACGGCGTCCAGCAGACCTGGATCGGTGTGCGTCACACGAACCTGGCCGCGCGTCATCGCCGCGGCGACGAGGAAGGTGCCGGTCTCGATGCGGTCCGGCAGCACGCTGTGCTGCGCGGCCTGCAACTTGTCGACGCCTTCGACGACGATCGTCGTCGTGCCCGCGCCGCGGATCTTCGCGCCCATCGCGACGAGGCAGCGCGCGAGATCGACGACTTCCGGCTCACGCGCGGCGTTCTCCAGCAGCGTCGTGCCATCGGCGAGCACGGCGGCCATCATCAGGTTCTCGGTGCCGGTCACGGTCACCGTATCGAAGACGATGCGCGCGCCCTTGAGGCGCTTGGCCTTGGCATGAATGAAGCCATTCTCGACGGTGATCTGCGCACCCATGGCCTTGAGCCCCATCAGATGCAGATCGACCGGACGCGCGCCGATTGCGCAGCCACCGGGCAGCGAAACCTGGGCTTCCCCGCGGCGCGCAAGCAGCGGCCCGAGCACGAGGATAGACGCGCGCATGGTCTTGACCAGCTCGTATGGCGCGACGTGGGTGTGAATCGGCTGCGCATTGCATTCAACGTGCGAATCGTCCTGGCTGACCTTCACGCCCATCTGCGCAAGCAGCTTGAGCGTGGTCTTGACGTCCTGCAGCTGCGGCACGTTGTCGAGCACCAGCTCCTCGTCGGACAGGATCGCGGCGCAGAGGATCGGCAGCGCCGCATTCTTCGCGCCCGAAGCGCGCACTTCGCCGGCGATGCAGACGCCGCCCTGGATCTGGAGCTTGTCCATTGCTCAGCTTGCCCGCGTCTTCAGGCGTAGCGCGTGAATCTCGCGGCCCATGCGTTCGCCGAGCGTCGCGTACACCGCGCGGTGCTGGGCCAGCATCGCCAGCCCGGCGAAGCTCGCACAGATCACTTCAGCCTCGAAGTGCTGACCGTCGTCGCCGAATACCCGAACCGTTGCGCCGGGCAAACCGGCCTCGATCAGCGCCTTGATTTCTTCCTTGTTCATTTCTTTAACTTGTAACCGGTAACCAGCATCCACAGACAGACTGCGGACGACAGGATGAAGAACCCGCCGCTCCAGGCCAGGCTTTGCCAGATCGGCACGTCGGCATGGCCAAAGAAGCCATAGCGGAAGCCATCGATCATGTAGAAAAACGGATTGAGGTGCGAAATGGTGTACCACAGCGGCGGCAGCGCATGCACCGAGTAGAACACGCCGGACAGGAACGACATCGGCATCACGAAGAAGTTGGTGGCCACGGCGAGGTGATCGAACTTCTCGGCGACGAGGCCGGCAATCATGCCGATCACCGCCAGCGATGCACCGGACAGCAGGAACATGCCGATCAGCACCAGCGGTGCTTCGATCGGCAGCGGCACGATCGGCAGGGTCACCGCGAGCATGGCGATCGCCACCAGCGTGACGCGCACCAGTGCCGCAAGGATGTACGCACCGAACCATTCGAGCGGACCGAGCGGCGCCATCTGCAGGAACACCAGGTTGCCCATCACCTTGGACTGGATCAGGCTCGATGAAGTATTGGCGAACGCGTTCTGGATCACCGCCATCATGATCAGGCCCGGCACCAGGAACTCGGTATAGGTCACGCCGTCGTAGGACGACGCACGACCCTTCATTGCCTGCGCGAAGACCAGCAGGTACAGCAGCGTCGTGATCACCGGTGCTGTCACGGTCTGCGCCAGAACCGACCAGAAGCGCATGATTTCCTTCTTCAGCAGCGTGACGAAACCGATCTGATCCGGACTCATGCGCGCACCCTGCCAGACGGCGCGTCATCACGCGTCAGGTCGATGAAGATGTCTTCCAGATCCGGATCTCGCGTCTGCACATCTTCAATACCGACACCCGCTGATTTCAGCGCGGCGAAGACCCCGGCAATCGGCTGCTTGGTCGTATCCAGTTTCAGTTCGATATGCCCGTTCGGCTCGCCGGTCACCAGCGGCCGCAGCGCATCCGGCAGCTGCGCACCATCAGCCAGCTTGATGCGCAGAAAGCGGAATGGATGGCGCGCCAGCAGCTTCTGCGTCGGCTCGATGACCTGCAGTTCGCCGTGATCGAGAATCGCAATGCGCTCGCACAGCTCCTGCGCTTCTTCGAGGTAATGCGTGGTCAGGACAACGGTCGTGCCCTGCTTGTGCATCTCCGACATGAAGCGCCACAGCGAGCGACGCAGTTCTACGTCGACGCCGGCAGTTGGTTCGTCGAGAATCACGACCGGTGGCTTGTGCACCAACGCCTGCGCAATCAGCACGCGGCGCTTCATGCCGCCGGACAGTGCGCGCATCGAGGCGTCCGCCTTGTTCGCGAGATCGAGACGTTCGAGCATCTCGTCGATCCACGGCCAGGACTCGCGGCCGCAGCCGTAGTAGCCCGCCTGGATGCGCAACATCTCGCGGACCTTGAAGAATGGATCGAATACGAGTTCCTGCGGCACCACGCCGAGCAGGCGCCGGGCGCGGCGAAAGTCGGACACAATGTCGTGACCCAATACATCGATAGACCCGGCGTCCATCCGCACGAGTCCGGCGATGATATTGATCAGAGTGGATTTGCCGGCACCGTTCGGGCCCAGCAGACCGAAGAACTCGCCCTGGCGAATCTCGAAATCGATTCCTTTCAGGGCGATGGTCGGGCCGTAGGCTTTACGGACACCGGCAATTGCGATGGCCGTTTGCATAGGGCGGCGATTATAAGTGGTTTGTCCGCGCATCACCCCCCCCATGGAGCGAGGCGAAACGATGCAACACCGCTGCGCCCTGCTCTGGTTCCGTCGCGATCTGCGCCTGACCGACAACCCGGCCCTTGCCGCGGCGCTGGCATCGGCCGATACCGTCGTGCCGGTCCATATCGACGATCCGGAGGCAGAAGCACCCTGGGCACCGGGCGCGGCGAGCCGGGTCTGGCTGCATCACAGCCTGACGGCGCTGGCGACGGATCTGGCTGGCCGCGGCAGCCCGCTGATCATCCGCCGCGGCAGGAGCCTTGATGCGCTGCGCACGCTGATCAAGGAAACCGGCGCAACTGCCGTCTATTGGAACCGCTGCTACGAACCGGTGGTGATTGCCCGAGATACGGCGGTCAAGTCGGCCCT
>CAZDPA010000185.1:0-7592 GCA_964507195.1 uncultured Salinisphaerales bacterium | reverse complement strand
CACCGGCGTCGCCGCGCCGAGGTTGGTGGCCGGTGCCATCGCCGCGATGTGCGCGGCGTAGAGCAGATAGACGCCGGCGCTGGCGGCGCGCGCGCCGTCGGGCGCAACCCAGGCGACCACCGGGATCGGCGAGGCGAGGATGTCCTTGATGATGTCGCGCATCGCGCCGTCGAGGCCGCCGGGCGTATCGATGCGCAGCACGATCAGGCCGGTGCCGGACTCGATCGCCTGGCGCTGCGCCTTGTCGAAGTAGCCGCTGGTGGCTGGACCAATGGGACCGTCGATCGCGATCAGCGCAGCCCGCGGTGCGGTGTCGGGGACGACAGCCGGCTCACCCGCGGCGGCCAGCGCCACGGCAGCGCAGAACAGCAGGGACAGGGTCCGGCGCATGGCTTGGCCAGTATAGCGCCGGCCTGATCGGTGTCAGTGCTCTGCGGCCGGCGCGCCGAATCGGCCTGTTCATGCTCCGCATGTGGCTGATGAGCGAGGGGCTCAAGCGGGCTGCGAGGCCGGCCTGACCACGCCGGTGCAGTCCTCCAGCGCGGTTACCGTCGCGCCGTCGGCTTCGTCCGGGAAAATAATCGGGGTCTGTTCCCAAATTCGCGGGAGCGGAACTCGGCGAACGACTGCGTGACCGCATCGCGCGCCATCTGCGTATCGAACTGAGCCCGCGCCACGTTCCCGATCAGATGTACGCGATCGAGCACATCCCGTACAACCTCACCGGCAAGAAGATGGAGGTGCCGGTGCGCCGCATCCTCAGCGGCGTACCACCCGACCTCGCCGTCAGCCGCGCACTGATGATGGAACCGGAAGCCATCGACTGGTTCGTGCAGTTCCGTGACGACAATCGCCCGATGTTGGACGGCTCAAGGTCCGAAGTCGAGAGCCTCCAGGCTATCATCACGGCATGCCGCATTCAGCCTGACCCGACATTTACCTCAACGTGCGTTTGTCGGCGCTACCCCGAAGACTAGCGATCTTGAAATAGGGTCTGGTGCGGAAATCCGAAATTCTCACGTCGTATGAGATACTGAGATTCTCCCGAGCATAAGAGCCTGACATGCCAAAGCTTGATACGACCTTGCGAATTCGCTCAATAAAGGTCACCGGACTGTTCGGATTGTACGACCATCTGATCGGGCTCAAGGAAGATCGCGTCACTGTAATTCACGGGCCTAACGGTGTAGGGAAGACGGTCCTTCTGAAGCTTACGAATGCGTTTCTGTCAGGCAGATATAACGAGATCATTCGAGTTCCATTTAGGACATTCGAAATCCTGTTTGATAACAACAGTGTTGCGAGGATTGACCTCGATGGCAAGAAGGTAAATATCACACTTGAGAACTTTGATAGTTCAGCTGAGCGAGTATCAATTGAAGGTGACTACCTAAGTAGCCATAAGCTCGCGGCTGAAATCGCCGAATCGGTGCCATATTTTTCGCAGATGGGCCCTGAGGAATGGCTGGATCGCCGAACCGACGAAGTGATTAGTCCTGATGAGCTAGTCAGTCGTAGTGGCGATTTTGTTTCTAAGGACAAGAAGAAATGGACGTCTAGAGAGCCGAAAGGGCTAAAAGAGATTAGAAACAGAATTAACGTTCACTTCATTGAGGCTCAGAGACTAATTCGCCTATCACCTCCTTCAGCGGACTGGCGATACCGCACTCCTGATCGAGCGATGACAGCGACTGTTCAAGAGTATTCCAAGGACCTGAAGCGAAGGTTAGAGACCAGCTTGGCGAACTATGCCAAGCAGTCACAGAAGCTAGACCAATCATTCCCACAGCGCCTTCTTCAGGCGTCTGTTGGGCCGTTTAATCTAGAGCAACTAAAGAGAGAGCTGCAGAACGTTGAAGCTACTCGAGCAAGGTTAAAAAAGATCGGAATTCTTGATAGCGGCGATTCAACTCAAGACTCGTATCCCTTACAAATATCGCAATTGGAGTCGCTGCAGCCTGCCCAGCTTTCTGTAATGTCAGTCTATGCTCGTGACACTCGGGAAAAGCTAGCTGTTCTTGAGGAACTATCAGAGAGAACGGAGCTGCTTTTGGAGGTTCTGAACCGGAAGTTCACGAACAAGAGAGTGACCATATCGCGTGATTCTGGATTGGCCATTTTCGGCCGCGACGAAAAAGCAATTCCGGTTACCGCGCTTTCGTCTGGTGAGCAGCATGAGCTTGTTCTTTTATATGACCTGTTGTTCAAAGTTAAGCCGAACACATTGGTCTTAATTGACGAGCCGGAGCTTTCTCTGCATATAAGCTGGCAGAAGGGTTTCTTGGATGACCTGCTCAAGATTATCGAACTTGCTCAGTTCGACGTTCTTATGGCAACTCACTCCCCATACATAGTCGGTGATCGTTCGGATCTTCTTGTCGTTCTCTCTCCCGACTTAGATGGACGCGATTGAGAGCAGCTGTGCAGAATCCACTTACGTCCGGAAAGACTCCGGGAATTATCGTCACAGAAATTCAGATGATGCGCTCTGCCTTCAGCGGAGTTAACTTTCTGGTTGAAGGTGAGAGCGACAGCATTTTCTGGAAGCCTCGCCTGAGCTCTGAGAATGTGAGCATCGTCAGCTGTGAAGGCAAGAGTAATTTGATCGGCGCAGTTGCCGCAATTGCTGGAATCGGTACTACTTTGGTGGCTGGAATCTATGACGCTGACTTTGACCGCATCCGAGGCATCGTGCATTTTCCAACAATCTTAGCCGTCACTGATGAGAATGATTTGGAAACAACCATGCTTGCAACGGAGGCGCTTCGATCCGTGCTGCATGAGTTTGCAGATGTGACTCGCTTAGAGTTATTCGAACGAAACATGCGTCGATCTGTAGTTGAGCATGTCCAGAGACATTCCTATGAGTTTGGCTGCCTAAGGTTTGTCAACGAATCGAATGCACACGGCGTCAATTTCGACAACTTATCGCCATACAGATTTGTATCTGCGACTGATTGGCGCTTAGACCTGGACGCGTTGCGGGCTGAGTATGCAAAGTTGGCGGGAATTTCGGCTGCCAACCTAATTGCTGATATCTCGGCACTGTGTCCCCCCTTCAATCAATGGACGTTGGTCCAAGGACACGATGCGACCCGAGTACTGGCACAAGGGCTAAAGAATGCGATTGGGCGTCGGCAGCTGCCAGAGGAAGATATCAAACGGCTGCTGCGCCTTGCCTACTCTGAGCGGTTATTGCACGCATCAGCGATGTACGGCTCTTTGAAAATAATTGAAGGATCTATTTCTGCGCGATTGTTCTAGCACCTACGTTGTTGCCGCTAAACCAGTATCCCCATCTGCCGCGCCGCGTTGATTGCCTGCAGCCGGCTGCTGACGCCAAGCTTGGAATAGACGTTCTTGAGGTGGAACTTGATCGTGTTCTCGGAGACGAACAGGCGCCGCGCCATTTCCTTGTTGGACACGCCGTTGCCGAGGTAGACGAGGATTTCGCGCTCGCGGTCGGTCAGGGCTTCGAGCGGCTGGAACACGCTGTCGCTGCTGCGCGTTGCGACGATCGCCTGTTCTCCGGCGGCTTCGAGCAGGCGCGCAATGAATCCGCGCAGGAGTTCCGAGCTTTCATCCAGTGTGCTGCCGCTGGTGTCGGCGCTGTCCTTGCCGAGCGACGCATAGGCATCGCGCAGCAACGGGATGATGTCCTTGCCCTCGTCGAGGAACAGGCGGAACACGCCGGCAGGCGCCGCCAGTTGCAGTGCGCGGCGCATGCTGCGATGGGCCTGGTTGTCGTTGTTGCGTCGGCGCTGCAGGATCGCATCGAGCACCAGCAGCCGGATCAGGCGATAGATGCGGCCCTTGCGTTGCGCCAGCGTCAGCTCGTCCGACAGCTGTGCGGTCGCCACATCGTACTGGCCGCTGTGTATGGCCAGACGCAGGCGGCCGATGCTCTCGCCCTCGATGATTTCCGAGTACAGCGAGGTGCCCTCCGGCAGATTCGGCGGCGGCGCCTTGGGGATGCGGCTGGCGACGACCTGGGCACGCGAGGTGTCGCCCGTCATCAGCAGACGGCGCACGCGTTCCCAGGCGATCAGGCGCGTCAGGCGTGGCCAGTTCGCGGTGTAGGCGATTTCGTCGGCTTCGGCGAGCAGGTCTTCGGCACGTGGCGGATTGCCGAGCGCGTCCTGCGTTCGGATCATCGCGATATAGCCCTGCGCGAGAAAATCCAGCAGCACGCCGTTGACGATCACATCGTGAAACTGACGGAACATCGCCTCGGCATGTTCCAGTGCATTGCTCTCGTACAGGGCTTGCACATAGCAGGCGACGAGCGACGCCGAAGCGAATGATTTCTCAAGATCGATATGCTGCTCGGCGAGGCCGCTGCGGTACTGCTCCAGCGCCTGGTCGATCTTGCCCTGTGTCGTCAGATTCATGCCGACGACGCCTACGGTATAGCCGCCGCTGAACGCGGCGTTGCCATGCAGGCTGAACGAGCGCGCGAGAGCGAGGTGCGAACGGGCAGTGTCGTAGTCGCCGCTGCAGACCGCGTGGAAGGCGCTGACATTGGCCGCCGCGCCCAGCTCGAAGGCACGAAAGCCTTCTGGCTTCTGGTCGACGAAGGAGATCTTCTGCGCACGCTCGAAACTCTGCGGGATGTCGTCGTCCATCAGCGCGCGCATCGTCAGGATGACGTCGGTATCGAGGTGTGCCTCGGTGTGCGCCGCGAGCGCGTCGAGTATGGGTTTCAGTTTGTGCATGCGGCGCAGGAACACCAACGCCCAGCAGATCTTCACGGCCAGTTCCGGACGCTTCTCGATCTCGTCGAGCGGCAGCGCATCCGACCAGCGCTCGACGGTGCTCAGCTCGGCATCGAGAATCAGGCGATCCGCCCAGTGGCTCATCGTGTCCGCGGCCTGCGCGTGATTGTTGGCCGCGATCGAATGATGCACGGCGTCCTCGAACATGCCGTGGTGCTCGAACCATTCGGCGGCGCGGCTATGCACCTCGGTGACATCGTCTTCCGATTCGACGCGCAGCTGCTCGGCGAGGAAAGACGAGAACAGGGTGTGGTAGCGGAACCAGCAGAGGTCGGAGTCGAGGCAGCGCAGGAACAGGCCCGAACGCTCGAGGAACAGCAGGATGCTCTGCGAGTCCTGCCAGCCGGTGACGTGGTCGCAGAGCCCTGCGGACAGGCGCGTCAGCACCGAAGTGCGCCGCAGGAATTCCTGGATGCGCGGCGTCTGCAGCGTCAGGACGTTGTCGGCCAGATACTCGGCCAGCTCGCGCGGACGTGAAACTCTGAGGTCGCCCAGCGATTTGCGTACGGCGGGGCTGGCAAGGCTCAGACGGAACAGCTGCATCGCCGCTGGCCAGCCTTCGGTCTGGCGATAGATCGTGTCGAGCTCATTGCGGCTGATGCTGAGTTCCTTGGCCTGCTTGAAGAAGGCTTCAGCTTCTTCCGGCGAGAAGCGCAGTTCGTCTGCGCGCAGCACCAGCGCGTGATTGTTGACGACCAGGCGCGCGAGGCCGATCTCCGGCATCTCCCGCGTGCCGATCATCAGCGTGACGTTTTCGGGGATGCGTTCAAGCAGGTCGCGGAACATGCCCAGCACCTCCGGGCTGCGCAGGGACTGGAACTCGTCGAAGAACAGCCAGATCGGCCGGTTCAACTGCACCAGGGTGCTGGCGACCCAGTCCGACAGACGGCGGCGGATGCTCTGCGTCGGGCTGCGATCGGTGGTGTCGCCACCGAGGCTGCGGATCAGTGCGCTGACATGCGCGGTGAAGCGGCGCATGTCGTTGTCGGATTCGTCGAAGGACATCCAGCCGGTCAGCGCGCCACCGACCTCGCTCGCCGCCTTGGCCTGCTGCAGCAAGGTCGACTTGCCGTGCCCGGCGGGTGCCTGCACGACGATGACGCCATAGGCCGGATCGCGGAACAGCCGCGCGAGCAGTTCGTCGCGTCGCACCGTGCCGGGAAATGCGGTCGGCGCAAAGAACTTGTGCGCGAACACTTCACTCGCCAGACGCGCAGTGTCCGGAGCCTCTGGCGTTTCGCGGTGTGAACTCATGCGGCGTTCGTGCGCGATCAGGCGTCGACGACGCGCGCGGCGCGCAGTGCGTCGCTTTCAGGGCCGCCATCGGCAAACTGCACGAATTCGGCGATGTGTTCGGCCACCTCGACCGACGCGCTCAAGGGCATCCAGTGCATCTTGTCCATGACGCGTCGCCAGAGTTTCGGCGCCCAGCGCGTCAGGCCTTCGAACAATGCGGTCTGTACGTAGGGGTCGCGCAGCGCAACCAGCAGCTGTACCGGCACGTCGGTGTGGCGTTCGCGCGGCTTCAGCAGGCAGGGCAAAACATTGGCCCGGTACAGATTGATGCCGTTGCGGCCGTCCTTGAGCTGGCTCGGACTGGGTTCGACCCGGATGCCTTCGGTCTTGAGCAGCACGCGCGGCCAGAGCTTTGCCATGCCCAGGTTCCACGCCAGTGGTGCACCCGGCAGCTGGAACGCGGCGATGTACCAGGACTGGCGCAGCTGCGTGAAGAAGCGGGACAACCGGCTGCCACCGCTGGGCCGGGCCCGAGACCAGTGGCCGACGTGATCGAGACAGGGCCCGGACATGCTGGTGTACGAGGCAATGCGCGTCTGCAGTTCGGGCGTCGTCACGGTTTCCCAGGACTGGATCGAACCCCAGTCATGGCCGACCAGATGAAAAGGCTTGCCCGGTGCCAGCGCATCGGCAACGGCAACGGTATCCGCCGCGAGCTGCGCCAGCGCGTAGTCGCGCTGTGCCTTCGGTACATCGGACTCGCCGGCGCCGCGCACGTCATAGGCGATGACATGGAAATCGCGCGATAGCTGCTGCGCAACGGCGTCCCAGACATGGCTGCAGTCGGGATAGCCGTGGACGAGGATGATCGTCGGATTGCGCGCGTCGCCCCAGCTGCGCGCCGCGAGGCGGATGCCGCCTGATTCAACCCAGTGCTGCGTGCTCATGCTGCACTGCACCAGCCGCGATGCCCAAGGCTTGGGTTCAGCCGGGTGGCGAGGGCGCGTTCGTTGCCGAATCGAAAGACAGGCATAGCAGCATCAGCAAAGTAGGGGGACTGAATAGTGCCAGCTTTCGCTGCCGCGGGCGCTACCTGTTCAGCAGGCATGTTTGTGAGCAGAATTCGGATCACCCGCCCACCAGAACCCGAGACGGATCAGGAACGCCATGGCGCAGTCGCAAGCGTACTTCAGCAAGGACCTGTTCGCGTTTCTGCGCGCGCTGGCGAGGAACAACTCACGCGAATGGTTTCTCGACAACAAGGCGCGTTACGAGACGCAGGTCAGGCAGCCCGCACAACGCCTGATCACGGATCTGATCGAGCCGCTGCACAAGCTGAGTCCGCAGCTGATTGCGAATCCGAAGACGGTCGGTGGTTCGCTGTTCCGCATCCATCGCGATGTGCGTTTCTCCAACGACAAGCGTCCGTACAAGACCCATGTCGGCATGTACTTCGCGCATGCCGCGACGAAGGCAACGGCGCGTGGCGAGGCGGGCAATGCCTCGCCCGGCCGACTCGATGCGCCGGGTCTGTATCTGCATCTCGAACCGGGTGCATGTTTTCTCGGCGGTGGCATCTGG
>CAZDPA010000184.1:7447-7699 GCA_964507195.1 uncultured Salinisphaerales bacterium | reverse complement strand
ATGTCAGCGCCGGTCGCAGCCGCCTTGGCGTCGGCAACGATTTCCACGTGCTTGCCGCCGGAAGCGACGATGTCGGCCTGTGGTTCAAAGCCGGACGGAGTGGCAATGCGCAGCGTGAAATCGAACAGGCGTGCGGCATCGATCCATGAATGGCAGACGTTGTTGCCGTCGCCGATCCATGCGGCAACCTTGCCCCTGGGATCGCCGCGGTGTTCGATCCAGCACTGGATGTCCGCCAGCAGCTGGCAGGGA
>CAZDPA010000184.1:0-7437 GCA_964507195.1 uncultured Salinisphaerales bacterium | reverse complement strand
AGTTCGGACAGGCCATTGACGACCGGTGCGCGCGAATGCGCAGCGAGCTCGACCTGGTCGGCATGCGAGTCGTTGCGGATCATGATCGCGTGACACATGCGCGAGATCACCTTCGCCGTATCCGCGATCGGCTCGTCGCGGCCGAGCTGGGTACTGCCCGCCTGCAGGAACAGCGCATGCCCGCCGAAGCGCGCCATGCCGGATTCGAAGCTGACGCGTGTGCGCGTCGAGTTCTTCATGAAGATCATGGCCAGCGTCTTGCCCACGAACGGGCGATGCGAAGGATCCGGCCGTGCGCGCAGCGCGATCGCGCGATCCACGACGGATCTTGCTTCGGCGGCGCTGAGGTCGGTCAACCGCAGGAAATGACGTGCCATCTTTGATGCTCCAAAAAAGGGAAAGGGCTGCATCAGTGCAGCCCCTTCGTTCTCGTGTCCGTCCGCGCGCTGTGGAAGCGCGGCTCAAACGCTTGTTCAGCCGAGATTCTGCTCGACAAATGCCCAGTTCACCAGCGCCCAGTAGTGCTCCAGGTACGTCGGACGGGCGTTGCGGTAGTCGACGTAGTAGGCGTGTTCCCAGACGTCGCAGGTCAGCAGTGGCATCTTGCCGTCGGTCATCGGGTTGCCGGCATTGGCGGTGTTGACGATGGCGAGGCTGCCGTCGGCGTTCTTGACCAACCAGGTCCAGCCGGAGCCGAAGTTGCCGATGGCGGATTCGGTAAACTGCTTCTTGAAATCTTCGACACCGCCGAACGCCTTGATCAGCGCGTCAGTCAGTTTCTTGCCCGGCTGCGCCTGCTTCGGCGTCAGGCAGTTCCAGAAGAACGTGTGATTCCAGACCTGCGCGACGTTATTGAAGATCTTGCCGGAGGATTTCTTGACCATCTCCTCCAGGCCCATGTTTTCGAATTCGGTGCCGGCAATCAGCTTGTTGCCATTGTCGACGTAGGCCTTGTGATGCTTGGCGTAGTGATAGTCAAAGGTTTCCGCAGACATATGCGGAACCAGAGCGTCACGGGCGTAGGGAAGGTCGGGGAGCGTCAATGCCATGGGGGTCAACCTCGGTCTGGCTCAGGCGCGAACGCCGCGGCTTGTTAAAAAGGGCGAACAAAATAGGCGACGGGGGAGTCAAATTCAATAGCTGCAGGAGCCCCAGACAATACTCGCTTCACTTGAATGTCACCTGCACGCGTATAATCCGCCGCCGTCACTTACCCGCCATTTCCGGGACTCGGGAGAATGCAATGGATGTACTCGAGCGCATCAAGCAGCAAGTCACTGAAAACTCGATCATTTTGTACATGAAAGGCACGCCGGATTTTCCCCAGTGCGGGTTTTCTGCTCGCACCGTGCAGGCGCTCAAGGCCTGCGGTGCGCCGTTCGCCTACGTGAACATCTACGAGGATGAAGAGGTTTATCGCGCGTTGCCCAAATTTGCCAACTGGCCGACCTTTCCCCAGCTATACGTCAAGGGTGAGTTGATCGGCGGCTGCGACATCACGCTGGATCTGCATCAGTCCGGCGAGCTGGAAAAAATGCTCAAGGAAGCGGTGGGCGGCAAGAAGGCGGCCTGAGGCAAACACTTTTTGACTCCAGCTGCACAAAAACGCCCGCTTGAAGCGGGCGTTTTTGTTGATGCCGGTTTTCCTAGGGCCTGTTAACGCTATGTCGATCGCTGAGATGCCACGAGATTTACGGCCAGGCAAGGCGCGACCGACCGAGTTTGGTGGTTCCAAATGAGGAGGGCGCAACGCCGCATGGCCGTAAATCCCGTGGCACCCCGAAGGGGCGGGACCGTTTTGGCGCATCGCGGCGTCAGAACTCGCTCGTGTACGTCCAGTACACCGCGCTCCTTCTTCCTTGCGCTGCGCCAAAACGGTCTCCGTCTCAGCGACCGCCATAGCGTTAACAGGCCCTAGGCGAGCAAACCTTCTGCAACTTCCTTGCGTTTGGCCGAGCCGCACAGGCTTTCGACCAGCTGCAATCCGAATGCAACCGCTGACGCCGGCCCCTGGCCGGTGATGCAATGACCGTCGACGACGACCGGCAGATCCACGTAGTGAAGCAGGCTGGAGCGGAACGCGGGGTAACAGGTGGCCTTCTTGCCGTCGAGCAGGCCGTGCGGGTTGAGCGCCAGCGCCGGTGCGGCGCATATGGCCGCGTACCAGCGATGATCGCGCCGCTGCGCCACCATCTTGCTCATCAATGGTGCACACGCCCCGAGCGCCGCGGCACCGCTTTCACCGCCCGGCAGGACGATCAGATCAAAGTCCTTCTGGGCGATATCGGAAAATCTTGCGTCCGCAGTGATCTTGATCGCGCGGGTGCCATCGACGACGAGGCCATCGGTGATGCTCGCAACCGTCACTTCGACGTCCGCCCTGCGCAGAATGTTGGTGATGGTAGTGGTTTCCAGTGACTCGGAACCGTGGCTTACGGGGATCAGTGCATTCATGCGGCCGCCTCCATTTGTAGTAGTGGTACAGACGTTAGCCTAAGCGCCATACTCACGTCACTGCCGGACAACATCCGGCGTAGTATTCTGTTGAACTCATAGACCGAAAATAGCGTCCGGAGACAGCTCACATGTCCGCGTACCGTCACATCAAGATTCCCACCACTGGCGAAAAGATCACCATCAAGAACGGCAAGGTGACCGTGCCGGATCAACCCATCGTCGGCTACGTGGAAGGCGATGGCATCGGCCCCGACATCACCAAGGCCTGCCTGCGCATCTGGGATGCGGCGATCGAGAAGGCCTACGGCGGCAAGCGCAAGATCCACTGGTGCGAAACCTTCCTCGGCGAAAAGGCCGCTGGCCTGTACGACGGCAACTACTGCCCTGACGAAACGCTCAAGGTCCTGCAGGATCTCGTCGTCTCGATCAAGGGCCCGCTGACCACGCCGGTCGGCGGCGGCTTCCGTTCGCTGAACGTTGCGCTGCGCCAGGACCTCGATCTCTACGCCTGCGTGCGCCCGGTGCGTCACTACAGCGGCGTGCCGAGCCCGCTGAAAAATCCGGGCAAGGTCGACGTCGTGATCTTCCGCGAGAACACCGAAGACGTTTACGCCGGCATCGAATACAAATCCGGCACGCCGGAGAACGACAAGGTCGCCAAGTTCCTCAAGGAGGAAATGAAGGCGAAGTTCTTCGAGGGCGCCGGCATCGGCATCAAGCCGATTTCCGCATTCGGCTCCAAGCGCCTCGTGCGCAAGGCGATCCAGTACGCGATCGACAACGGCCGTGAATCCGTGACGCTTGTCCACAAGGGCAACATCATGAAGTTCACCGAAGGCGCGTTCCGCAACTGGGGCTACGAAGTTGCGCGCGACGAATTCGGCAGCGTCACGATCACCGAGGAACAGCTCTACAACGAATACAAGGGCAAGCAGCCGGAGGGCAAGATCGTCATCAAGGATCGCATCGCCGACATCATGTTCCAGATGATGCTGCTGCGTCCGGACGAGTTCGATGTGCTCGCCACACCGAATCTCAATGGCGACTACCTGTCGGATTCCGTCGCTGCCGAAGTCGGCGGCATGGGCATCGCGCCGGGCGCCAACATGTCCGACAACATCGCGGTGTTCGAGGCGACCCACGGAACGGCGCCGAAGTACGCCAACCTCAACAAGGTCAACCCGGGCTCGCTGCTGTTCTCCGGCGTGATGATGCTCGAGTACATGGGCTGGCAGGAAGCGGCCGACCTGATCACCCTGGTCTACCCGGAAGTGATCGGCGACGGCATCGTGACCTATGACTTCGCCCGCCAGATCGAAGGCGCAACCGAAGTCGGCACCAGCCAGTTCGCCGATGCGCTGATCGAACGCATGCAGGGCGGCGTCGACCTCGAAGCCAAGCGCAAGTCGCAGCAGGCGCAGCTTGCCAAGGAACGCAAGCAGCGTGAGATCCGCCGCCTGCTGCAGCCGATGGAAGAGATGACGGACACCGGCCGCGTGCCGCAGACCGTCGCCGATCTGATGACGCGTTCGCTGATCACCGTCAGCGACAGCGAATCGGTCGAAAGCGCGATGCACCTGATGACCGACAACAACATCAGTTCGGTCGTCGTCGAGCCGGATGGCAAGGGCAACTGGGGCATCTTCACGCGCCGCGACATCGTCGCCAAGATCGTCCGCGCCGGAAAGAATCCGGCGACCACCAAGGTCAAGGACATCTGCACGCGTCCTGTCGTGTCGGTGCCGGCAGAGATGAGCATCCGCGAAGCCGCGGCCAAGATCGCTGACCACAACTTCAGCCGTCTGACGGTCGAGCAGGGCGGCAAGATCATCGGCATCGTCACCGAGACCGACATCTTCAACGCCGTCGAGAAGTTCGGCTGGGCACAGGAGTAAGTTCCCGCAAGGGAGCGGAATGCCTGAGTCTGCGCACACCATGCAATCGGCACCTTCCCCGGCGATGAGCCCGGGGAAGGCAGCTGATCGTCGCATCGGCCTGCTGATCGTCGGCGATGAGATCCTGTCCGGTAAACGCCAGGACAAGCACCTCACGAAAGTCATCGAACTGCTGCGCGAGCGCGGCCTCGGACTCGCGTGGGTGCGCATGGCCGGTGACGATGCGCAGGACATTGCCGAGGCCGTGGCCTGGGGTCACGCACGCGGAGATGTGATCCTGTCCTGTGGCGGGATCGGCGCGACGCCGGATGACTGCACGCGCCAAGGTGCGGCGCTGGCGTTTGGGGTGGCGATCGAACGTCATCCCGAGGCCAGTGCACTGATCATCAGTCAGTACGGACCGCAGGGTTCGGAGCGGCGCCTGATCATGGCCGAATTCCCGAAAGGTGCCGGGTTGATTCCGAATCCGGTCAACCGCGTTGCCGGTTTCTTCTACGCTGACTGCAACTTCGTGCCGGGCTTTCCGGAAATGGCCTGGCCGATGCTGGAGTGGGTGCTCGATCAGCGCTACGCCCACCTGCATCGCAGCGAGCCGGATGTCGAGTTCAGCCTGCGCGTCGTCGGCACGACCAGCGAAGGCGATCTGCTGCCGCTGATGGAAGACACCTTGAGCCGCTACGCAGGGATTCGCCTGTCGAGCCTGCCGACGCGTGGCGATGCGAACACGCCGAGACAGATCGAATTCGGCTTCAAGGGCGAAGCGACGCTGGCTGCAGCAGCCTATCGCTACTTTCGCAGCCACATGATCGAGCTGCAAGGGGTTACGACGGAAGATTTATGCCCGCCGCAATAGGTCGTGATCGTGGCAGGGTGGGATAGCGCAGCGTTTCCTGCCATGTCGCGGAATCGGCGGGAAACGCTGCGCTATCCCGCCCTACGACACTACAGCTTGCTCACGACCGTAGTGACCGGTGCGCGCCCGTAAACCGAAATCATCACGCAGGTCGCGATGACCAGCAGTGCGCCGGAGGCTGACCACAGGTCGACACGCTCGTCCCAGAACAGCCAGCCCAGCGCGGCGGAGAAGATCACGGCGACGTAGGTGAACGGGCCGACCAATGCCGCCGGCGCAAGGCTGTAGGCGCGCGTCAGATGGATCTGGCCGAAGGTGGCGAACAGCCCTGTGGCGACCAAAAACAGCAAGGCTTCGGGCGTCGGCATCGCCCAGGCCCACAGCAGCGGCACGCTGGCGATCGCCGTGCCCATCAGCGCGAAATAGAACACGATGCGCGCCGGTGGTTCGGTATCCGAGATGCGCCGGATGCTGACCATCGCACAGGCGGCGAGCAGGCCGGAGGCGGCGCCGACGATGCCGGCGATCGGGTCGATGGGATGCATGCCCGGACGAACGATCAGGGTGATGCCGATCAGGCCGAGTACTGCAGCCGGCCAGGTCACCGGCGCCGGCTTCTCGCCGATCCAGGCCCAGGCGATGAACGGCAGCCACAGCGGTGTCGAGTAGGTCAGCAGGATCGCCTCGGCCAGCGGCAGGCGCGCGATCGCGTAGAAGAACGCATACATCGCGAGGATGCCGAAACCGGCGCGCCACAGATGTCCGGACAGGCGCTGCGTGCGAATGCCAACCCCATGCTTGCGCAGCAGGAACGGCAGCAGGATGCCGAGGCTCACCGCGCAGCGCACGAACACGATCATCTCGTTGCCGGTCGAGATCGATGCGTAGCGGATGCACACGCCCATCACCGAAAACGCCGCAGCGGCGATCAGGGCATGGATGGCGCCGCGGCGCAGATCAGTCGGCATGAATCACGTGACGGGGTGAGCGGGGCCGCGCATTGTAGCCGCGCGCACGCTCTGGACTGGACACCGCGCAGGCTTGAAAATGCGCACTTCAACCCCATTGCAGGCACGTCAACGCTACCGTCTGACGTTCCCGTCGCTGCAACCGAGATTCTGTCATGCCGATTTACGAGTACGTCTGCACTGCCTGCGGCGCCGAGCTGGAAGTGATGCACAAGATTTCGGAAGGCCCCGGCAAGTGCCCTAAGTGCAAGAAGGACAAGCTGAGCAAGCAGATGTCCGCTGCCGGCTTCCGTCTCGGCGGCGGTGGCTGGTACGAAACCGATTTCAAGTCCGGTGACAAGAAACGCAATCTGGCCGGTGGTTCGGACGGTGCGGCTGCGTCGAGCACCACAACGGCGGACAAACCGGCCGCCAAGGCAGCTGAAAAGCCCACTGAAAAGGCGGCTGCGAGCCCCAAGGCCGATGCCTGAAGGAGCCCGGCCTGAACCGTATCCACAGTGACTGCCCATCCAGGCCGGTCGCGGAGTCCTGAATTGACCAATTTGCTGCGTCGCTGGCTGATCGCCGGCATCCTGATCTGGCTCCCGCTGGGCGCGACGCTGCTCGTTCTGCGCTTCGTCATCGGTCTGCTGGATACCAGCCTGCTGCTGATTCCCGGCGCAATCCGTCCGGACGTCCCGGGTCTTGGCATCCTGCTGTCGGTCATCCTGGTGCTCGGGACCGGCGCAATCGCGGCCAACTACGTCGGTCGGCGCCTGCTGGTCTGGACCGAGGCCATGCTGGGCCGGATTCCGCTGGTGCGTACGATCTACGGCGGCATCAAGAAGCTGGCCGAGACAGTACTTTCCGACCAGTCGGTCTCGTTCCGTCAGGCGGTGTTGATCGAGTATCCGCGCAAGGGCATCTGGTCGATCGCATTCATCACCGGTTCGCCGATCAGTGAAGTCCAGGAAAAGACCCGGACCACGGTGCTGACCTGTTTCGTGCCGACGACGCCCAATCCGACCTCCGGATTCATCCTCCTGGTTCCGGAAAGCGAAGTCATCCGGCTCGACATGTCGGTTGAGGAAGCCATGCGGCTGGTGATCTCCCTGGGCGTCGTGACGCCGGACGAGGCCAAGCGCAAGCGCGCCGAGGCGATTGTCGAGACCACGATTCCCTAGGGCCTGTTAAGGCTATGTCGGTCGCTGAGACGGAGACCATTTTGGCGCAGGGCAAGGAAGAAGGAGCGATGTGTACTGAATGTACATGAGCGAGTTCTGAC
>CAZDPA010000183.1:0-7726 GCA_964507195.1 uncultured Salinisphaerales bacterium | reverse complement strand
CCGGCAATCGGGCGTGCCTTGATCAGCGCATAGCGCTCCCACTCGCGGCCGTGGGTCTGGTAGTAGTCCTCAAGTGCGGCGAACGACGCCGACAGCGCACCCGCCGAACCGAACGGCCGCAGCATCGTGTCGACGCGAAACACGAAACCGTCCTCGGTCTGCGCGAGCAGCAACTTGGTGGTTTCCTGGGCCAGCTTGATGAAGTACTCGTCTGAGCTGATCGAGCGTGTGCCGTCGGTCTCGCCTGCATCGGTATGGCAGAAGATCAGGTCGATGTCGGACGAGAAATTCAGCTCGCGACCGCCGAGCTTGCCCATGCCAAGCACGACCGGACGGATCTGCTCGCCGGTCTCGCTGCGCGGCACGCCATGGCGTAGCTGCAGACGACGCTCGACCTCACCAAGCGCGGCGCTGGTGCAGGCGTCGGCCAGGTCGGAAAGGTCATTGAGCGTCTCGTCGAGCGGAGTTCCCATCGCCAGATCACGCCAGGCGATGCGCGCCATGTTGCGGCGACGACTGTCGCGCAAAGCCTTCATCACGGCCGCGGTATCGTCGCCCGTGGCGGCCACAGTCACTGCCGCCGCAATCTGCGCCGCCATCTCGCCGGGTTGCAGGCTGCGCTCGAAGCCTTCGAGCGTGTCGCCGCGCTCTAGCAGCACGCTCAACGCCTTGCTCAGAAAACGACTGCCAGCGAGCACACGCTCTGCGGCGTCAGCACTCTGCGGCAGCAGGGCCTGCAACTGTCCGGGCTCAATATCGGTACTCATGTCCGGCGCCCACAGCGACGGATGCTGCAGCGCGGGCATGGCGGAAGCTCCAGAACGGTCTGGCACGGGTTCCGCGGGTAGGTCATTCGGGGTAGTCCTAATTTCGTATCGACAGCGATAGAGTAGCCCGACACAACAGGAATCTGGGGGATGGCATGAGCACGCAAACGCCTGCGAACGCGCCGGCCTGGGCAGCGGCAACGCGGCGCTTCACGAACTGGTTCGTGCACGACTGCGGCGGCGGACCGCGACCCTGGAAATTTTCCTGGGTCATCAACTTCCAGAAAACCGGAACCTTCTTCTTCCTCGGTGCGCTGATCGCGTACTACGACAACACCAGCGTCGCCGCCTGGGTCTATCTGGCGATGCACGGCACCTACGGCCTGGTCTGGTTTCTCAAGGACATGGCGTTTCCCGACCCGAGCTGGCAGAAGCGCATCACGATCCTCGGTGGCATCAATTCATTTGCCAGCGTGCTCGGCTGGTACTGGCTGTTCGGCTGGCTGCTGATCTCCGGCACGGTGCAGCCGGACTATCCACTCCCCGACTACGCGTGGTTCTGCCTGTGCATCAGCCTGTGCATGTTCGGCAGCGTGATCATGACGGCCGCCGACGCGCAGAAGTTCTACACCCTGCGCATCCAGCGCGGCCTGATCACCGACGGCGTGCACCGCTACGTGCGCCACCCGAACTACCTGGGCGAAATGATGATCTACGGCAGCTTCGCGCTGATGGTCTGGCACTGGATCCCGGTGCTGGTGCTGGCGTGGGTCTGGATCGGCCTCTTCGCAGTGAACATGGTCCTCAAGGAAGCCAGCATGTCGCGCTACCCCGAATGGGCGGCGTACAGGAAACGCAGCTGGTGGCTGCTGCCGTACATCTGCTGAGCGCGTACCGGGCTCAGTGCGCGCACACCAGGCCGTCGATCAACGAACGCGGTGACCGGGAACTCCGCGTCCACAGCTTTTCATGGATGTGGAAGGCAACCGTGTTGACACAGGGCTCAACCAGGGCGACGAGGCCACCGGTCAGCCAGTCGCCGGTCATCAGATAGACCACGACGAATGCGACACTGACGTGCATCAGGCCAAAGCTCAGGGTCTTGGTCATCGGGCTGCTCCTCACCGCTTTGTTTCAAGGCATTTGATGATAACCATTCTCATCAAAAGCGAGCGATAATTCTTTCTATGCCATCCATTGCCCTGCCCTATTTCATGCATCCAGTCTCACCCACCGTCCTGCGATCCGGCGCTGCCGTTTCTGTTCTGCTGCTCAGCGCATGTGCGAATGTCGGCGGCAGCTATGATCCCAGCCAGCCGATCGCGTTCTATCTCGACCGCCCCGTGCCGGTGGATGAAGCCGTGCCGCATCTGTCCCTGGTCGTCGGCCAGCGCATCGCCATCAGCGGCATCCCGCGCCAGAACGAAGGCAGCTGCAGCGGCGTGCAGCCGCTTGCACGCAAGGACTGGATGCTGACCGGTGACACCGGGTGCCTGTGGGTCAACGGCCAGACCGAGGAAGTCCGTCTGCTCGATCTGCGCGGCAGCCGCAGCAATGACGAGGTGACGGTCATCGGACAGCTGATCCGCACCGACAGCGGCGTCTATGTGCTGAAAGTGGACCGCTGAGACCGCGGCCTCAACTCCTGAAAATGAAGTACACCGCGCCGAGCATGCACAGCGCGGCCCACAGGTAGTCGAGCTTGACCGGCTGCTTCATGTACAGGATCACGAAAGGCACAAAGACCGCGAGCGTGATCACTTCCTGCAGGATCTTCAGCTGCGGCAGGCTCATTGCGGTGTAACCAATCCGGTTGGCTGGCACCTGCAGCAGATATTCGAACAGCGCAATGCCCCAGCTGATCAGCGCGGCAACGATCCAGGCCTTGCCGCGCAGGTCGCGCAGATGCGCGTACCAGGCGATCGTCATGAAGATGTTCGACAGCACCAGCAAGCCGGTGGTCTGCCCGAGTACGGTCCAGTTCATTCTTGACGCTCCCCAACAGAAAAGCCCCGCAATGCGGGGCTTTGTACATGCAAATCCACACGATGGCGATTATTCGTCGCCGGCCGCGAAGCCAAGCAGGTGCAGCAGGCTGGTAAACAGGTTGTAGATCGACACATACAGCGTCACGGTAGCCAGCACGTAGTTGGTCTCGCCACCGTTGATGATCTCGCTGGTCTGGTAGAGGATCATGCCGCACATCAGCAGCGCGAACATCGCCGAGATGCCCAGTGCCAGCGGCTGCAGGTAGACGCCGAAGAACGAGGCTACGAGCAGGCCGATGCTCAATACGAATGCGATCATGATGCCGCTGAACAGGAAGCCGCGCATGAAAGAAAAATCACGTTTGGTATTGATCGCATAGGCCGACAGGCCGACAAAGATCGCGCCCGTCAGGCCAAATGCCATCGTCACGATCTGCGAGCCGTTGGCGAAGCCCTTCAGATACATGTTGATGACCGGGCCGAGGCCGAAGCCGAGCAGCCCGGTGACCGCGAACACGACCCAGATGCCGGCCTCCGAGTTTGCGGTGCGCGGCACGACAAACCACAGCAGGCCCAGAGAGACCAGAGAACAGACCAGGCCGATGCCATAGGGCGCACCGATCGCCATGGATACGCCGGCCATCGCGGCGCTGAACAGCAGCGTCATCGACAACAGCAGATAGGTATTGCGCAGCACCGCATTGCCGGCCAGCAGCGATGCGCTCGGCTGTCCACCCTGGATCACGCCATTGCGGCTACGCACGGGGACGGGTTGCAGCTTGTCGTTCCAGCTCATCAGTGAACTCCGCGTTCAATGGGTGTGTACGGATTCTAGAGGTAAATGATGCGGGCTGCGTGGCCTTGACCGGAATCGCACCCGGCATCAATCAAGTGCAATCCGCCGGCCACCACCGCTATATTGGGGCCGCCTGCCCGCTATTCAAGTCCGTATCGCAAGCGCATTCCCTGACACAGCACCGGAGCAAGACCTGTGGCCCTGCAGCTGATTGAAGTCACGCACACATCCGGTACGGTCGATGAGCCAGCGTGGCTGGCGGCTGCGGAATCGGTGCATCGGCAGCTGCGTCCGCAGCTCCCGACCGACTACATTGCGACGATGCTGAATATCTTCAGTCAGGGTGGACGCATGGTCGTTGCCGCCGAGGCCGGTGTCCCCATCGGGGTTGCGGTGTTTCGCATCTACGACAACACCTTCGTCGGGCGTCATCTGTATGTCGATGATCTGGTCACCAGCGAAGCATCGCGCTCGCACGGTGTCGGCCACGCACTGATGGCCTGGCTCGAAGAGCATGCGCGTCTCCATGGCGCGCGCGAGCTGAAACTGGATTCCGGCGTGCAGCGCAATCGCGCGCACCGGTTCTATTTTCGTGAAGGCATGCAGATCAGCTCGTATCACTTCTCGAAGATCGTGAAGTAAGGCCCGCTTGAACCTCAAGACGCACTTTTCACGTTTTCTCGCGGAGCAGGCGCCGCGCCAGCACTTCTGTGCGCACAGTCATCATCCCTGGCCGGATGTTTCGTTTGCCGCCCAGCAGCAGGCCTGGCTCGACGCCGCTGCGCTGCTGGACGACAAGTGGGACAAGGTCTTCGGCGAGATCGTGCCCGCTGCGCAGAATCATGTGGCACGCCTGCTCAATCTGCCGGATCCCGACACGCTGTGTTTCGGTGCCAACACCCACGAGCTGATACTGCGCCTGCTGTCATGCATAGAGGCCCGACCGTACCGGGTGCTGACCACCGACAGCGAGTTCCACAGCTTCTCGCGCCAGATGCAGCGCCTCGAAGAGGCTGGTCATGCGCAGGTCACGCGTGTATCGGTCGAGCCTTTCCCGACATTCACTCAGCGCTTTGCCCAGGCGATGGCCGAAGGCAGCCACCACCTGATCTACTTCAGCCAGGTGTTCTACAACTCCGGCTATTGCGTCGAGGACCTCGGCGCACTGGTCAATGCCGTGCCCAATGCGCGGACGCTCGTCGTGATTGACGGCTACCACGGCTTCATGGCGATGCCGACCGACATCGGCCGACTGGCGACACGCGCGTTTTATCTGGGCGGGGGCTACAAGTACGCGATGAGCGGCGAAGGCGCTGCGTTCATGCATTGCCCGCCGGGCCTGGCCCTGCGTCCCTTGAACACCGGCTGGTTCGCCGGCTTCGACCATCTTGCACAAATGGGCTCAAGTGGCGTCCAGTACCCCACGGACGCCCGACGCTTTCTCGGCGCCACCTTTGACCCGACGTCGCTGTACCGTTTCAATGCGGTGATGAGTTGGGCGCGCAACCATCAGATCAGTCCGGCAACCGTGCGTACGCATGTCACCGAACTGCAGCGCAGCTTCCTGGCGGGGTTGGAGGAAATCAACCACTCGACGCTCGCGCGGCGTCATCTGATTCCGCCCGAACCGCTGCCACGCGGAAATTTTCTGACCTTCCGTCATCCCGCCGCCGGCGAACTGAAGGAGCAGCTCCATCGCGCGCAGGTCACGACCGACATCCGCGGCAACAATCTGCGTATCGGCTTCGGCATCTACCACGACCGTGGCGACATCGCCGAACTGCTGCAGCGGATCGCGCAGCTGCCGAAACGGAGCTAGAAAGGAATCACCGACATCTCGCGCGTGTAGTGCACGTAGCCGAGATTCGCGCCGGCACGCAGACCGACGCCGGAGCGGATCGGTGCAAGGGTGATGTTGCCGCTGCGCTGATAGTTCACACCGAAGCCGGCAACAACATAAAGGCTGCCTTCGACCGCCGGGAAACGCTGGAACAGCTGGTCCGTCTCATTGAGGTTGTAAACCAGCGTGAATACCTTCGACGCGCTGCCACCGAAATCCCAACCGACGCTCGGGCCCTGCCAGAATATCGGCATGCTGCCGCCACCCTTGTACTGCAGCGTCCCCTGGCCGTACCGGAGACCGACGACGATGGCGCCACCGCCTTCGTTGCCGTAGATGTATGCAGTCGGCCGACCATGGTCGGACATCGTGCGCTCGATCGCCTTGGCCAGACTCTCGCTGGTCTCGCCGAAGAATGCCGACGCCGCGCGCCCGACTTCTTCGGATGAGTAGGTCTGCTGCGGATCCGGCTGCGGCACCGGTTGACTTGCTTCGCTTGCCGGTGCCGTAGACGTTTCCCGGATGATCGATCGCGGCGGCGCGTCCGACTGCACGGGCTGCGCGTTACAACCCGCAAGGATGATGACCACACTGGTCAACCCGGTCGTCAGAATTCTGTACATTCGGTACTCCTTGAGGGCTTGCAAAGCGTCGGTCGCAGTCCGGGGAAACAAATGTCGCTGCGCTGACGGTGCTGCAGCGTATCCGCAACAGCTGAATCGACGCTGACGCCAGCCTAACCTGCAACGCTCAGCTCGTCCGCAACCCTGAGTTTCAGACGGATGAACTCGCTGTGCGGAATGAACAGCCATTCGGCGATCTGGCGCACGCGGGCTTCTTCGTGGGGGTCGAGCCGGCCATCGGCATAGGAGACCCGCCACAGCCACTCCAGTAGCTGGGCTTTTCCACCGGCATCGAGCTCGCCATTGAGCGTTGCGAGAAACTCGTGCAGCGATATTGCTGCGTGCGCACGATCGAACGCACGTTCAACCAGCGCGGCAGCCTCGACGGTCTGCAGGCCAAGTGCGGAGACCAGCAGATCGCGCATGGTCTCGCGCTCGCCAGCCTGATCCGTGAAATCGGCGCGCGCGGTTTCGGCAAGCAGCACCGCCATTGCCAGATGCCGACGCATCGGATCCGGCGTCGCGGCGGGTGGGCGCGACACCAGCCGCGCGAGCTTGTCGAACAGCATTGCTTAGGAAGCTCCGAAAAACGTAGCGAGCGAAGGCAGGTGGGCCGGCGTCGGAGCGCAACACGCGCAGTGTATGTACGAATACATGAGCATTGTGAGCACCGCCGACGGCCCAGATGCCGAGCGTAGTAGTTTTGTGGAGCTTCCTAGAACGAGAACCCGAGCCGCAGGTTATAGGCGTTGTTGTCGCCGATGCGCTCGTATTCCGGCGTCAGCTCAAGGATCGCCAAGGTGATCCGCATGCCGACGAAGAAGCGTTCGTTGTCGACATCCACTTCCTGCAGATCCAGCGCCTCGGCCACGCTGCCAGACGGCGTCGCGGTCGCCCACACATAGCCGGCACCAATATAGGGCGTCAGCAAGGTGAACCCTTTCGACAGCGAGATATCGACGCTGTACGCCTCGTAATCGAAATCGTCGATACCGCTGGTGGCGGTGTACGCGCCACGCAACGCCAGTGCAGGCTGCGCAATGCCGCCCTCGAGAATGGCGTAGCGCAGTTCGGCGCCATAGGCATCGGCATCGGTACCCGGAACGGTCGTGTAGAACGCACCGATATCAATGCCGAACGGCAAGCCCTTGTGCGCTGAAATGCCAGCCATCGCCACGGCATCGACATCGCTGCCGGTCAGTGTGCGCCAGGCCTCTTCGTTCTGCACCGGCGTGTAGTTGGCAAATACGCCGACGCCGAAACCCAGCAGGCCGGTCGCTTCCGCCGGGCCCAGTGCCTTGTAGTTCAGCGCTGCGCTGATATCGGTCACGACGCCTTCGAACGCCGCCTGGCAGCCGATCGTGCAATCAATATCGAAGTCCGAACCCGCCTGCGCTGCAGGAGCAAACGCAAACATGGAAACAATCAACAGAAGACGGCGCATGGTCTGCTCCTTTCGGATCGATGAAGTTGTTCTGCAGAATAGCAGAGCAACCTAAGCCAGATGGCTGTGCAGAAACGGCTGCACGATCCCGCCGACTTCACTGAGGCGACCGTGGAAAAAATGGCCGACGCCGTCCAGGGTGACCAGTTCCGGTGGCGGCACGTAGGCATCCAGTACGGCCTTGGTCTGCGCATAGTCGACGACCTCATCATCGAGTCCGTGCACCACCAGCCACGGACACTCCGGCCGCGGCGGAACGGCTGCATCG
>CAZDPA010000182.1:0-7732 GCA_964507195.1 uncultured Salinisphaerales bacterium | reverse complement strand
CTGTAAGAGACCTGACCCATGAACAAGATCCGCAAGGGCGACGAAGTCGTCGTCATCACTGGCAAAGACAAAGGGCGCCGCGGCAATGTGTCGCAGGTGCTGGCTAACGGCATGCTGCTTGTCGAAGGCATCAATGTCGCCAAGAAGCATCAGAAGCCGAACCCGAATGCTGGCGTCGCCGGCGGTGTTGTCGAGAAGGAAATGCCGATCGACATCTCCAACGTCGCGCTGTGGAACGCCAAGGCTGGCAAGGCCGATCGCGTGGGCATCCGCACCGAGGGCGAAGGCGAGAAGAGCCGCAAGGTTCGTTTTTTCAAATCCACCAATGAGCTGGTGGACGGTTAAGAGTCGACCATGACAGCTAATCTGCAGACGCAGTTCCGCGAGAAGATTTCCCCGGCCCTCCAGTCCAAGCTGGGTGTGGGCGTGATGGAAGTCCCGCGCATCTCGAAGATCACGCTCAACATGGGCGTGGGCGAGGCGACCTCGGATCGCAAGATCATCGAGAACGCCGTTGCCGACATGATCGCGATCTCCGGGCAGAAGCCGGTCGTGACGAAGACCCGTATCGCCATCGCGGCGTTCAAGATCCGCGAGAACTATCCGGTCGGCGTCAAGGTCACGCTGCGCGGCGAGCGCATGTACGAATTCCTGGAGCGTCTGATCAGCGTCGCTCTGCCGCGTATCCGCGATTTCCGCGGCATTCCGGCCCGCGGCTTCGATGGTCGCGGCAACTTCAACTTCGGCATCACGGAACAGATCATCTTTCCGGAAATCGAGTACGACAAGGTTGACGCGATGCGCGGCATGAACATCACCATCACCACCACGGCGAAGACGGACGAGCAGGGCAAGGCCCTTCTCGAGGCGTTCCGCTTCCCGTTCCGCAAGTAAGGCGATCCCATGGCCAAGACCAGCATGATCGAGCGCGAAACCAAGCGTGCTCAACTCAACAAGCGCTACGGCAAGAAGCGCGCGAAGCTCAAGACGCTGATCAGCAGCACGACGGCGAGCGCCGAAGACAAGGACAAGGCTGTGGTTGCGTTGCAGAAGCTGCCGCGCGATTCCAGCAAGACGCGTCAGCGCACGCGTTGCGAACTGACGGGCCGTCCGCGTGGCGTGTACAAGAAGTTCAAGCTGGGTCGCAACAAGTTGCGCGAGGCCGCGATGCGCGGTGAGATTCCTGGCCTGAAGCTGGCGAGCTGGTAAGAGGTTTAGCAAACATGAGCATGACTGATCCCATCGCCGACTTTCTGACGCGTATCCGCAACGGGCAGAGCGCCCGCAAGAAGCAGATCGTGTCGCCTTCTTCGAAGGTCAAGGAGTCGATTGCCGCCGTTCTCAAGAGCGAAGGCTACATCGCTGACTACACGGTCAGCACTGAAGGCGTGAAGAAGACCATCACGCTGACGCTGAAGTACTACGGCGGCAAGCCGGTCATCGCCAGCATCGAGCGCGTTTCGCGTCCGGCGCTGCGCGTGTACCGCGGCAAGGACGAACTGCCGAAAGTGCAGGGCGGCCTGGGCGTGGCCATTGTGTCGACCCCGAGCGGCGTCGTCAGCGACCGTCAGGCTCGCGCGACCGGCCAGGGCGGCGAAATCATCTGCATCGTTGCCTAAGGAGATCGTTCAATGTCCCGCGTAGGTAAAATGCCGATCACGTTGCCCGCTGGCGTGCAGATCTCTGCCGTCGACGGCCAGATCACCGTCAAGGGCGCCAAGGCCTCGGTCACCGTCACGATTCCGCGCAACGTCAAGATCGACGTTGATGGCAGCGTCGCCACGATCAACGCCGAATCCATCAAGAGCAATGGCATGGCCGCCGGTACGGCGCGCGCCATTCTCAACAACGCTGTGGTTGGCGTCTCGACCGGTTATGTGCGCAAGCTGAACCTGGTCGGCGTCGGTTACCGCGCGGCTGCGGCAGGCCCGAAGCTGAACCTCAGCCTTGGCTTTTCGCACCCGGTTGAATATCCGATTCCTGCAGGCATCACTGTCGAAACGCCGACCCAGACGGAAATCATCGTCAAGGGCGCCGACAAGAAGATGGTCGGCCAGGTCGCTTCCGACATCCGTCGTTTCCGTCCGCCTGAGCCGTACAAGGGCAAGGGCGTTCGCTACTCGGATGAGAAGGTAGTGATGAAGGAAGCGAAGAAGAAGTAAATCATCCAGTGCTGCGTAGACTGGCGGGCCGAAAACCCACCAAAGCGCGCAGTGCTTTTTAACCTCTAAACCAAAGAGCATTTGGTCATGAAAGACAAGAATCAAGCAAGACTGCGCCGCGCACGCAAGACCCGCGCCCATATCCGTGTGCTGGGCGCACACCGCCTCTCGGTGCACCGCACTTCGCAGCACATCTACGCGCAGATCATCGCGCCGGACGCTGCGCAGACGCTGGTTGCCGCCTCGACGGTAGAGAAGGAGCTGGCCGAAGGCCTCAAGGCCACCAGCAACGTCGAAGCCGCCAAGAAGATTGGCGCGACAATTGCCGAGCGTGCAAAGGCCAAGGGCATTACCAAGGTTGCGTTCGATCGCAGCGGCTTCCAGTTTCACGGTCGCATCAAGGCGCTGGCTGATGCCGCGCGTGAAGCCGGCCTGGAGTTCTAAGAAATGGCAAACCATATGAACTACGACGATTCGCAGGGCAGCGACCTCAAAGAGAAGCTGATCAAGGTCAACCGCGTCTCGAAGACGGTCAAGGGCGGCAAGCAGTTTGCGTTCACCGCACTGACGGTGGTCGGCGATGGCGCCGGCCGCGTCGGCTTCGGCTACGGCAAGGCGCGCGAAGTGCCGGCCGCGATCTCGAAAGCGATGGAGCAGGCCCGCAAGAGCATGGTGTCCGTGCAGCTGCGTGACCTCACCGTGCAGCACGAGATCTGGGGCCGCCACGGCGCCTCGAAGGTCTTCCTGCGCCCTGCCTCTGAAGGTACCGGCGTGATTGCCGGCGGTGCGATGCGCGCTGTCTTCGAAGTGGCCGGCGTGCAGAACGTGCTCGCCAAGTCGTTCGGCTCGCGCAACCCGATCAACCTGGTTCGCGCCACGATGGACGCGCTGACCGGCCTGAACATGCCCGCCGAGGTTGCTGCCAAGCGTGGCAAGACCCTCGAAGAAATCCTGGGTTAATCGAGAAACGACATGACTGACGTCAAACAGATCAAGGTCACCCTCGTGCGCAGCCTCATCAAGAAGCTGAAAACGCACAAGGATAGCGTGCACGGCCTCGGCCTGACCCGCATGCATCAGAGCGTCGTGATCGCTGCCACGCCCGAGAACATGGGCATGGTGCGCAAGGCGTGGTACCTGCTCAAGGTTGAGGAAGTCTGAGCTGCCGTCCGGCATTTCAGAAATCAGGAATCGAAACGATGAAACTGAACAGCATCAAGCCTGCCAAGGGCGCCAAGACCAGCAAGACCCGCGTCGGTCGCGGTATCGGCTCTGGTCTGGGCAAGACCGCGGGCCGCGGTCACAAGGGTCAGCACGCGCGCAAGGGTGGCTACAACAAGCTCGGCTTTGAGGGCGGCCAGATGCCGATTCAGCGCCGTCTGCCCAAGCGCGGCTTCAACTCGCCGCTCGAAGGCCTGACCGCTGAAGTGCGTCTTTCCGAGCTGCAGAAGATGAAGGCCGACGAGATTGATCTCGCCATCCTCATCGCAGAAGGCGTTGTCTCCCGTCACACGCAGACTGCCAAGGTGATCAAGTCCGGCGAGTTGACCCGCAAGGTTACGCTCAAGGGCGTGCTTGTCACCAAGGGTGCCCGCGAGGCCGTGACTTCGGCTGGCGGCAGCATCGTCGAGTAACAGGCGTACTGGATATTGAAGCGTGGCGTTTCGCCCGCAGATCAATCAACAAGCACGACAACCAAAAACACGATGGCCAAATCACCAGGAACGCCGGGCGGCTCGATGATGCCGGACCTCAGCAAAGTAGGCGAAGTCAAAGATCGCCTGCTCTTCCTGCTGGGCGCCATCATTGTGTTCCGCATTGGCAGTTACATCCCGGTGCCGGGTATCGATCCGGCGCAGCTGGCGTCTCTGTTCGGTCAGAGCGGCGGCACCATCCTCGACATGTTCAACATGTTCTCGGGCGGCGCGCTGGAGCGTCTGTCGATCTTCACGCTGGGCGTGATGCCGTACATCTCTGCGAGCATCATCGTGCAGCTGATGAGCACCGTCGTTCCACAGCTCAAGGAGCTGAAGAAGGAAGGCGAGGCTGGTCGTCGGGTCATCACCAAGTACACCCGTTACGGCACTCTGGGCTTGGCGATCTTCCAGTCGGCCGGTGCGGCGATTGCGCTGCAGAACTCCGGCATGTCCGTTTCACCGGGCTTCGCGTTCCTGTTCACCGCGACGGTGAGCCTGGTGACCGGCACGATGTTCCTGATGTGGCTGGGTGAGCAGATCACCGAGCGCGGCATCGGCAACGGTATCTCGATGATCATCTTCGCCGGCATCGTTGCGGGTTTCCCGCGCGCGATGGCGTCGACCGCCCAGCTGGTCAGCGAAGGCTCGATCAGTGCGTTCACGGTTCTGGCAGTCATGATCCTGGTGGTGGTGGTGACCTGGGGCGTGGTGTTCGTCGAACGCGCACAGCGTCGTATCCCGGTGCACCATGCACGCCGGCAGCAGGGCCGCAAGGTGTTTGCCGCGCAGACCCAGCATCTGCCGCTGAAGATCAACATGTCGGGCGTGATCCCGCCGATCTTCGCGTCTTCGCTGATCCTGTTCCCGGCCTCGCTGGTGCAGTTCTTCGGTGACGAGGGTTCCGGTGGCGTGCTGCAACGGATTTCCAATGCACTGGCGCCGGGGCAGCCGCTGTACACCCTGCTGTACGGCCTGCTGATCGTGTTCTTCTGCTTCTTTTACACGGCGCTCGTGTTCGATTCGCGCGAAACCGCCGAGAACCTCAAGAAATCCGGTGCTTTTGTTCCGGGTGTTCGTCCCGGTGCAATGACGGCCCGTTATATCGACCAGGTGCTGACGCGCCTGACGGTGATCGGTTCGATCTACATTCTGGCGGTGTGTCTTGCCCCCGAAATTCTGCGCTCGTTTGTTCCGAGCATCCCGTTTTACTTTGGCGGCACTTCGCTCCTGATCACCGTGGTGGTCGTGATGGATTTCATGGCGCAGCTGCAGGCGCACCTGATGTCGCATCAGTACGAAGGCCTGCTGAAGAAGGCCAATTTGAAAACCTTGGGCGGCCCGACCACCAGCCGCTAAGGCCAGGTCACCGTCTCGCACCTCATGAGGCAGCAGCAATGAAAGTCAGAACTTCGGTCAAGAAGATGTGCCGGAACTGCAAAGTGGTTCGTCGCAGCGGCGTCGTTCGGGTGCTGTGCACCGATCCGCGCCACAAGCAGCGCCAGGGCTAAAAACACCTGAATCCGAGCAGATTGCTGGATTCACCAAGATTCACTACAATGCCCGGCTTTTCTGCGCGGGTTTGAGCTGAGGTTTTCACTATGGCACGTATCGCGGGCGTCAACATCCCGGATCGCAAGCACACCGTCATCGCCCTCCGGTCGATTTACGGTATCGGCGCTACGCGCGCCAAGAAAGTCTGCGCCGCGACGGGCATTGCCCCGACCGCGCAGATCCGCAGCCTCACCGAAGGTGAGCTGGACAAGCTGCGTACTGAAATTGCCAAGTACATCGTGGAAGGCGACCTGCGCCGCGAAGTGTCCATGAGCATCAAGCGCCTGATCGATCTCGGGTGCTACCGCGGCCAGCGTCATCGCCGTGGCCTGCCGGTGCGCGGTCAGCGCACTCGCACCAATGCCCGTACCCGCAAGGGCCCGCGCCGCGCGTCGATCGCCGGCAAGAAGAAAGCGTAATAGGATTTTCGGACATCACTCATGGCCACACCTGCAGCTGCTAACACGGCGAAGCGCAAGAAGAGCAAGAAGAACGTCACCGATGCGGTGGCGCATATTCATGCTTCTTTCAACAATACGATCATTCTGATCACTGACCGGCAGGGCAACACGCTCTCCTGGAGCACAGCGGGTGCCGCTGGCTTCAAGGGTTCGCGCAAGTCCACGCCGTTCGCTGCCCAGGTTGCCGCCGACAAGGCCGCTCAGGCTGCTGCCGAGCACGGCGTGAAGAGCGTCGAAGTGCGCGTCAAGGGCCCCGGCCCAGGTCGCGAGTCGGCCGTCCGCGCGCTCAACGCTGCGGGTTTCAAGGTCACCAACATCACGGACGTCACGCCGCTGCCGCATAACGGCTGCCGTGCCGCCAAGCGTCGCCGCGTCTAAGGCGAGGATAAGGAAATGGCACGTTATATCGGCCCCAAGTGCAAGCTGTCCCGCCGCGCCGGCACCGACCTGCTGCTCAAGTCGCGCGCCCGCGCCATCGACAGCAAATGCAATATGGAAACGCGCCCCGGCCAGCATGGCGCCGCGAAGCCCCGCCTGTCGGATTACGCTCTGCAGCTTCGCGAGAAGCAGAAGCTCAAGCAGATGTACGGCGTTCTGGAACGTCAGTTCCTCAACTACTACAAGAAGGCCGCGCACAAGAAGGGTTCGACGGGCTTGATCCTGTTGCAGCTTCTCGAATCGCGTCTGGACAACACCGTCTACCGCATGGGTTTTTCGCGCACCCGCGCTGAAGCCCGTCAGCTGGTCGGTCACAAGGCTGTGCTGGTCAACGGCAAGCCGGTGAACATCCCGTCGTACCAGGTCCAGGTCGGTGACGTCGTCGAGATCCGCGAAGCAGCACGTGCGCAGTCGCGCATTGCCGAATCGCTCTCGATCGCTTCGCAGATCGGCCTGCCGGACTGGGTTGATGTCGATGAAAAGGGCCTCAAAGGCACCTTCAAGTCGGTGCCGACGCGCGATCAGATCGTGCCGGACATCAACGAACAGCTCGTCGTCGAGTTGTACTCGAAGTAATGATCAGGCCGTTGCCCCCTGCGGGGCGATGGCGCTGTCAACCTGGCCGGGCGCGGTTATCGCGTCCGGCGTCGTTGTCTCCCACGCTTGCAATTGCAGCCTGGCGACAACGGCACCGCACAAGTCGCTTCATGCGAGGTAAACCATGCAGAATGTAGTAGCCGACCTGCTCAAGCCGCGTCAGATCGAGGTGGAAGCACTCTCGCCGAATCACTCCGTCGTCACGCTGGAGCCGATGGAACGTGGTTTCGGCCACACGCTGGGCAATGCGCTTCGGCGCATTCTGCTGTCGTCGATCCCCGGAGCCGCGATCACTGAAGTCCAGATCGAAGGCGTGGTGCACGAGTACAGCGCGATCGAAGGCGTGCAGGAAGACGTCCTCGACATCCTGCTCAACATCAAGAACATTGCGGTGCGTCTGAACGCCCGCGAAGAGGCCACGCTGCGCCTCGAGAAGTCGGGCCAGGGCGTGGTCACCGCCGGCGATATTGCTCTGGATCATGACGTTGAAATCGTCAATCCGGACCTCGTCCTCGCGCACCTCACCGGCGGCAAGCTGAACATGACCCTCAAGGTCACCCGCGGCCGTGGCTATGTGCCGGCCGTCGGCGCTGCCCGTGAGGAAGATGGTCGCGGCATTGGCGTGCTGAAGCTCGACGCTTCGTACAGCCCGGTTCGCCGCGTCAGCTACAGCGTCGAGCGCGCGCGCGTTGCGCAGCGCACCGACCTCGACAAGCTGATCCTCGACGTGGACACCAATGGCGGCATCGACGCAGCCGAGGCGGTTCGCCTCTCGGCGCGCATCCTGCGCGATCAGCTGTCCGTGTTCGTGGACCTCGAAGCCGAA
>CAZDPA010000181.1:0-7737 GCA_964507195.1 uncultured Salinisphaerales bacterium | reverse complement strand
TGACGTTCTTGAAGTCGCCGTAGTTCAGCGTCGGACGGATCATCGACAAGGTATGACCGGCCGCTTCCGGCGTCATCTTCTTGCGCTCGACCATCTTGGCGAGCAGCTTGTTCGCCTCGTTCATGCCCAGGTCCAGCGCCTTGTCGGCGATGTCCTTCATGATGATCGGCGTGCCTTTGGTGACGCTCTGGTAGGCGATACCGCCGCCCATGATGCCGGCGCCGAGCACCGCAGCCTGCTCAACCTTCTTGCCGGCCTTGATGTAGCCCTTGGCCTTCTTCTTGAGGAACTGGTCGTTGAGGAAGATACCGATCAGCGCATCGGCGACCGTGGTCTTCGCGACCTTGGCAAAACCGGCGCCTTCGATCTTCAGCGCCTCGTCACGCGACTTGCTCGCGCCCTTCTGGATCGCCTTGACCGCTTCAACCGGCGCCGGGTAGGCCTTGCCGGCCTGGCTCTGGATGAACGGGATCGAGGTGTTGAACACCATCATCGATTCGATCATGTCGAGCTTGAGCGGGCCGGTCTTCTGCGCGCGGCGCGCCTTCCAGTCGTACTTGCCTTCTACAGCCTGATTGACCAGGCCGATGGCCGCGGCCTTCAGCTGCTCCGGCGTGACGACGCCGTCCACGGCACGAATCTTCAGCGCGGCATCGGCCTTGAACTGGCCACCACCGGCAATCCATTCGATCGCGTTGTCGGCACCGGTCAGGCGCGAGAAACGCACCGTGCCGCCAAAGCCCGGGAACAGGCCGAGCTTGACCTCAGGGAAGCCGACCTGCGCCGTCGTCGCGATGACGCGATAGTCGGTAGCCATCGCCATTTCGAAGCCGCCGCCCAGGGCGATGCCGTTGATCGCGGTGACGGTCGGGAACGGCAGATCCTCGATACCGTTGAAGGCCTTGTTGGCTTCGAAGGCCCAGGCCGCGATCTCGGCTTCCGGAGCCTGGAAGTTCTTGCCGAACTCGGTGATATCGGCGCCGACGATGAAGACGTCCTTGGCGCTGGTGACGATCAGACCCTTGACGCCGCCGGCTTTGGCCAGGGCTTCGCCAGCTTCCTTGAGTTCCTGCACGGTGCGTGCATCGAACTTGTTGATGGCGTCGTTCTGACGGTCGAAACACAGCTCGGCGATGCCGCCGTCGAGCATGCTCACTCGAATGGACTGCCCTTGATACATGGGAGTGTCACCTTGTGGATGGGAATGATGCGCTGTGCGAGACCGATCGACTCAGGTGCACAGACGCATCCGCGCACCCAACCGCTCGGCCCGCTCAGCGCCGGGGAAAAGGGCGGCAATCATAGCCCCCGTGCTGCAGCGCGGCAAACCCTGCGTGCTGTGTCAAAGCGCATCGTAGACAGTCGCCAAATACCAGTCCTGACAACCGCGGAAAATGCACAACTACGCGGGCTGGGACGGCCCAAATCTGGTTATTTTTTTGACAGCTTTGCCGGGCGCACCTACACTCCCGACAACTTTTTGGGGAAAAAGTCAAGGGATCACGGATGACTGCCAGAGCACCGCAGTCCGCGCATCGTACCCATCGGGCCCAGTCCGGCCCGGGGGTTCCTGCCGCCCAGCGCTCACTTGTCTCGTTTGCTCCCCTGCTCGGCAGCCCCCGCAGCCAGCCTCTCACACGTATTCAAAGCATTGGCGCCTCCGGTTTGGGTGCCTCACGTGAGTCCTACGGGCTCACTTACGTATGGAGCTCGTCACGCACATGAAGAAGTCTGCGAAGAAAGGCAGCGCAAAGCCTGCCAAGAAAGCTGCGGGGAAGAAGGTCGCCACGAAGAAGGTGGCTGCCAGGAAGGCTCCGGTAAAGAAAGCTGCCGCAAAGAAGCCGGCGGCGAAAAAAACTCCCGCCAAGAAAACAGCAAAACCTGCCGTCAAGAAGGTGGCCGCGAAGAAGCCGGCCGCCAAGCCGTCGGTCAAGAGCAAGGTGCAATCCAAACTGAAGGCCAAAGCCAAGAGTGCGGTCAGCTCGGCCAAGGCCAGCGTCAAGAAAGCGACCGACTCGGCCAAGTCCGCCGCATCCAAGGTCAAGGCTGACGCCCGTTCGGAAGTCCGCAAGGTCACGTCCAAAGCACAGAACACGGCGACCAAGGTCAAGGAAACCGCCAAGGAAGATATCGGCAAGGCCAAGGCCGCGGTAAAGAACGACATCGCCCGCGTTGCCGAAGCCGTGCGCTCTGTTCAACGCAAGGCCAAGGAACAGGCGCTGAAAATGGAGCAGCAGGTATCGGCCGCCGCAGCTACCGTGGTTGCAATCACCCCGTCGCCACTGTCGCGCGCTTTCCTCGCGACCTCGGCCGGCAAAAAAGAAGCGGCTGAACTCGGCCTGGCGCCCGGCGAAATGCCTGCAGAAGCCCCAGGCGATTTCAACAGCGCATCGAACAACTAGAACCAGACCCCTGCGCGGCCTGCCAGGGCGCGCAAACTACTTAGCTCCCTGCCCGCCGAAAGGCGGGCTTTTTGTTTGCAGCGCCGCCCGGCACAATTGCGCGACAGACCACTCTCCATCCGCCTATCCGCATGAGCCTGTCGCTCGATCAGAGCACTGAAGTCTGCACCGTCCTGGCGGATGCCAGCCGCGTGCGCCTGCTGCTGCTGCTCGAACACTACGAGCTCAGCGTCGCCGAGCTGACCCAGGTCACTTCGCTGACGCAAAGCCGCGTCTCCACTCACCTCGCCCGCCTCAAGCGCGCCGGTCTGGTCCACGACAAGCGCAGCGGCAACGCCGCGCTGTATTCGATGACCGGCGCTGACAGCGAAGCCGCCAGCCTGTGGGCAGCCCTGCGTCCGCGCCTGGACGACGCACAACTGCGTGTCGACCGCGAAAGTGCGGAGCAGGTCATTGCCGAGCGCAAGCACGGCCAGACCTGGGCCGAATCCGTGGCCGGTCGCATGGACCTGCATTACTCGCCGGGACGCACCTGGGAAGCGACCGCACGTTCACTGATCGGCTTGCTGGAGTTGGGTGATGTCGTCGATGTTGCCTGCGGCGACGGCGTGCTGTCCGAGTTGATTGCCGAACGCGCGACGTCTGTCACCGGCGTCGACGTCAGCGCGACCGTGATCGCCGCCGCGCGCAAGCGCCTCTCCGGTTTGAAGAACGTCAGCTTCTGCGAAGCAGACATGCACGCGCTGCCGCTCGAGAGTGGCGCCTACGATCACGTATTCCTGATGCACGCGCTGTCGTACACGCGCGATCCGCGCAAGGTGCTGCAGGAAGCGCGACGCCTGCTCAAACCGGGCGGGCGCCTGATTGTCGCCGCACTGGCCGAACATCCGCATGAGCAGACCATGCGTTCGTTCGATCACCTCAATCTGGGCATCGCGCCCGAAACCCTGCGCAAGCTGCTCAGCGGCTGCAAGCTCGAGGTCGAGTATTGCCGGATCAGCTCGCGTGAAACGCGCCCACCCTATTTTGAAGTCATCAGCGCGCTGGCACGCGCTTGAGCGTCAGACCTGAGGCAAATCCTCAGGCCACAAACACTTGCCCTTGCCGGCGATTTTCTTCAGACGGGCACGGTGTGCTTCCATTTCCTCGGCGCTGGCATCGATCACCGGCAGTTGCGCATCGCTGGCACCGAGCAGATCGACGAAGCGGGAGCGGCTTGCCGATGCCGCACCCGGATCGTCCAGGCCAAGCCGGCTCTGGCCGCCGGTCATCGCCAGATAAACGTCCGCTAGCAACTGCGCGTCGAGCAAGGCGCCGTGCAGCTCGCGATGGGAGACATCGATCTCGTAGCGGCGGCACAGCGCATTGAGATTGACGCGTTGCCCCGGGTGCAATCGCTTGGCCATCGCGACGGTATCGGTGATCGTGCAGATTGCGTTGAGCTTCCTGTCCTTTCCACAACGCGCGAATTCGCGATCGAGAAAACCGACGTCGAAACTGGCGTTGTGGATGATCAGCTCGGCGCCGTTGAGGTAGTTCCACAGCTTGTCCGCCAACTCGCGAAACTTCGGCTTGTCGGCCAGAAAGCTCAGCGTGATGCCGTGCACCTCGGCCGCACCCGGATCGATGTCCTTGTCCTCGGGGTGCAGGTACTCGTGAAAGTTGTTGCCGCTGGGCCGGCGATTGAACAATTCGACGCAACCGATCTCGATGATGCGGTGACCCTGTTCGACCTCGAGTCCGGTGGTTTCGGTATCCAGAACGATCTGTCGCACTACTTTTTCCCCTGGGCCAATGCTGCGAGCACGCCTTCGTTGGCCAGACGATCCGCTTCTTCATTGCCCGGATCACCGCTGTGTCCCTTGACCCATTTCCAGTTGATCTGATGCCGTGCCGCAGAAGCATCAAGCTGCTGCCACAGATCCTGGTTCTTGACCGGCTGCTTGCTTGCCGTGCGCCAGCCGCGCGCCTTCCAGTTCGGCAGCCACTCGGTCAAACCCTGCATCACGTACGAAGAATCCGTGTACAGCGTGACCTTGCAAGTCTCTTTCAGGGCATCGAGGGCGCTGATCGCCGCAGTCAGTTCCATGCGGTTGTTGGTGGTCTGCAGCTCTCCGCCATGCAGACGTTTCTGCTGGCCATTGCACTCGAGCAGCACGCCCCAGCCACCGGGCCCCGGATTGCCCTTGCAGGCGCCATCGGTATAGACGATCACTTGTTTCACGACGGCGCAGATCAGCCTGGAAGAAGGCGCCGCAGTTTAACGGCGATGCATCGCGCTGGCATCAGCGCGAGAGCCCGCTGTCCGCGTCTCTCTGTGCAACCGGCACTCCGACGCCCACCAGCGGGCGCACCTGGGCACGCGCGACACGGCCAACGAAGTTCATCGGCAGTACGCGCTTGCGCGCACAGACGAGATACGCCTCGGCCAGCGGCGCCAGCAGGCTGGCAAGCGACCAGCCATCGCCGACGCTGTGTGGCGCAAGCCACGGAAAGCCGATGCTGAAGCGGCGCACCTCGCCGACTTCGAAATCCAGCAGCTCAAGCCAGTCGCTGACGCGGCCGGCGCTGTAGAAATGCGCCCCGGCCGGGAATGCGCGATGGCGCAGGCCCAGCCGCGAGCGCCACGACCATGCACTCCATGGATTGAAACCGAGCACGAACAGGCGGCCACGATCGTTGAGCACCCGATCGACCTCGCGCAGCACATTGTGCGGCGACCGCGAGTATTCCAGGGTGTGCGGCAACACGATCGCATCGACACTCTTGGCCGGTAGCGGCAGCTGCTGCGGATCGACCACGCCGGCCGCGGCGGGATCGCCGAGCGCACCCAGCACGGCGTGGTGCAGGGTGCCGGCACTGTCGACCAGCGCGGTATCGCCCGCCCAGCTGCCGACCTGCAGCACGTGGCGCCCGAATACATCCGGCAACAGGCGCGCAAGCTCGCGCGCCTCAAGATCGATCAGTTGCCCGCCGCGCGCCGAACGCCGCCAGATGCCCAGCGACACGCGGTCCAGAGGTCTTGTCGTGTTCTGATGACGCAGCGGAGTCATGGCGCTACCCTGCAAATCGTTCAAGCCCATGGTAGCGACTATGCAGCTGCACGCAATCCCGATCTTCAGCGACAACTATGTCTGGGTCCTGAACCGCGGCCGGGATGCGGTCGTGGTCGATCCGGGTGATGGCGCACCGGTCGCCCGCTACTTGCGGGAGAACGCGCTGAATCTGCAGGCAATCCTCGTCACGCACCACCATCCGGACCACATTGCCGGTATCCCTGTACTGCTTGGTGCATGGCCCGTGCCGGTCTACGGCCCTGCCGATGAAGCCGCGAAGATCGGGTTGCTGACGCATGCACTGAACGATGGAGATGAGATCGAGGTTCTAGGCGAGCAGTTGCGGATCATCAGCCTGCCCGGCCATACACTCGGGCATATCGCTTATATCCAGGCCGAACCGGACGCTGCCGAGGCGCCTTTCGTACTCTGCGGGGACACCCTGTTTTCCGCCGGCTGCGGCCGTCTGTTCGAGGGCACCCCCGCGCAGATGCATGCGTCGATGCAGCGCCTCGACACCCTGCCCGCGAACAGCCGCATGTACTGCACGCACGAATACACGCTGTCGAATCTCGCATTCGCGCACGCGGTCGAGCCGGACAACCGCGATATCCAGGATCACATCCGCAAGGTGCAGACTCTGCGCGCCGCTGGCATCCCCAGCGTGCCGACTACCCTGACGCTGGAGCGGCGCATCAACCCGTTTCTGCGTACGCGTGAACGCGCTGCGCGCCAGGCGGCAGAAACCTGGGCCGGCAGTCCGCTGAACGATGACGGGATGGTGTTTGCTGCGTTGCGGAAATGGAAGGACAGTTTCCGTGCGCCGTGAATCTTGCAAATTCTGTCGGTTCCCTCGCTTTTTGTCCGGTTTTCCCTGAAGCATGGCACCCTGACCGGGCTCGTCAGCCCCGTATGGGTGGGTGGGCGTTCGGGTTCGATGCTGTAAAGTTACCGCCGTATGAAACTGACCGGGGGGACAGTGCTGGGTTCTGCGCGCACCATTCTTTTGACCTTGATTGCCGTTTTCTGGCTGACGCCTGCTGCGTCAAGGACACTGGAAGACTCGATCTGGCCGCGGATTGTCGCCGGTATGCAGCTGCAACCCGAAGCGCAGCCCGACGCCGTCAGATGGGCGAAGCACTTTGCACGGCACCCAAAGGCATTCCAGACCATGCTGGCGCGCGCCCAGCCCCACCTGTGGCATATGGTGGAAGCGGCTGAACGGCGCAAGCTGCCGCTGGAACTGGTGCTGTTGCCGGCCGTCGAGTCCGGCTTCAATGCCAATGCGGTGTCTGGCCAGCAAGCCTATGGCCTGTGGCAGCTGTTGCCGGCAACAGCTGGCAGTTTTGGTCTGAGCAGCAGTGCGGCGTATGACCCGCGGGTCGATCCCATCGCCAGCACCCGCGTGGCGCTGGGTCACCTCAACGACATGCATGAGCGCTTTGATGACTGGTGGCTGGCGATTGCCGCCTTCAACATCGGCCGCGGACGCCTCGCGGAAGTGATGCAGATGCAGCCCAAGGTCAAAAGCTTCTGGCAGCTGAAGAGCCTGCCGCCGGAAACCTACGAACATGCGCGCAAACTGGCCGGCATCTGCCTGCTGATCCAGCAGCCCAAGCGCTTTGGCATCAGCCTTCCGCGCATCGCCAATGCCGCGCCGACCGAACTGATCCGCCTGCGTCGCCCGGTAGATCTCGTGCGTGTCGCCAGAGCGGCAAACATCTCCGAACAGCTGATCCGCGAACTCAACCCGGGCTTGCGCCAGCTTTCCAGCACCGGCGACAAAACCATGCTCGCCCTGCCCGCAGCCGAGGCCCAGCGCTTCCGTCATGCACTATCGGGGCAGCGCTACTCGCCGACCCCGCAGGCCGCCGCACTGGTGCACGTAGTGCAGGCTGGCGAATCGCTGTCGCATATTGCGAGTCGCTACGGCGTCAGCGTCGCCACCTTGGCTTCGCGCAACGACCTTTCGACCGCAGCGCAACCGCGTGCGGGAGCGCGCTTGCAAGTACCCACCAACCTCTGAGAAAACGCTGAAACACAAAAAGCGGCGATGGTCATCCCATCGCCGCTTTTTTGCATCTTAACGTCCCGTCAGATCAATGCGCTCGCGCAGCCTCGGCCGCTGCTGCATCGGCCGTCGCCGCCGCTTCAGGGATCGGACGCGGTTCCGGCATACGTTCCAGTGCAATCCGCAGCACGTCATCGACCCAGCGCACCGGCTCGATGTTGAGCTTGGACTTCACCGTTTCAGGAATGTCTGCCAGATCCTTGACGTT